>NZ_JBBMGI010000007.1:0-162095 GCF_037908445.1 Corynebacterium sp. KPL2825 | reverse complement strand
ACACACAACCATGCACACAAAAAATAAAAAGTACATTGGCACACTATTGAGTTCTCAAACATCACCACCAACCAACAGAAAATTAACTTCCCGTTAACCTCTCATCGGCAGCCCGTACAAACTTACTCAACTCAAAGAACAAAATCAAATCATCAAACAAAGTCCGCACAAAATGTCACCATCAAGTAACCTCCCGGCTACCTCTCAGCGACTTCGATAAAGCTACACCCCACACCTAGAAACACACAAATCCCCTGGTAAATGGCCAATAACCGTTACCAAGGGATCATGTAGCTACCTTATTGACACGAAGCGTGACGGCATTAGGAAGGATTCACAACCCGTGCCCCAGCGAAGCGCTTCTTGCCCTTGCGCAATACCAGCCACGAGCCATGCAGGAGGTCTTGGGAAGACGGAGACCATTCGATGTCCTCGATGCGCTGGTTATTCACGTATGCACCGCCTTCACCCACAGTGCGGCGCGCGGCACCCTTCGATTTCTCCAATCCCGCACCTACCAATAGATCCAGGATCGTGGCATCCGAGCTGACTTCCGCTACCTCGGTCTCCTGCAATGCAGAAGACAGGGTGGCCTCGTCCAAATCCTGTAACTCCGCCTTACCGAACAAAGCTTGAGAGGCCAGCTCCACTGCTTCGGTGGCTTGTGCGCCGTGGACCAGTGTGGTCATTTCTCGCGCCAACACTCGCTGCGCCTCACGCTTGTAGGGTTCCTCCTCTACCTTGCGCTCCAGATCCGCGATCTCCTCCTGAGTCAAGAATGTAAACCAACGCAGGTAATCGATAACCACCGCGTCTCCAGCATTAATAAAGTACTGGTACCAGGAGTATGGGCTGGTCAGCTGCGGATCCAACCATAGCTTGCCGCCGCCGGTGGATTTGCCGAACTTATTACCCTCGGCGTCCGTCACCAGCGGTACCGTCAGGCCGTGGACTTTCGCACCATTCACGCGCCGGTTCAGATCCACACCGGAAACGATGTTGCCCCACTGGTCGCCACCGCCAATCTGCAGGACACAGTCGTACTCATTGTGCAGGTGCACAAAGTCGTTAGCCTGCAGCAGCATGTAGGAAAACTCGGTGTAGGAAATGCCATCGGACTCCAAGCGGCGCTTAACCGTATCGCGGTCCAGCATGGTATTCAGCGAGAAATTCTTACCGATATCGCGCAGGTACTCGATGACGTTGATCTGGCTAATCCAGTCCGCGTTGTTCACCATCACCGCTGGGCTTGAAACGTCACTCTCATCGGTGAAGTCCACGAAAGATTCAAGTTGTGTCTTGATCATCTGCATATTCTCTGCGATCTGCTCTTCCGTGAGCATAGAACGCTCCCCAACATCACGTGGGTCACCAATCATTCCCGTCGCACCGCCGGCCAGCGCGATTGGACGGTGGCCGAATTGCTGAAAGCGTTTCAGCATAATCAGTGGTACTAGGTGCCCAGCGTGCAGCGAGCTTCCCGTCGGATCGAAACCGCAGTACAAGCTGATCGGGTTCTCTGTGGCCTCTTTCAAAGCCTCCAAATCCGTGGACTGGTTAATGAGCCCGCGCCATTCCAGTTCGTCAACAATGTTCGTGTTGTTAGTCATACGTAGGTGCTCCCCTGTTCCCTAATTATCTAAGTGTCTGCTTTTCCAGAGCGTGTGGCTTTAGTTACTTGGACCCAATGGGCCAGTCCTTAGCCTCGTCCACCAGCAGGACCGGAATGCCGTCCTGCACCGGATAGGCCTTGTTCAGCCGAGGGTTAACCAAATAGTCGCCGTGATCCTCCAGCGGTTGCTTGTCGATCGGGCACGCGAGGATCTCTAGGAGCTTCTGATCAATCATGCTGTTAAGTCTAACCCGTGCCCCAGCCATCCCACCGAGTGACTCTCTGTAGTTGTTTACCGCTTTTCTACTTTGCTCATTGAGGCTGTCCAATCAACCGTCCGCCCTAGGACTTAACACGCGGGTGCTGTGCGTTACAGTAGGAAGTGCAACCGAACACGGGCGCTCGAGGTATCGAGCTGAGATCGCGCTGTAATCCCCGCGCGAGTACCGCTAGAACCTGCCTGGTTAGAACCAGCGAAGGAAGAATGAGGAGAGACTTTTATGACGGATCCGTCTACACAGCACACCCGCACTACCATCCCGAATGACGACTATGGTGCGGAAATCCACCCGAAGCACAGCTTCGCCCCCATCGAAAAGCAGGTGGAATCCTTCGGCAAGACCTTCACCCTACAGGTGCCGGAAACCGAAGTTCAGCTGGACGATTCCCCAACGGGCCCGAATCCACCGCAGAAGCTCTACCGCACTCGCGGCCCCTGGGCCGAACCGACCGAGGGCCTGGAGGCTTTGCGCAGTGAGTGGATCGAAGCCCGCGGTGATGTAGAAGCCTACGAGGGCAGGCGCCGCAACCTGTTGGATGACGGTAACCGCGCCCTCAAACGTGGCGAGGCCAGTGACGAATGGAAAGGCGCTAGCCGCCAGACGCTGCGGGCCAAGGAGGGCAAGCGCGTAACCCAGATGCACTACGCCCGCCAGGGTATTATCACCCCGGAGATGGAATACGTCGCACTGCGCGAACACTGCGACGTAGAAAAGGTGCGCGAGCAGGTTGCCTCCGGCAAGGCGATCATCCCGAACAACATCAACCACCCGGAATCTGAGCCGATGATCATCGGCAATGCCTTCAATACGAAGATCAACGCCAATATCGGTAACTCCGCGGTGAGCTCGTCCATCCGCGAAGAGGTAGACAAGCTGCGCTGGGCCACCCGCTGGGGTGCAGACACCGTAATGGACCTATCCACCGGTAACGACATTCACACCACTCGCGAGTGGATCATGCGCAACTCCCCGGTACCGATCGGTACCGTGCCGATTTACCAGGCACTCGAGAAAGTCGACGGCGTGGCCGAGGACCTGACCTGGGAAATCTTCCGCGATACCGTGATCGAACAATGCGAACAAGGTGTGGACTACATGACGATCCACGCCGGCGTACGCCTACCCTTCGTGCCGCTGACCACCAAGCGCGTAACCGGCATCGTTTCCCGCGGCGGTTCCATCATGGCCGGCTGGTGCTTGGCTCATCACAAGGAGTCCTTCCTGTACGAGAACTTCGACGAGCTGTGCGAGATCTTCGCCAAGTACGACGTTGCGTTCTCTCTGGGCGACGGCCTGCGCCCAGGCTCCATCGCCGATGCCAACGACGCAGCCCAATTCGCTGAGCTGAAGACCATCGGCGAGCTAACCCACCGCGCCTGGGAGTACGACGTTCAGGTCATGGTCGAAGGCCCAGGCCACGTGCCGCTTAACATGGTGCAGGTTAACAATGAAAAAGAGCAGGAATGGTGCGGCGGCGCACCGTTTTATACCCTGGGGCCGCTGGTCACCGATATTGCGCCTGGCTACGACCACATTACCTCCGCCATCGGTGCGGCCAATATCGCCATGGGAGGTACCGCAATGCTGTGCTACGTCACCCCGAAGGAGCACCTTGGCCTGCCGAACAAGGACGACGTGAAGACCGGTGTAATTACCTACAAGGTCTCCGCCCACGCCGCCGACGTCGCCAAGGGCCACCCTGGCGCCCACGAGTGGGACGATGCGATGAGCAAGGCGCGCTTCGAGTTCCGCTGGCACGATCAATTTGCCCTGTCCCTAGACCCGGATACTGCCCAGTCCTACCACGACGAAACTCTGCCCGCGGAGCCGGCAAAGACCGCTCACTTCTGCTCGATGTGTGGACCTAAGTTCTGCTCCATGCGGATCAGCCAGGACATCCGCGACGCATTCGGTGACAAGATCGATGAGGCTCTGGCCACCGACCAGAAGCAAACGCTAGTCAAGGACCTCGGCTTGCCAGGCTTCGGGCGCCAGAGTGTAGACGGAGAACGCGTCACTAATACCGAAGGCGAAGAAGAAATGGCCGAGGAGTTCCGCCGTGCGGGATCCAAGCTGTATCTAGACCGCAATGAGGCCAAGGAAGTGGCCGAGGATCTGGAGAAGGAAGCAGCGATCCCCAGTGAGCGCTAAGCCTCGCCCTGCTGCGCAGGGTAGCCACCTGGATCTGCGGTGCTACCACGTTACGGGAGCACCGCAGGAAAAGGTCGTCCAGGTTGCCGCGGCAGCGGCCGCCGGTGGTGCGGGCGTGATTCAAGTGCGCAGCAAGCCCATCAGCGTGCGCGATCTGACCGCCCTAGCTATCGACGTTGCCGCGGCAGTCGAGGAAGCCAATCCGGCAACGAAGGTGCTTATCGATGACCGAGTGGATGTAGCGGCCGCCCTAATGGATGATCACCACATCCACGGCGTACACATCGGCCAAGACGACTTGAACCCGCACCTGGCGCGGCAGATTCTTGGCGAGGATGCGATCATCGGGCTGACCACCGGAACCCTAGAGCTAGTGCAGGACGCTAACGAGTACGCAGATGTGATCGACTACATCGGTGCCGGTCCGTTCCGCCCCACCCCGACGAAAATCTCCGGCCGCACTCCGCTGGGGTTGGAAGGCTATCCCCCACTCGTGGCGGCCTCGGCCGTTCCGGTCGTGGCAATCGGTGATGTACAGGCCACCGATGCCGCAGCACTGGCCCAAACCGGTGTGTCTGGTGTGGCGATTGTGCGCGCCTTCATGGACTCCGATGATCCGACTACCTTGGCGACCACGGTTGTGCAAGCTTTCGATCGGGTGAACGGGAATGCAGCAATCGGTTCACATGAATAACACTGTTCTCAGCCCGGGCAACCACCCCGATAGTCAGAAGCTACGCGCGGAGCACGCCATCATTGGCGCGGGAATCATCGGGCTGGCCACGGCATTCGAATTGGTGGAAGCGGGCGTATCCCCACAAGAAATTGTCGTGGTCGATCCCCAGCCCATTAGCGGTGCCACGTTCGTGGCCGGTGGCATGCTGGCGCCGGTTGCGGAGGTGCAATACCGGCAAGAGCCGCTGTACCCGCTGATGGTGGCTTCGGGCGAGATGTTCCCCCACCTGCTGGCCAGGTTGGGTAAGAAAACTACCGCACCGACCGGGCACCGCAGTGAATCCACCCTGGTGGTGGGTGCCGACCGCGCCGATGGCGTCCATATCCGCGAGTTGCTGGCGCTGCAGCAAAGACACGGTATGGATGCCCAGGCGCTGACACTACGGCAAGCCCGAAGGCTAGAGCAGGGGCTAAGCCCCCAGTTGGCGGCGGCAGTGGAAATCCCGGGCGACCATCAGATCAACCCGCGCATGTTCAGCGCGTGCCTGTTGGACTACCTGCAGCAAGCCGGAGTTCGCTTCGTGGCGACGGCCGCAACGCGCATCAACGGGCACGATGTACAGCTCACCGATGGCCGAGTGGCCACCGGCGACACGGTCTATCTCTGCAACGGGCTAGGTGCCAAAGACGTAGACGGCTGGTTCGAGGGTGTCAATCCCCTAGCGCTACGGCCGGTGTACGGTGACATGCTGCGGCTGCGGGTCCCAGACGCGCTGGTGCACACCAGTGGCGAACCGCTTACCCGAGTGGTGCGCGCATTCGTGGAGGACCGGCCGGTTTATGTCATCCCCCGTACCGATGGCACCATAGCCGTCGGTGCAACCAGCCGCGAAGACAACCGCAAAGGTCCTTCTGTAGACGGTGTGCACACGCTTCTTCGAGACGCCATCCGCGTGGTTCCTGGGCTAGAGGATTGCGAGTTCATCGAAGCCATCGTCGGCGCCCGGCCCGGCACACCAGATGATCTGCCCTACCTTGGCAAGGTGCGCGACGGGCTGGTGATCTCCACCGGCTACTTCCGCCACGGAATCCTGTTGTCCGCCTTTGGGGCTAAGGTAGGTGCCCAGTTGGGGTTGGGCACCTACCCCGCCAACGGGTTGGAGATAGACATCTCTGCCTGCGATCCACTACGCCACGCCCGATACAGCCCACCCCGATAGCCACAAAAGAAAGGAATAAGCACCATGGAATACACGCTTAATGGAAAGCGCCGCAGCAGCGAGGGGCATATCACCGTGGCTGCCGTCGTAAAAGCAGAGACCGGCGATGCCTCGCCGAAAGGCGTCGCCGTGGCCGTCAATGGCGACGTGATTCCGGCCAGCGACTGGTCTTATAAAGTTACCGACGGCGATGAAATGGATATCCTGATCGCCGTGCAGGGCGGTTAGGGCTTTACTCATGCTTTCTATCGCAGATAAACAATTCGATTCGCACCTAGTGATGGGAACCGGCGGGGCAAGTAGCCAGGCTATGTTGGAACAATCCTTAGTTGCCAGCGGTACACAGCTGACCACCGTTGCCATGCGTAGGCACAGTGCCACGAGCGCTAGCACCGGTGGGGAATCCATCTTCGAGCTCTTGCAGCGATTGGGCATTGACGTGCTGCCCAACACTGCTGGGTGCCGCACCGCTCGGGACGCAGTAACAACCGCCAAGCTAGCCCGCGAGGCGCTGGGCACCAATTGGGTGAAGGTGGAAGTTATCGCGGATGACCATACGCTTCTGCCCGACGTGGTAGAGCTCGTGGATGCCTGCGAGATGCTGGTTGCTGAAGGATTTGTGGTGCTGGCATATACCAGCGACGATCCGATCGTCGCCAAGCGTCTAGAAGACGTGGGCGTGGAAGCGGTGATGCCTTTAGGCTCGCCCATCGGCACGGGCCTAGGCATCCTGAACCCGCACAACATCGAGCTGATCTGTTCGCGCACCCATGTTCCCGTGCTGCTGGATGCCGGTGTGGGCACGGCCTCCGATGCTGCACTGGCCATGGAGCTGGGCTGCGATGGCGTGCTTTTAGCGAGTGCTATTAACCGCTGCCAGGACCCCATGGCGATGGCCACTGCAATGAAATACGCCGTGGAAGGTGGCCGGTTGGCCCGGCAAGCTGGCCGCATTCCGAAACGGCAGCACGCCGTGGCCTCGTCATCATTCGAGGGGTTGGCTAGCTGGGAAGACAAAGTCCTGTAATGAGCCCACTGCCCCGCGAAGAGTTGTACAGAGTAGCCCGCCAAACCCTATTGCCTGGCTTCGGCATCCCCCAGCAAGAGGCGCTGCACGGCACCCACGTGTTCGTCATCGGCGCTGGCGGATTGGGCTGCCCCCTGATGCAGCAGCTAGCTGCCGCCGGTGTTGGCGAAATCTCTGTGATCGATGACGACACGGTGGATCTCACTAACATCCACCGCCAGATCCTGTTCGGCACCCACGATGTGGGAAGGCCCAAGGTGGACGTCGCCGCCGAAAAGCTCCGGCAGCTGCAAACCGGCATCGTAGTACATGCGATTCGCGACCGTTTTACCGTC
This sequence comes from Corynebacterium sp. KPL2825, assembly GCF_037908445.1. Taxonomy (NCBI): domain Bacteria; kingdom Bacillati; phylum Actinomycetota; class Actinomycetes; order Mycobacteriales; family Corynebacteriaceae; genus Corynebacterium; species Corynebacterium sp. KPL2825. The sequence continues at coordinate 154,794 of NZ_JBBMGI010000007.1, read as the reverse complement.
GACAATGCCGTGGGCTACCTTCGTGGGGTGGACATCCTAGTGGATGGTTCTGACACGTTTGCCACCAAGTTCCTAGCAGCGGATGCTGCGGAGATCACAGGCACCCCGCTGGTGTGGGGCTCGGTGCTTCGCTACCGGGGCGACTGCGCAGTGTGGTGGTCTGGGCCCGGCGCCGAGTCCGGCGTGGGAATGCGCGACCTCTATCCCCTGCAACCCGACCCAGATTCCGTGCCGGATTGCGCCACCGCCGGTGTGCTGGGCGTAACCACCAGCGTGGTCGCGGGCTTGATGTCCACCGAGCTAATCCAGTTCGCAACCGGCATGAACCACGACCGGGTGGGCTTGTTGAGCATCTACGATGCCCTGACCGCCTCCATCACTCACTTCCGCGTGCCCCACGACCCGGCACGCGAGCTAACCACACAGCTGCAGCAAGACTACGGTAGCGCAGCTTGTGCCGTGCCGGATGCCGATGCTGCCGCTGCCACTGCCCCCGAGATGTTCGAAGATCTGCGCGACGGTGCCGCGGCCATCGACGTGCGCGAGGCCGGGGAGGCTGCCATAGATGATTTCTTTTTTGCTGCCGGCACAGAGCATTACCATTTACCAACCTCCGTGTGGCAGGACGATCCAGAGGTGGCGCGCTGCCTGCTCGATTCCCTGCAGGCCGAAGGGCAGCGCAAAGCGTGGGTATACTGTGCTTCCGGCAAGCGATCGGCCAACTTCATCTCGACCTTCGCCGCGGATGCAAAACAGCGTGGTATTAATATGCTAAACGTCGCAGGCGGCATAACAAGCCAGCCCGCAGCGTTCCACGGAATACCTAAGCACTAGCTAGTCAATGATGTCGATGACAAGGTGATTCGGGTTTTCCGGTAGGTCCACCTTGAACTTCGCGTTGGATTCATAAAAAGGTGCTGGGGAGTCACCTGCTTAGCACAGAGTATCCAGACTTTACATAGAATCCAGATTCATGAGGGCCATTTCATCGCGTGGCCTACCAGAATTACTGGAACGTCATCTTCAATGGGATAGGCAATGCTAGGAACGCTCATTGACAAGGACTTGCTTATCTTCCGGATATATCAACAGGCCCTTGTCCTGCGGACGGACAAGTACCTCGAGCAACATTGGGTCAAGACTCTTACATCTAATCCCAGCGGGTAGAGGGAGAAGTAAAATCCCTCTACCCCACCTTTGCTTTAAAGCAAGGACGGAACGTTAGCAACCAAGGAGAACAGATCCTTAGGATCGTCCGGGTTGGCAATGATGTCGATCTCAGACTCCAAGTCGGTTCCCTTGACGGAATCACGCAGGTAACGCAGCGCGGAGAAGTCGTTGATTGCGAATCCGACATCATCGAAGAGGGTGATCTGCTCATCGTCATCGCGGCCGGTGGCCTGGCCGGTGAGCACCTGGTAGAACTCGACAACCGGGAAGTCTTCGGGCTTCTGCTGAATTTCGCCCTCGATGCGAGTCTGCTCCGGGAACTCCACGAAGACCTTGGACTTGTCCAGAATGGAGCTTTCCAGCTCGGTCTTACCTGGGCAGTCACCGCCAACAGCGTTGAGGTGGACACCTGGGGCGACGTGGCGCTCGGCCAGAATCTGGTTTTGTGCCTTGTCTGCAGTGCAGGTGGTAATAATGTCTGCGCCAAGAACTGCCTCGTCGACGCTAGAGCAGGCAGTGATATTAAAGCCCAGTGGCTCCAGATTGCGCTTGAACTTCTCTACCGCCTCAGGGTCAATGTCATAAATAGTGATGTCCTCGATGCCCATCACGCCACGGAAGCCCAAGGCCTGGAATTCAGACTGGGATCCGGCACCGACCATGGCCATGCGCTTGGAGTCCTTGCGTGCTAGGTGCTTTGCCACCATGGCGGAGGTTGCGGCAGTACGCAGTGCGGTAAGCAGCGTCATCTCGGCTTCGAAGGTGGGGTAGCCATTGTCGACGTCGGCAAGCACGCCAAAGGCGGTAACGGTCTGGAAACCACGGGCCGGATTGGACGGGTGGCCGTTGACGTACTTGAAGGAGTACTCCTTACCGTTAGAGGTCGGCATGAGCTCGATGACACCGAATGGGGTGTGGGAGGCAACGCGCGGAATCTTGTCAAAGCGCTCCCACTCGCGGTAGTCAGCCTCGAGGTAGTCCACCATTCCGGTAATGATGTTTTCAACGCCCTCGCGCTGAATCCAGCGCGCCATATTTTCTACGTCTACGAACTTAACTGCGTGGTTCATAAAAGTTCCTTTCTATTTCTTTGGGTGAAGGTCTGTTTGCGGTGCGGCCGGGAAGCTGGAGGTTGGCAGATGCTTGGCCTTCCTCTCTTCCGCGATTGTACGAATACGGTCGCGCCATGCGTACCACATTGCCATAAAGATCGGAACGAGGAGCAGGGTCGATGCAAGTGCAAAAGTGCCGATTGGATAATCAAAGGCCATCAAGATAATGACTAGGCCAATGAAGATGAGCACTGCCCAGTCTCCGCCTTCGCCAAACGGCGAGCGGTATCCCGGTCGGGTATAGCTTCCGCTCTTGGCTAGGCGCACAAACTTGAGGTGCGAGAGCGCAACTGCCGCCCAGGACGCCAATGTACCCAAGGCTGCCAGGTTGAGCACGATTTCAAACGCCATCTCCGGCACCACATAGTTGAGGAAGACGCCTACCAAGCCCACCATGGCCGCCATGACGATGCCGCCGTAGGGAACACCAGACTTGGACATGCGAGCGCCAAACTTCGGGCCGGAGCCGGAGGTGGACATGTTGTACATAATGCGGCCGGTGGAATACAGGCCAGCGTTGAGCGAGGAAATCGCAGCGGTGATAACGACAAGCTGGAAAATCGGAGCCGCCGCGCCAACGCCCAGGGACTCAAAGAAGGTCACGAACGGCGAAACATCTGCGACATAGTTAGTGTATGGCAACACCAAGGTCAGCAATAGCACGGAGCCGAAGTAGAAAATCAAGATGCGGAGCAGCACATTGTTGACTGCGCGCGGGATATGCTTTTCTACATTTTTAGTCTCACCGGAGGTGGTTCCAACAAGCTCGATGCCGGCGTAGGCAAAGACGACACCTTGGACAACGATGACGGCAGGCATGAGGCCATTGGGCAGCCAGCCACCGTTATCAGAAATGAGGCTAAAGCCGGTGGGATCGCCGCTCGGGTGGCCAAGAATAAGGACACCGATGGCCACCAACATGAAGATGATCAACGCGACAATTTTGATGAGGGAGAACCAGTACTCCAGCTCGCCGAAGATCTTCACCGAGAGCATGTTGAATACAAGGATGCCGCAGATAACAACGAGGGCCAGTGCCCACTGCGGAACGGCGTCGAGCCACGACGTGTACTGGCTAAACCACTTGATGTAGATAGCTACGGCTGTGCCGTCCGCCACCAAGGTCATCGCCCAGTTTCCCCAGTACAACCAGCCTGTGACAAAAGCGGTCTTCTCACCGTAGAACTCACGGGCATAGGAGACGAAGGAACCGGAGCTGGGGCGATAGACAATGAGCTCGCCAAGAGAACGCAGGATGATATAGCCAAAGAAGCCACAAATAAGGTACAGCACCGCTAGGAACGGTCCGGCGTCTTGCAAGCGGCTACCGGTACCCAAAAGAAGACCGGTACCAATGGCAGAACCGATGGCGATCATCTGGAGCTGGCGATTGCCCATCCCCTTTTGCAGGCCGTGGTCTTCCGAAGCGTAGACCGCCTTCTCGTTCTCGTGCGGCCCCGCTGTGGGCGGCGGCGAATTTACTGTCATGGGAGAGATCGTCCTTTCATTGACAGGAATGCGTCTGTTAGGTCACATTCTCTGCAAGGATAGTACCGCACCATACTGTTACCCACGTCACCGGCACCCCCATTGTGTTCAACAATGCAGTTGGAGAGTTGGAAATAGGGGCCGTTTCCCTACCCCCGCTTCTAGGCATAAAAGAACCGCATGGCCATAGACCATGCGGTTTTCAGGGAAAAGAACTCATTAGCGCAGTGGCGTCTGCGCCCACGTGCGGGCCGCAGCGACCCGTTCCCGTACCTTTTCCCGTTGCTCTGCCACTCGAGCGTCGGCCGTGCCACCCTTGGTGTCACGAGAAGCCACTGCTCCGTCGATGGTGAGCACTTCGCGGACGCCCGGCTTTAGCCGCTTGTCGACGCCCGCTAGGTCCTCGTCGCTGAGGTCGATTAGGTCCACCCCACGTTCCTCAGCAATCCGTACGCAGGCGCCGGAGGCTTCGTGCGCTTCACGGAAAGGAACACCTTGGCGGACCATCCATTCAGCCAAATCGGTAGCCAGCGTAAACCCGCGCGGAGCCAACTCGCGCATGCGGTCCTCATGAAACGTCAGCGTCGATACAAGACCGGTCATCGCCGGTAGCAGCAGGTTAAGCTGTGTCACCGAGTCAACGATTGGCTCCTTGTCTTCCTGCAGGTCACGATTATAGGCCAGCGGCTGAGCCTTTAGCGTGGACAAAAGCCCAGTGAGATTGCCAATAAGGCGGCCAGTCTTGCCGCGGGTAAGTTCCGGCACGTCCGGATTCTTCTTCTGCGGCATGATGGACGAACCCGTCGACCAAGCATCATCAAGCGTGACATAGCCGTATTCCGGTGTGCACCAATAGATGATTTCTTCCGAGAGGCGGGACATATCCACCGCGATCTGCGCCAAAACGAAGGCAGTCTCGGATGCGAAGTCACGAGCCGCAGTGCCGTCCAAGGAGTTTTCAGCAGCGGAGTCGAACCCTAGCTCTTCTGCAATCGCCTCTGGGTCGAGCTGCAAAGATGAACCAGCAAGCGCGCCAGAGCCATAGGGAGACACGGCTAGGCGCTTGTCCAAATCCTGCAGGCGCTCGATATCGCGCAGAAGCGGCTGCGCATGGCCCAAAAGTTCGTGAGCTAGCAGAATTGGTTGCGCGGCTTGCGAGTGAGTCTTGCCCGGCATGATGGCATCGGGATGGGATGCGGCTTGATCGGTCAAGGCATCCACCAAGTCACTCACCTGGGCGGCGGTATCACGTATGGCATCGCGTACCCACATGCGAAACAGCGTCGCTACCTGGTCATTACGCGAGCGGCCAGCACGCAGGCGACCGCCTACTTCCGGCCCGACAATCTCAATGAGCCCGCGTTCCATCGCACCGTGGACGTCCTCATCTGTCGGCGCCGGGCGGAATTCGCCAGAATCCACCTTCTCCCCTAGCTCGGTGAGACCGGCGAGCATGGTTTCCAGGTCGGCGTCGGATAGCAAGCCTGCCTTGTGCAGCACTTTGGCATGCGCCTTGGAGGCTAATACGTCATAAGGCGCGAGGACCCAGTCAAAGTGGGTGGATACAGAGAGGGCAAACATTGCCTCGGAGGGTCCGCCGGAAAAGCGGCCGCCCCACAGGGCACCCTCATTAGTCTTATGTGGTTCCATATGCTTCTACTTCTGGGCGCTGGTCGGGAAACCGCCGTCGCGGTCGCGCTGATTGGAAATTTGGGTAGACAGGCCGTGCAGCTGAACAAAGCCCTTTGCGGCGGTTTGGTCGAAGGAATCGCCGGTGTCATAGGTGGCAAGATCAAAGGAATACAGCGACTGGCCAGAGCGGCGCCCGGTCACCGTGGCGGTGCCGGCGTGCATACTTAGGCGAATATCGCCGGTAACGTTTTCCTGAGATTCCGCAATGAAAGCGTCCAGGGAACGCTTCAGCGGCGAATGCCAGAGGCCGTCGTAGACCTCCTCGGACCAACGAGCATCGGTGAGGCGCTTGTAGCGAGCCAACTCGCGCTCCACAGTGACATCCTCTAGCGCTTCGTGCGCTTGGATAAGGACCATTGCACCCGGAGCTTCGTAGACCTCACGGGACTTAATGCCCACCAAACGGTCCTCGACCATATCTAGGCGACCAATACCCTGTGCACCTGCGCGGCGGTTGACCTCTTCAATGATCTGCAGCGGGGACATCTTTTGGCCATCTACCGCCACGGGGATGCCCTTTTCAAAGGAGAGGATAATTTCATCCGGGGCATTGCCCAGACCCGGATCCTCGGTGTAGGCGTATAGGTCCTTTGTCGGTGGATTCCACAGATCCTCTAGGAATCCAGTTTCGACGGCGCGGCCCCACAAATTCTGGTCGATAGAAAATGGCGAGGAGGCGGACTGCTCAATTGGCAGGTTGATCTCCTCCGCAAAGGCGATGGCCTTATCGCGGGTCCACGCATAATCACGTGCAGGAGCGATAATTTCGAGAGAAGGATCCTGGGCACGGAAAGAAACCTCAAAGCGTACCTGGTCATTGCCCTTACCGGTGCAACCGTGGGAGACGTGGGTGCCGCCAAATTCCTGGGCAGCCTTAACAAGGTGCTTGGTAATGAGCGGACGGGAAATGGCCGATACTAGCGGGTACTGCTTCATATACATGCCGTTTGCCTTAATGGTAGGAACGCAGTATTCCTCTGCGAACTCATCCTTGGCATCGATAACGATGGACTCTACGGCACCGCAGTCAAGTGCACGCTGGCGCACCGATTCCATATCCTCGCCACCTTGACCCAAGTCCAGGGAAACGGCAACAACATCGCCGCCGGTCATTTTTGCCAGATACGGAATAGCAACAGAAGTATCAAGGCCACCGGAGTAGGCCAAGACTACGCGTGCAGACATGGTAAATCTCCTCGATCTATTGGAAACAATTCATTTAAGTACATAATATACGACGGTGGTAAGAATTTCCACTCCCACCGTCTAAAGATTCCGCGTGGTAAGCGTCACGGCCAAATCTGCGCCTGTGACACCCTCGCGCGCCAAGACGAAAATGGTGTCATCACCGGCGATACAACCAATGACATCGTGCAGCCCTACCCTGTCAATAAAACTAGCCATGTACTGGGCCGCGCCAGCTGGCGTGCGCAGCATCGCAATATTGCCGGAAGAATCATGGGATACCACCAATTCATCGAGCATGCGTCGCAGCTTTTCGCGGGGCCCGCCCACCTGATCTTCAAATTGCTCCAGCTCACCGCCGACCATGTAAAAGGAACGGCCGCCATCACGCTTTACCTTCTTCGCTCCCAACTCATCCAAGTCACGGGACAAAGTAGCCTGCGTGATGTCAATGCCGTCTGCGAGAAGCAGCTCGGATAGCTGCACCTGGCTGGTGACGCGATTGCGGTCCAAAATCTCTAGAATCTTGGCCTGCCGAGCATTGCGGGTGGTCGGGGTGTTCATTACTTAGTTGATCTCCTTATTTATTTCGAGCAACCAGACGAGAAGCGCCTTCTGCGCATGCAGGCGATTTTCCGCTTCATCGAAGACTCGCGACTGCGGACCATCGATCACCTCAGTCGTGACCTCGTTTCCACGGTACGCCGGCAAACAATGTAAGAATATTGCATCCTTATGTGCTTTGCTCATTATGGTCGAATCAACCTGATAGGGCAGGAACGGCGTGCGCCTATCACGACCATCATTTTCCTGTCCCATAGAAACCCAGGTATCCGTAATCACGACGTCTGCGCCTTCTACTTCATTGGCATCATCAGTAATGGTGATATTGCCCCGCTGACGCGCGCGGTCGACGAATTCCTGGCGAGGCTGAAATCCCTCTGGCGCAATGATGGAGACGTCCATACCGGCCGTGGCAAAACCGATCATGTAGGAGTTGGCCATATTATTATCGCCATCGCCCAGGTAGACGGCCTTTTTACCCGGCAGATCACCTAGATTCTCGCGACAGGTCAGCAAATCAGCCAGGATCTGGCACGGATGTAGGTCATCAGAAAGTGCATTAATCAAAGGTACGGTAGCAGTCTCGGCCATCTGGAGCAGATTGTCGTGCGCAAACGTACGCCACACAATGGCCTCCACGTACCTTGAAAGCACCGCCGCCGTATCTTGAAAAGATTCCCCCTTGCCCATTTGGGTTGTAGAAGTATCGACGGTAATACCCCTGCCGCCCATATTCGCTACCGCGGTTTCAAAGGAAAAGCGGGTGCGCGTAGACGTTTTATCAAAGAGAACCGCCACGGTCTTGGGGCCTTCTAAGGGGCGCTCTGCAAAGGGCTCCTTCTTTAGCTTTTCAGCTAAATCTAAAACCGTCGCTTGTTCTTGTGGGCTGAGATCATCGTCAGCTAGGAAGTGCCGCAGGCTCATGCCAGTTCCTCCAATATGGTTCCGAGAGTTGATAGTGCTGTGTCGAGTTCATGCTGGGAAATGACCAAAGGTGGGGTTAGTCGAAGAACATTCTCGTTGGGAGCGTTGAGAATAAGCCCGTGTTCGAGCCCGTCCCGCACGGCCTGCTTAGCCACCGGTGCGCTTAATACAAGGCCCAGCATAAGACCTCGGCCGCGCACGCGATCTACAATTGAATACTTTTCACATTCCTGCCGCACATGGTCCCCCTTGCGGGTCACCCCTGCGAGAAATTCGGCATTTACGGTGTCAAGAACAACATTTGCCGCGGCGCACGCCACGGGGTTCCCGCCAAAGGTAGTGCCATGAGAGCCAGGCCCAAAAAGACCCTTGGCACGCCCTCGGGTAATCGTTGCGCCGATGGGTAGTCCGGCACCTAAGCCTTTCGCCATAGTGATAACGTCCGGTTGAATTCCTTCTACCTCGTGGGCAAAGAAGGTCCCGGTACGGCCTACGCCTGTTTGTACCTCGTCAACGATTAATAGGACTCCGTATTCATCGCACAGCTCGCTGACCTTTTTCATGAACCCCGCAGGGGCCGGAATGACGCCAGTTTCTCCCTGAATAGGTTCCAGGATTATGGCCGCAGTGTCCTGGGGATCTTGTTCCACCAGCTGACGCAGATACTCCACATCCCCGAACGGATAGAACTCCACTCCTCCCGGCAATGGGCGGAAAGAGCGCTGTTTATCGGGCTGACCGGTCAAGGCCAGCGCCCCCATGGTTCGTCCATGAAAGCCGTGCTCGGCAGCGAGGATTCGCCGGCGCCCGGTCAGGCGAGCAAGCTTAAATGCAGCCTCATTGGCTTCGGCGCCAGAGTTACAGAAGAACACTCGGGCGCTATCGTCTCCCACGCGCTCAATCAGCTTCGCTCCCGCATCCAGCACTGGCTGAGTGGCGAAGAGGTTCGAGGTATGCGCCAAAGTGCGCGCCTGGTGGGATACCGCCTGTGCTACGTGCTCATTGCCGTATCCCAAGGAATTAACCGCAATGCCTGCTAGTAGATCAATATAAGACTTACCTTGCTCATCGTTAAGCGTTGCCCCTTGGCCGGAGACGAGACCTATAGACGGTATGCCATAGGTATCAACGACCGTCTCCGACCACCGCTGTGTCAAGCTCTGTGGCTTATTCATGCTGCATCATCCTTCCTGAAGATGGTCCCTTCGGGGTAGTCGTGTTGCTTATAATCATCTGGCAACACCATGGTTCCGACGCCACCCGGAGTTAAAAGCTCTAGGAGCACCGAGTGGCCAATCCGGCCGTCGATAACGTGCGCGGCCGATACCCCGCCCTCTACTGCCTTGAGGCAAGATTCCATCTTGGGAATCATCCCAGAGTCCAGTCGGGGAAGAAGCCTGGAAAGTTGACCACGTTCGATCTTGGACACGAGGGATTCGCGGTTTGGCCAGTCAGTGTATAGGCCTTCCACATTGGTGAGAATGACCAAACGCTCTGCCCCGATTGCGCTAGCCAAAGCCCCAGCCGCGCTATCGGCATTGATGTTATAAATTGCGCCATCCTCTCCCGGTGCGATGGTCGAGACCACTGGGATGCGCCCAGCGTCGATAATGTCCATCACGGCCGTGGGATTGACCTCTACAATGTCTCCGACCATCCCGATATCGGTAGGTTTTCCATCGACTTCCACCAACCTTTTGGTGGCCCGGAATAGTCCCGCGTCTTCGCCAGAGGTCCCCACCGCATATGGGCCGTGCGAATTGATGAGGTTGACTAACCCGCGACCTACCTGCCCAAAAAGCACCATGCGAACTACTTCCATGATCTCCGGAGAGGTCACGCGAAAGCCGCCTCGAAACTCCCCTTCTATACCAAGCTTGTGGAGCATGGAATTGATCTGTGGGCCACCACCATGCACCACCACCGGCTTAACGCCCACGGTGCGCAAAAAGACCATGTCCGCGGCAAAGGCAGCTTTAAGTTCTTCGTCCACCATGGCGTTGCCGCCGTATTTCACCACTACGATGGTGTCCCGATAATGTTGAAGCCACGGGAGGGCATCCGCTAGGACGGTGGCGCGCTCTTGATCACTAAGCCCACTAAACATTTTCATCTCCTCCCTAGGAGCTATACGCCGAATTGATTTCCACGTAGGCGTGAGAGAGATCCGTGGTCCGCACGAACGCAGACCCAGTACCTCCCGTTCCAAGGTCCACGCAGACATCGATATCAGTTCCGCTCAGGTCCACCTCGCGCGCGCCGGGTACACCCGTCGAGGCGCGACACACCGGCTGGCCATTGAAATAGACCGAGATATTTTCCGGGTCCATTTCTGCATCTGCCATTCCCACCGCCGCAAGGACGCGGCCCCAGTTCGGATCAGAGCCGAACATGGCGCACTTGAACAGGTTGTCGCGGCCCAAGGTGCGCGCGGCGTTGAGGGCCTGGCAGTCGGTGGCAGTGCCTTCCACAGTGATCTTGACGCGCTTGGTTACACCTTCTGCATCTGCTTGCAATTGGTCCGCAATGTCTGAGCAAACCGCCAGCACCGCCGTTTCAAGCTCTTCTTGGCTGGGCGAAACACCCGAGGCCCCGGAGGCCATGAGGATCACCGTGTCATTAGTAGAGGTTGATCCATCGACGTCGAGAGTGTTGAAGGTCTGCGACACGGCCTTGTCCAGGGCGCCCTGGAGGGCAGCGGCGCTTGCGGCGGCGTCGGTAGTAAGGCACACCAACATCGTCGCCAGCGAGGGGGCCATCATGCCCACCCCCTTGCCCATGGCCCCAACGGACCAGCCGGCCCCAACATAGTCGGCTTCCTTAGTTACGGTATCGGTGGTCAAAATAGCCTCGGCCGCTGCGTGAGCATGGTCTGCGCTGCCGCCTAGGGCCTTCGCCACAGCGCCTGCACCAGCCAACGCTTTTTCCATAGGCAAAGGCTCGCCTATAAGCCCGGTCGAACAGGCGGCAATATTTCCTTCTGGAAGGGCCAAAGAGTGGGCAACCTCGGCTACCAGCGCGGAGACATCCGCATCACCCCGCGGGCCATTGCACGCATTGGCGTTTCCAGAGTTAAAGACAATAGCGGCAAGCTGGCCATCGGCCACCGCCTTGCGGGAGAGTTTCACCGGCGAGGCCACAACACGATTACGGGTAAATACCGCCGCCGCATCATAGCGTGGTCCATCATTGACAACTAATGCCATATCGGGTTTGCCTGAGGGTTTAATCCCCGCTGTGGTGGCGCCAGCGCTAAAGCCGGCCGGGCCAGTAATTCCTGCTGCAGTCATAATTTTCTCCTAGTTTTTATGGGGCCACGGCCGCTTGCGGTAAGCCCAAGGTTTCATCCCAGCCGAGTATTAGGTTCATACATTGCACGGCGGCGCCGGCTGTTCCTTTGCACAGGTTGTCCAGTGCTGCGGTAACCACGAGGCGTCGGGCGCGTTCATCCACATGGGCTTGGAGGTGAACCATATTGGTACCTACAACGTTTTGGGTCTCGGGCTGCTGACCGGCGGGAAGCACGTGACAGAAGGGCTCTTGGGCATAAAACTCACCGAATGCAGTCTCTACTTCCCGCTTGCCGACGTCCTCTTTCATCCCCGCCGTTATGGTCGCCAAGATGCCTCGGGTTAAGGGAGCTAGAACCGGGGTGAAGCTGACGTCAATTTTTTCCTGCGCAAACGGCTGCAGATTTTGCACGATTTCCGGGGTATGTCGGTGCATGCCGCCGGGCTTATATGCCTTCAGGTTTCCCATGGTTTCCGCGCCGAGTTGTGCCACGGAGGCCTTCTTCCCGGCTCCGGAAACACCGGTAATAGCAATCACCGAGAGGCTCGGCTTAATGAGTTCGTGGGCAACTGCCGGCAAACCTGCGAGGGTTACTGCCGTGGGAAAACACCCCGGCACAGCTACCCGGTTGGCATGGCGCAGCACTTCCCTATTGCCTGGAATCTCGGGAATTCCATAAGGCCAATGCCCGGCGTACTCTCCGCCATAAAAGGCGTCCCAGTCCGTCTTATTGCGAAGGCGAAAATCGGCCGCACAATCGATCACCGTGGTCTGCGGCCCCACGTGCTGAGCAATCGCCGCAGAATGACCGTGTGGAAGGCCCAAAAATACAATGTCGTGCCCGCGAAGATTTTCAGCGGTCGTGCCCACAATGGCACGGTCTGCCAGCTGCGGGAGGTGCGGCATAAGCTCAGCGACCTTCTTCCCTGCGGTGGAATAGGCAGTTAGCGCCCCAATGCGTAGTTCGCCGCCAAGATACGCCGAGTGCGACAGCAGAAGGCGAAGGATTTCGCTTCCCGCGTACCCAGTCGCACCTGCTATTGCTACTGAAATCGTCATAGAAGGGACTATAGCAATAAATACACCCAACCGTATGTTATTCAGTCAGATTGTCCGATTCCGCAGGTAAATGGACGTCGAGTAATGAAAATAATGTATGAAAAAAGGGGGCGGTGAGTTAAATCTCACCGTCCCCTGAGCAGGGTTTAACTACGCGCGCATTTCTGCGCCCAAGCGCTGCTTAGCCAATTCCGCCGCCGCCATGCGGTGCTCGTTGACTTCGTCATCCGTCAACGTGCGGTCCGCGGCACGGAATAGAAGCTGGAAGGCCAAGGACTTCTTGCCATCTCCTAGCTGCTCACCACGGAAAATATCGAAGAGTTCGACGGACTCGATGAGCTCTCCTGCTCCCTCTTCCACGATGGCGCGCACACGCTCGGCGGGTACGTCTTCATCCACTACCAAGGCAATGTCTTGGTGCAATGCGGGGAAGGAGGACAACACCGGTGCGGGGAACTTTTCTTCCAACGGCATGGCGCTAATGTCCAGCTCCATTGCGCACGTACGCGCAGGTAGGTTCAGGGCCTCCAAGACCTGCGGGTGCAGCTCACCAGCATGGCCCAGTACAACGTCGGTGCCAGCCACCTTCACGGCCGCACAGCGGCCAGGATGCCACGGCAGAACCTGTGCTGCCTCCAGCTCAATATCCACACCAGCGGCGCGAGCGACCTGACGGGCGGATTCGATAGCATCGGCATAGGTATATGCACGGCCCTCGCCCCACGGGCCTTCATGTTCAATATTGCCCGTAGCCACCGTAGCAACGTGAAGCGGCTGATCAGGCAGGGTATCAAGGAGCTGAGAAACCACCTCTGCAGAAGGTCGCTGTTCTACGGAAGGCATAGGGGATGCCTCGGCGCGCTTGAACGCCACCTGCTGCAGCCCGTACAGGGCGAGGTCGCTGCGGCCACGAGCCACATTGCGGGCGACGGCCTCCAACATGTTCGGCAGCAGCGTCGTAGACAAGATGGCCTTATCCGCCTCAAGCGGATTTTGCACTTCTACGGTACGTCGGCGAGCATCATCCTTGTCGAGGCCCCATACATCAAACGTATTATTAGCCACGAACGGTGCAGGCAATACCTCGGCATAGCCGGCATAGGCAAGACCATGCCCGATAGCCCGACGACGCTTCTGCGCAGGGGTTAGCCCGCGGCCACCGGCCGGGGTAGGCAGCACGGCCGGAATATCCTCCAAGCCCTCAAGGCGCAGAATCTCCTCGACGAGGTCAACATCCATTGCAATATCAGTGCGCCAGGTTGCTGGTGTTACCTGCAGTTGCTCACCTTCATCCGCGACGGTGCAGCCGACTTCTTCAAGACGGGAAATAACGGTCTCACGGGAGTAGTCAACGCCGGCATACTCACTGGCCTTTGCGGTGCGCAGAGCAATGGGCTCGCGCTTGGCGACGCCCCCGATAAGCGTACGACCCTTTTCAATGGTGCCGCCTGCTAGCTGCTGGAGCAGCGCACATGCGGTGTCTAGGGCGACCTCTACGATCGCCGGATCTACGCCGCGCTCAAAACGGCGAGAGGATTCGGAAGACAGCTTATGGCGACGAGAGGTACGCGCGACGGTAATCGGGTCCCAAATAGCAGATTCGAAGACAACGTCTGTGGTTTCCGCCGAGATTTCAGAGGTAGTCCCGCCCATCACGCCGGCCAAGGACTGGATGCCATTGTCATCACAGATGACCACGTCTTCTGCAGAAAGTTCCCGCTTTAGATGATCCAGAGTCTCAAACTTCTCCCCCTCCGCTGCGTTACGGACAACGAGGTTCCCCTGTATCACGTTGGCGTCAAAGGCATGCATTGGTGCGCCCAAAAGCAGCATCACATAGTTAGTAATGTCCGTAGGCAAATTCACGCTGCGTTGGCCGCAGAGCATTAGCTCGCGCTCCAGCCAAAACGGGGTGCGTGCCTGCGGGTCGATGCCGCTGACCTTGCGGAGGCCAAAGCGCTGTGCCTTGGTTTCGGGGGCCACAGTGACGTCGATAAGCGAGCCCTGCGCCTCCGGCACAGCGGAGGTATCTATGCCAGCCGCGGAAGGATCCTGGGCAATATCGGCAAACTCCAGATCAAAAGCGGAGGCAATCTCGCGGCTCAAACCGCGTGCGGAAAGTGCATAACCACGATCTGGGGTGATGTTTACGTCAAAGTCGGTATCGTGCAAGCCGATAATCGGGCGCGCATCCTCGCCCACCTTATCGGCGACTTCTTCGCCTAAGACGATGATGCCGTTGGCTTGCGCGCCCAAGCCGAGTTCAGCGCCGGAGCACATCATGCCATTAGAAATGTGATCGTAGGTCTCGCGTGCCGCGATCTTGAAGCCACCAGGAAGCTCCGAGCCGGGAAGCGCAACGACAACATAGTCATTCAGGCGAAAATTGCGAGCGCCACAAATGATGCCTTGCAGTTCGCCCGTGCCATTAGCCTGGCCTACATTCACCTGGCAGTAGCGAATGGGCTTTTTAAACTGAGTGAGCTCCTCAATCTCTACGACCTGGCCAATAACCAGAGGCCCCGTGCTCTCTGGAACAGCGGCGTATCCCTCGGTCTCAAAACCTACGCGCACGAATCCGGAATCCATATCGGCAGCGGAAACGCTCCAACCGGGGTTCTTAGCACCGAGGATGCGGGTAACCCAGTCTTGGGAAATAAGCATTAGTGTGTCTATCCTTTCTGGGTTTAGGCCTGTACGCCGAACGGTAGAGTAAAGCGAACATCGCCTTCGACCATATCGCGCATATCGGTCAATCCATTGCGGAACTGCAGCGTGCGCTCGAGGCCCATGCCAAAGGCAAAGCCCGTGTATTCCTCTGGGTCAACACCTACGGCGCGCAGCACATTGGGATTCACCATGCCGCAGCCGCCCCACTCGATCCAACCGGCGCCGCCCTTCTTATTAGGGAACCACACATCAACCTCGGCAGAGGGCTCAGTAAATGGGAAGTAGTTCACGCGCATACGCGTAGTAGTTTCCGGCCCAAAGAGTACTTTGGCCAAGTGCTCTAGTGTGCCGCGCAGGTGAGCCATGGTCAGGCCTTTATCAACGGCCAATCCTTCTATCTGGTGGAAAACCGGGGTATGGGTGGCATCCAGCTCATCTGTGCGGAATACGCGCCCCGGGCAGGCAATATAAAGCGGCACGTCGCGCTCCAACATGGTGCGCACCTGTACCGGGGAGGTATGGGTACGCAGCACTTGCCTAGAACCCTCGCCCGAGACGTGGAACGTATCCTGCAAGGTACGTGCTGGGTGGTCCGGCTTGAAGTTCAGAGCATCGAAGTTAAAGTACTCTGCCTCGATTTCTGGGCCGTCCGCAATTTCCCATCCCATGCCGACGAAAATATCAGCGATGCGCTCAGACAACGCGGTAATCGGGTGAAGGGCACCGGTCTGGGTGCGGGTGGTAGGAATCGTGACATCTACGGTCTCGGCTCGCAACTGCTCCTCGCGAGCTTGCTGTTCCAAGACATCCTTAACCTGAGCAAAGCGCTTTTCCATCTTGCCGCGGGCCATGTTGACGGCCTTGCCGGCGCTTTTGCGCTGGTCCTTGGGCAGCTGCCCCAGCGATTGGCGAGCCTGCGGAATATAGCCGCCGTCTCCTAGGTGTTCACGGCGGGCAGCAGCCAACTCATCTAGTGTTTCGGCTGCGTCGAAGGCTGCGATAGCCTTATCGGCCGCGGCCCCAAGAGCCTCTTCGGTCAATTCGATCTGCGGTGTATCGGACACGTATTTCGTACCTTCTTCTCGCGCGAAAACTAACGCGTGCAATCTTACTCTGTTGCGGCTAGCGCGACCGCGCCAGGGACCCCCTTTTCATACGGGTCACACTAGTTATCCGCTTGCGCCTTAGCCGACTCATAAAGGCAAATGCTTGCGGCAGTTGCGAGGTTAAGAGATTCTGCGCGTCCACGCAGTGGAATCCGCACCCGCATGTCTGCTTCCTCCAGAAGCTCGCCGAGCCCGTGTGCCTCATTGCCAAATAGCCACGCTGTTGGCTGAGACAGGTCTGCCTCCGCTAGGTCCACTTCACCGTCGGCAGCAGTTGCCACAATCTGCATGCCCGACTTACGCAGCTGACCCAGCACGTCTTTAATATTGGGGTCCCGCGCTACAGGTACGTGAAAAAGCGAGCCGGCCGAAGCGCGCGATACCTTGCAGCTCAGGGGATCAACGGTCTCACCTGCGAAGATGACACCATCGGCGCCCATTGCATCCGAGGTTCTAATCAAGGTGCCGGCATTGCCCGGCTCAGAAGTGAGCACGGGAACGGAAACGAGGCTTGGTTTGCCGTTCAGAATTTTGCCCGCGGACCAGAGCACCGGCTTGCAAAGCGCAAAGAGTCCCGTAGTCGTGGCTGTATCGGAAAGGTGCTTAGCCGCCTTATCGGTGATGGGATGGACGTACACTCCCATGTAGCCGCACGCAGTGATGATGTCACCAAAACGCTCTGCCGCCTTCTCAGTAACAAAAACGTCGACTGCAGCACCGGTAGATACCGCCGCGTCTACCGCATTTTCTCCCTCAATGAGGAATTGCTTCGCCTTCTTCCGGTTAGCCGCACGATGCAGCTTAGCTGCGTTAACAATGCGCGGAGTGCGTTCAGTAAAGGCAGAGTCAAAATCCAAATTCATGGCTACTACCCTACCTGCCAATTCTCTCTTCTCAGACTCGCCCCTGAGTCCCTTATAACACCGAAAAATCCTGCTGCCGCACGGCAACAGGATCGTATAGGCGAGTTCTACTTAGCGAGCGGGACGCCGCGGGCGTCCTTGTCGTAATCACCGGCACCGGCGATGATCATGATGAACTCAATAAACACCCAAAGACCGAGGATGGCCCAGAAGGCGAATCCGAGCAAGAACCAGAAGGTAGCCCAGCCCAAGATATTGAGCACCAACTGTGACACGCCGAAAGTCGTACGGCCAGTGTAGAAGTTGTGTGCACCGAACCAGCCTAAGAAAAAGCACAATAGCAAGGTGGCGATCCACGACTTCTGCTGGCCCTGAGCCACATACTGTTGCTGCACCGGGTAAGCACCCATGTTGGGTTGCGGTGCATAGCCTTGGCCATACTGCGGCTG
Organism: Corynebacterium sp. KPL2825; assembly: GCF_037908445.1. NCBI lineage: Bacteria > Bacillati > Actinomycetota > Actinomycetes > Mycobacteriales > Corynebacteriaceae > Corynebacterium > Corynebacterium sp. KPL2825. The sequence goes on along the minus strand of NZ_JBBMGI010000007.1, from coordinate 137,221 downwards.
GTAGTTAGCTTGCTGGTTATAAGGGTTGTACTGCTGACCCTGGTTATTGTAATCAGACGGTCCAGAGTACTCGCCATTATCAGGTTGGTAGTCTCCGTTTGGATTCGTCATAGGAAATGTTCTCCTGGGTCTCGGCTTTCACGGGGTCTGGATTAAATCTAGCATGTGAGGCCGAGCACCCTAGTTAAACAAAGGTAACGAAAACCAAAATGCCCGCATCCCCCGGTTAACAAGGCCGGAGAATGCGGGCACGAAAGCTCTAATGATTAGGCAGCCTTAGGAGCGTTTACGTCCTCAGGCAGAGCAGCCTTGGCAGCCTCGCACAGTGCGGAGAATGCCTCGAAGTCATTAACAGCAAGCTCAGCGAGGATCTTGCGGTCAACCTCGATCTCAGCCAGGCGCAGTCCGTGGATGAGGCGGTTGTAGGTGATGTCGTTCATGCGGGCAGCAGCGTTGATGCGCTGGATCCACAGCTTACGGAACTCAGACTTACGGGCGCGACGATCGCGGTAAGCGTAAGTCATGGAGTGCAGCCACTGCTCCTTCGCCTTACGGTACAGGCGGGAACGCTGGCCGCGGTAGCCCTTAGCGGACTTCAGAATCGCGCGACGTTTCTTCTTGGCGTTAACTGAGCGCTTTACTCGTGCCACAGTGATACTTCCTTAATTCAGATTGTGATGGCGGATGTGGGTTGATTCGGCGCTACTAAGCGCGGCCGAGCAGACGCTTTACGCGCTTGGTGTCAGGCTTTGCGACTGCCTCGGTGCCCTTCAGGCGGCGGGTACGCTTGGACGGCTTGCCTTCCAGCAGGTGGCGGCGGCCAGCCTGCTCACGGCGCAGCTTGCCGGAACCGGTCACCTTGATACGCTTTGCGGTGCCCTTGTGGGTCTTCTGCTTCATGAGTATTAAGTCCTTAAATCCTACGTGGAATCTGGTCTACTTCTTGCCCTTGCGAACCGGACCCAAGACCATGGTCATATTGCGACCATCCTGCTTGGGGCGCGACTCAACGACGCCAACTTCGGCAACGTCATCAGCCAAACGCTCCAAGAGGCGGAAACCGAGCTCCGGACGCGACTGCTCACGACCACGGAACATGATGGTCACCTTGACCTTGGATCCCTTCTCGAGGAAGCGGACTACGTTACCCTTTTTGGTCTCATAATCGTGATCATCGATCTTCGGACGGAACTTCTGTTCCTTCACCACGGTTTGCTGCTGGTTCTTACGGGCCTCGCGAGCCTTCTGAGCCTGCTCGTACTTGAACTTGCCGTAGTCCATGATCTTGGCCACTGGGGGCTTTGCCTTCGGAGCTACCTCGACTAGGTCAAGGTCAGCCTCGTATGCAAGCTTGCGAGCATCATCGGTACGGACGATGCCCACCTGTTCACCACCGGGGCCTACCAAACGGACCTCGGGTACTCGGATACGCTCATTGATGCGAGCTTCAGCGCTGATTGTGGTTCTCCTCGATTAGGGGGTGTATGAGTAAGTAGTTCACCTACCGGGACCACAAACGAAGCAAACCCGGTCTGCCATAGACAGCCGGGAGTTCTCACAGTGCCAAGCGTGAATGCTTGGTTACCTTTACCTTTATCCTACGAAGCGTGTTCGTGGCATCGGGTGGGAGAAACTCCGCTTGTGACCCACGAACCTCGACAAGGCGTCATGGGCGGTAGTGCCTTTGACAATAGCAGCTCCTTCCACTCCTACCAAATTGCTACGCTCCTAGCGGGTTTTACAATGGGTGACTGCTTTAATGTCCCCTGCATCTACCCCAGTATCCACGATGTCTACCAGCTGATGGGCGAGGTACTTAACCGCTGGTTCGGCATCGGCGTAGTCCTCTCCGTCCATCACCACAGATAGCGCTACTCCCACGCGCTTTCCATCCACCTCATGAACTCCGAATTGACGGTAGGTGTACTCGTTTTCTTCCTCGTCCAAGCCCCAACCGCTTTTCGCACGGGTTCGCGGCTGCGCAGACAGGCCTACCCTTTGCCAAGACACAATGTCTTTGAGTACCTTGTGGACGTAGTCCGCTTCTGGAATGCACGGCAGTTCAGCGCCAAATACTGCTTGGTCCTTTAACGGCCACGTGGAATAGCCAAAAGCGGAGTCGTGAATATCTGCGTGTGATCCGTAGTCGTCGAGTAAAGCTTTGACCGCATTTTCTGCCGAACCCTCGCGCCATTGCACCTGCGACCACAAGGCAAAAGCGGCATCATTATCAGATTCCTTAATAGCCAAGTCCACCAAGCTTTTATCCGCACCGTCTTTAAGCGCCGCAATGGCGATGGGCACCTTGATGGTGGACCACACTGGCCCCTCGCCTTTATCGCCCGACGCAAAAGTGTCTTCACCTGCGGAAATGGCGACCCCTACCTTTGCATGATACTTCTTTGCGGTTTTGTCCACCGCACGGTCAAGCTGAGCACGCACCTCAGCTGGATCCGGCACCGCAGAGGTAGTCGTTGACACTGGGGCATCTTCTATCTTGGGGTCGCTAGAGCAGGCACTCATGGTACACAGACCGAGAGCTGCGAGCAGGCTAACTACAAGGCGGATATTTTTCACGCTTTGCCCTACTTCAACATGCCCTTTAGGTAGCCACCGGTATAGGAGCCATCTACTTGCGCAACGTCTTCAGGGGTTCCCTGCGCCACAACGGTACCGCCGCCCGCACCGCCTTCCGGGCCCATATCAACAATCCAGTCCGCTGCCTTGATGACATCAAGGTTATGTTCAATAACAAGCACCGAATTACCCTTGTCCACCAAGCCTTGGATAACCAGCATCAGCTTGCGAATATCCTCAAAGTGCAGTCCAGTAGTCGGCTCATCCAGAATGTAAATCGTCCTACCGTTGGTACGCTTTTGCAGCTCGGAAGCTAGCTTGACGCGCTGCGCCTCGCCGCCGGAAAGCGTAGTAGCAGCTTGGCCAAGGCGTACATAACCCAAGCCGACGTCGACAAGCGTGGCAAGGTAGCGGTGAATGGAGTTGATGGGTTCAAAGAAGTCCGCTGCCTCAGAGATGGGCATGTCTAGAACCTCGGCAATGTTTTTGCCCTTGTAGTGCACCTCCAAGGTTTCGCGGTTATAGCGTGCTCCTTCACACACCTCACACGGCACATAAACATCTGGAAGGAAATTCATCTCGATTTTGATGGTGCCATCGCCCTGGCACGCCTCACAGCGCCCGCCCTTGACATTAAAGGAGAAGCGTCCAGCCTTGTAGCCGCGGACTTTTGCTTCCTGGGTTTCGGCAAAAAGGTTACGGATTTTGTCAAAGACACCCGTGTAGGTCGCCGGGTTAGAACGCGGGGTACGGCCAATCGGACTTTGGTCAACTTGCACCAGCTTATCTAGGTGCTCCACACCTTCGACGCGCTTGGCACGGCCGGGAACCTGGCGGGCGCGGTTAAGTTTATTGGCCAAAGTCTTAGCCAAAATCTCATTGACCACGGTGGATTTACCCGAGCCAGACACACCAGTAATACATACCAGCACTCCCAGCGGGATTTCCACGTTGATACCCTTGAGATTATTCTCCCGAGCACCAACCACCTTTAGGGTGCGGTCCTTATCAATCTCTCGGCGCTGGTCCGGTACGGCGAGCACCTTCTTGCCGGAAAGGTATTGTCCGGTGAGGGACTCTTCTACCTGTTCGATTCCGGATGGTTCGCCTTGGTAGACCACTTCGCCGCCATATTCGCCCGCACGCGGGCCTACATCGACGAGCCAATCTGATTCACGGATGGTGTCCTCATCATGTTCGACCACAATGAGGGTGTTTCCGATATCGCGCAGCCGCTGCAGGGTTTTGATGAGTCGCTGGTTATCACGCTGGTGCAGACCAATGGATGGCTCATCGAGCACGTACAGAACCCCTGCCAAGCCGGAGCCAATCTGAGTAGCCAGACGGATACGTTGCGCCTCACCGCCGGAAAGCGTGGACGCGCCGCGATCGAGCGTGAGGTAATTCAAACCGACGTCCAGGAGGAAACGCAGGCGGGCTTGAGTCTCCTTAAGCACTGCCCCGGCAATGATTTCCTCACGGTGCCCCAGCACCAGGGAGTCTAGGAACTCAGAGGCGTCTTCAATAGAGAGCGCACAAAGCCCGGCAATGGACTGCTCACCGTGAGTCGTAGAGGCCAAGCGGACGGCCAAGATCTCCGGCTTCAGCCGGGTGCCCTTACAGGTGCTACACGGCACGCGGCGGGTATATTGCAGCAGGCGATCCTTTTGGGATTGAGAATCGGTAGTTTCCAGCTTGCGGTGAATAAACCCGGTAGCGCCTTCAAATGGGGCGGTCCAATTACGCTGGCGCCCGTAACGGTTCTTATATCGAACCTGGACTTCCTCATCGGTGCCATAGATCAGCGCGTGGCGCTGTTCCTCGGTTAATTCACTCACCGGAGTTTTGGGGTCAAACCCCATAGCCTTGCCTAAACCCTCTACTAACTTGACAAAGTAGCGCGAATTGGGGCTGGAGTGCCACGGTTGAATGGCATCTACAGCTGGAGCATCTGGATCCGGAATGAGCAGATCAACATCAACTTCCAATTTGGTACCCAGGCCATCACACACCGGGCAGGAGCCAAACGGAGCATTGAAGGAAAAGGCACGGGGCTCGTATTCTTCAATGGTCAACGTGTGGCCATTCGGACAGGCCGCCTTCTCCGAATAGGTATGGGTGAGTTCTTCCCTATCCACGAACTCAATGGTGACTAGACCATCTGCCAAGCGCAGCGCTGTTTCCACCGAATCCGTTAAGCGTTGCTTTTGTGAGGCCTTTACCTGCAGGCGATCAACCACTACCTCAATATTGTGCTTGATCTGCTTCTTCAACTTGGGCGGATCGCTTAGCTGATAGGTCTCCCCGTCCACTCGGACGCGGGAATAGCCCTGAGCGGACAAATCCTGGAAGAAATCAACAAACTCGCCTTTGCGCTTGCGCACCACCGGTGCGAGCACCTGAAACTTCAGTTTCTCTTCCAGCGCCAGCACGGCATCGACGATTTGCTGTGGCGTTTGGCGCTCGATTACGGCATCACACTTTGGGCAGTGTGGCGTTCCGGCACGGGAGAAGAGCAAACGCAGGTAATCATAGATCTCCGTAATCGTGCCCACCGTAGAACGCGGATTATGGTTGGTGGACTTTTGATCGATAGACACTGCGGGTGACAGACCGTCAATAAACTCCACATTAGGCTTGTCCATCTGCCCCAAAAACATGCGGGCATAAGAACTCAAGGATTCTACGTAGCGGCGCTGGCCTTCTGCGAAGATGGTGTCAAAAGCCAGCGAAGATTTACCAGATCCGGAAAGACCAGTAAAAACAACCATTTTATCGCGAGGGATATCGATATCCACGCCCTTGAGGTTGTGCTCGCGGGCACCGCGCACCACCAAACGATCAGCCACTGTGCTCAGACCTCCAGTACTAGGGATTGCAATCTTCCCTCGAATGTACCCGTAGGCTGGGACACATGACTAACGAGCTTCAGTTACATCAGATTTCTGTGTCCGAGATGGACAATAACTGCTACCTTTTGCAGGCGGGCGAAGAAGGCTTGCTTGTCGACGCCGCCGATGACGCCCCCGCACTCCTCGACATGGCCCAGAAGGCCGGCGTTAAAATCACCGCGGTACTAACCACCCACCGCCACTGGGACCACGTACGCGCGCTCAAAGAGGTTCTCTCTGAGACCGGCGCTATCCACTACGCGTCCTTCCTTGATTCTCCGGCTATCCCAGCCGAGGTAGACGTTGAGCTCCGCGAAGGCGACTCCATCAAGTTCGCGGGCCTCGACCTCCCAATCATCATCTTGCGCGGTCATACCCCAGGTGGCGCCGCATTAGTTACAAACATCGATGGCGTTATTAATATTTTCGTGGGCGATTCGCTCTTTCCCGGCGGCTTGGGCAAGACCACTTCCGAAGGTGACTTCGTACGCCTGTATAAGGACGTCACCGCGCGCATCTTTGATGAGTTCCCGGACAATTCGATCGTGCGCCCCGGTCACGGCAAGTCCACTACTCTGGGCGAGGAGCGCCCCAAGCTGGAAGACTGGTGGGAGCGCCGCTGGTGATCCAGTGGCCAATTTCCGCGTACAATGGTCTAGCACACGATAGGTCTAAAACAACGAGCTAAGGAGCTTTAAGGACTATGATTCGCAAGCTTGCCCGCCCCATGCTGGCATCTGTATTTGTATGGGAAGGCGTAGACAACCTGCGCAACGCGTCCGAGCATGTAAAGGAAACCGAAGGTTTCCTCAAGAGCGTGCGCAAGGCCGTTCCTTCTGAGTACCAGGGCTATATTCCCAATGACCCGGAACTGGTTACCCGCGCTATTGGCGGCGCTAAGGTAGGCGCCGGCTCCACCTTGGCTCTGGGCAAGGCACCGCGCACCTCCGCTGCGGTTCTGGCCGCCGCAACTCTGCCCAACTTGATTGCTAAGAACAACTTCTGGGCTGCAGATAACAAGGAAGACAAGGAAACTCGCCGCAACGGCTTCCTTACCAATACCGCTTTGCTCGGTGCCTTGTTTATCGCTACCCAGGACACCGAGGGCAAGCCTTCCCTTCGTTGGCGCGCACAAAAGGCTGGTCAGCGCACGAACAAGAAAATTCAGCAGGCGCTGCCTACCAAGTCTGAGTCCGAGCAGAAGCGCGAAGAGCTCTCCGCCCGTGCCAACGAGGTTTCCACCAAGGCCGGCGACTGGATCAACGAAACCTCTGCAAAGGCACAGGCTTATGTAGATGACAACAAGGATGACTGGCAGTCCACCGGCCGCGGGTTGCTCGATACCGCAAAGTCTTACGTTGACGATGCCAAGACTTATGTTGAAGACAATAAGGACGATTGGCAGGAGTCTGGCCGCGATTTGCTGGGCAACGCAAAGTCCTTCATTGAGGACTCTGTCGATAATGCCAAGACCTATGTTGAAGATAACAAGCGTGACTGGCTTGAGGCCGCACAAGCCAATCGCGACACCGCCCGTACCGGTGCTGTAAAGGCCGCTACCAAGGCTCAGGCACGTGCAGATAAGGCCGTCGCCAAGCTGGATGGTGCGAAGTCCAAGCGCGCAAGCAAGAAGGCTTCCAAGCATGCTGAGAAGCTGCAAAAAGAGGCAAATAAGAAGATTGAGGCAGCAATCAAGAAGCTGGAAAAGCGCTCTAAGTAGCCACAACTTCTGCGGCCGAATAACTCGGCAGTGACACACGGCCCAGCCTTATGCTGGGCCGTTGTTCTTTGTCATGGCAGGGTATAAACTCATCTCTCCCCTTGCCGGACAGCGTGCCCGGCCCATCCCCATCAACGTCCAATTACCAAGGAGTCACGTGAACTCAGCATCCAATAGGCACGCGGCGGCTGCAGGTTCCTCGGAGCGCACAGCCATCGCTACTGAGCAAGATTATGTGGACGGACTATTTTCGCGCCTCGACGATGAGGTGGCGGCAGCCAATAAAAGGCTTAATGAGGTACAGGCGGATGTAGATCCCTCCACGCCGGACGCGGACGCCTTGGTGCGCCGAGAAACCGAATACCACGGGCTGCAGGCAAAACTTGATCGTCTCAATGTGGCCCAAATGGGCCTAGTCTTTGGCCGCATTGATATCGACGCTCCCGGCGATAATCCCACCCCCGAAGGCCTAGACCGCCGCTACATCGGCCGCATGGGACTAGATGCACGCGAAGATGACTATCGCACACTGCTTTTAGACTGGCGTGCCCCCATGGCGCGCCCTTTCTATCTCGCTACCACGGCCCAACCGGAAGGCGTCCACACCCGTCGCCAAATTCGCACCAAGGGACGCACCGTCACCGGAATACACGATGAGGTTCTTTCCGGCCCCAGTGTGCGAGAAGAAGAAGCAGGCGTCGCGAGCGAATCGGCGCTCTACCACGCCATGCAACGGGCACGTACCGGCCACATGGCGTCAATCGTGGAGACCATCCAGCGAGAGCAAGACGAGATTATCCGCGATAACACCCGCGGCGTCATGGTAGTAGAAGGCGGCCCAGGTACGGGTAAGACCGCTGTTGCTCTGCACCGTGTGGCTTACCTGCTCTATACCCACCGCGAACTACTTTCTGCCACGGGTGTCCTCATCGTGGGCCCTAATAGCAGCTTTTTGGACTATATTTCACGGGTGCTGCCAGAACTGGGCGAGACTGGCGTGGTGCTATCAACCATCGGCGGGCTCTTCCCCGGAATCGAACCAGAACACGAGGAAGACCTCGTCGCTCGCGAAATCAAAGGTAGTGCCGCCATGGTGGAGATTCTCTCCACCGCGGTCAAGGACTATCAGCTTCTTCCTGCCGCCCCATGCGAGCTGGCAATTGATGGCCTCAGCTTAAGCGTTACGCCCGGCATGGTGAAAAGAGCCCGCACTCGGGCCCGGCGCTCGCGAAAGCCACACAATGAGGCTCGCGGTGCCTTTATTGAGCACCTCGTAGAAGACCTTGCATTGCAGATGGCTGAAAAGGTCGGGGCGGATCCGCTCGGCGGGAAGAACCTCCTTTCGCGCGCCGATATCGATCAATTCCACGATGACCTTGCAGAAGATACGGCCGTTACTGCATTGATCGATGAGTTCTGGCCCGAGCTCCACCCCACCGACGTGCTTGCTGGCCTATTCTCCTCACCTGAGCGCATTGCCTCTGCTGCCCGCGGGTACGACGATGAAACTCAAGAGGCGCTCTACCGAGAACAAGGGCGAGCATGGACAGATTCGGATGCCGCCCTCCTAGATGAGCTAGCCGTCCTCATCGGCCTGCCCAACCCTGAGGAAAAGAAGGCAGCCGATGATGCTGCGTGGCGCGAACAAGTGGCAGAAGCAGAAGACGCCCTAGATATCTTGTCTTCTTCCGAGTCCACAGATAATGACGATGACATGTTTGAAGCGGAAATTCTTTCTGCCCATGATGTCCTCGACGCCGAGACCTTGGCACACCGTCAGGAGGTACGCGATAAGCGCACCACTGCCCAACGCGCCCGCGAAGACCATACGTGGGCGTATGGTCATATCATCGTGGACGAAGCCCAGGAATTAACTCCCATGGAGTGGCGGATGCTCTTTCGTCGTTGCCCTTCACGGTGGATGACCTTGGTGGGCGATACTTCCCAGACCGGCTCACCGGCGGGTGTTGATGATTGGGGCGAGGCTCTGGAGCCGTTCGTGGCGCAGCGCTTCCGCCACCATTTTCTCACCGTCAACTATCGCACCCCGCAGCCCATCACTGAGCTGGCTAATGGACTATTAGAGATGATTAACCCTGATGCCATCCCGGCTACAGCCATCCGTGATGGCGTGCAGGTGCGCCGACTTGCACAGGGCAGCTACACCCCTGGTGTACACAGGGAGGCAGACGGCAGGCTCACAGCAGTTATTGACGCCGCCACGGCAGAACGCTTTAAAGGCTTAGAGTTTGACCATGTGGTGGTACTCGATCCGCAGAGGATCGTCGATGCCTCCCCGCAGGGTTTGCAGAATCTCTATGTCTGCATCACTCGTGCTACCCAGTCGCTTACCCTCGTCGGTGACTGCGGCGAAGTTCTTTAGGCTCCCGTAAGCTTTAGGCCATGGCCTTATCTGACATTGCGCGCAAAACTGAAAGCTCGCTGAACACCTTTACTTTGAAGCGTTCTCTACGGCGGGGATGGAAGCCCCAGATTGTGGGCTATACCGGGTATGGCACCACCGAGCAAGTAAGGGTTGTTGGCCGCGTACTCATGCACGATCCTGATGAAGGCAAAAAGGATTCCTGGGGTGAACGCGGCTACCAGCAGTTTCTTACTATTCAGGTGGGAAACCACGACATTTCAGTGACTATTGGTGAAAAGACCGTCGCGGGCACAACCAATAGCAACGGGTACGTTGACATCCTCGTTCACGAACATGGGTTAGAACCTGGTTGGCATACGGCAACGATCGAGGCCGCCAACGCGCAAGCCGTGGAAGTCCAGGTGCTCATCGTGGATCCGAGCGCCAAGATTGGCATCATCAGCGATATTGATGACACGGTTTTAGTTACGTGGCTGCCACGTGCGTTGACAGCGGCGTGGAACTCTTGGGCTAAGCGCCCCAGCAAGCGACAGGCCGTTGCTGGAATGGCCGAGTTCTATGCTCAGCTGCAACAGCGATTCCCAAAGGCCCCAGTGTTCTATCTTTCTACGGGAGCATGGAATACTTTTGGCTCGCTGAAAAAATTCCTGTCCCATCATAATTTCCCCGCAGGCCCCATGCTGCTCACGGACTGGGGCCCAACTGAGACGGGCCTTTTCCGCAGCGGACAAGAACATAAGCGGGTTCAGCTACGCAATCTACTCATTGCTTACCCGGACATGCAATGGATCCTGATCGGCGATGACGGACAGCACGATCCATTGACTTACGGCGATGTGGCTAACGAGCACCCGGACCGGATTCACTCCGTGATCATCCGCAATCTAAGCCCGCAGGAGCAGCTGCTCTCGCATGGCTCCCTGAGCCCCCTGGCAGATGCCAATGAAGAGGGCCATTTCACAATCCCACTGATTCAGGGCGCAAACGGCAGTGCCCTTGCCGCAGCCTTCAACGCCGCGCACCCCACGGAGTAAGCAGCGCTTAACGACGAAACCCGCCTTGGCCTCTTTAACAAGACCAAGGCGGGTTCAATCACCACATTTAGCTGACAGTGTGAACGATCATCACGTCGCAGTCCGACTGGCGAGCAACGTCTGCAGGTACGGAGCCCAGCAGGCGGCCGGTCAGGGAGTTGATGCCGCGGTTACCCACGATGAGCAGGTCAGCATCGTTGTCATTGACGATGGACATCAGGGCCTGCACCGGAGTACCAGGGCGAACAGCGGTTTCGACCTTAGAAGCACCGAACTTCTCGGCGTGAGCCTTGGCGTCCTTCAGGTTAGCCTCGGCCTTCTCATCGCCCAAAATGGTAACGGAATCCTGGCGCAGGGTCTTGGAAGCCTGCTCCTGGTTCTCGTAGTAAGCACAACCGATGATCAGATTGGAATCGAATGCGGCGGCAATCTTTGCTGCTCGCTCTACAGCGAGGAGGGAAGACTTAGAACCGTCAGTACCGACAACGATCGAGTTGTAGTCGCTCATGATGACCTTTCTTTGTGGGAATGTACCCGGTGTGTTTATTTAGCCTACAGGGGCATTACTGCCAGTGTAACAACGAGAAACGATTAACGTTCCTCGGTGGTATTAACTACGACGACGTCTACCGTTGACTTGTGGGTTAGTTCCGTTGGCACAGAACCGAAGACTCGACCACGGACGGAATTCACGCCGCGGTTGCCCACAACGAACAGGTCCACATCATAGTCCTGGCCTACTTCTAACAAGGCTTTTACTGGGTCTCCAGATTTTCCTACGATTTCAATGTGCTCCGCACCTTCCGATTCGGCGATACGGGTGGCATTGGTCAAATAGGTCCCAGCCATGTCCTCACTTACAACGGGCAGACCGGCTTCGTCGCCCCTCGGAGCGCCAAGCATGGATCCAGCGTGGTTATAAAAGGCTGAGATAATAATCAGCTTGGCGTCGTACGCCCGTGCCATGGACGCCGCTGCGCGAACCGCGCGCAGGGAGGTTTCAGAGCCATCGGTGCCGACGGCAATGTTTTTATAGGTAAGCATCATTCTCCTTGCAGTTGAACCATTTCACAGTGACAACTAAACGGCGCTTCTGGCACCTATTCAGTATAACTAGCGCAGCCGTTTAGAGAAGCACCCGCAGAATCAATCAGCACACTTTTAGGGGGAGAAAACTAAATCCCCGCTTCTTTCAAGCCGCGCAACTCCTTCTTCAAATCGGCAATCTCATCGCGTAGGCGGCCGGCCAGCTCGAATTTGAGCTCACGCGCGGCTGCACCCATTTGGGCCGAGAGGTCGTCGATAAGCGCCTGCACCTCATCGGTAGCCATACTAGAAATATCCCGCTTTTCCACCATGGCGGAAGGATCGGAATTAGCCTCCTCGTCTCCGCCGTCTTCATAGACCTGGTCAAGGATATCCGCGATCTTTTTACGCAACGGCTGCGGATCAATGCCATGTTCCCGGTTATAGGCAATCTGCTTCTCACGGCGCCGTTCCGTCTCCTCAATTGCCTCTTGCATAGAGTCGGTGATTTTATCGGCATACATGATGACCTCGCCAGACACGTTACGGGCAGCACGGCCAATGGTCTGAATGAGCGAAGTTGTAGAGCGCAGGAAGCCTTCTTTGTCCGCATCCAAAATGGCAACGAGCGAGACCTCAGGAAGGTCAAGGCCCTCGCGCAGAAGGTTAATGCCCACGAGAACATCGAATTCTCCCAAGCGCAATTGCCGCAATAATTCGACGCGCTGCAAGGTATCGATATCCGAGTGCAGGTAGCGCACCTTTATCCCCTGCTCCAACAGATAGTCAGTAAGGTCCTCTGCCATACGCTTAGTCAGCGTGGTCACCAACACACGCTCTTGCTTCGATATGCGAGTGCGCACCTCATCAATGAGGTCATCAATCTGCCCTTTGGTGGGCTTGACAGTAACCTTCGGATCCACCAGACCAGTCGGGCGAATTACCTGCTCTACGTATTCGCCATCCGAGGACGTAAGCTCGAAATCGCCTGGGGTGGCGGACATGTATACGGTTTGTCCGACCCGCTGTTCAAACTCATCAAAGGTCAACGGGCGGTTATCCACTGCGGACGGCAAACGGAAACCGAATTCGACCAAGTTGCGCTTGCGCGACATATCGCCCTCGAACATGCCGCCAATCTGTGGAACTGTAACGTGTGACTCATCGATGATGGTGAGAAAATCCTCTGGGAAGTAATCGAGTAGCGTAGCCGGCGCTGAGCCAGCCGGACGACCATCGACGTGACGGGAGTAGTTCTCGATACCGGAGCAGAAACCTACCTGCTCGATCATCTCCAGATCGTATTCGGTGCGCATGCGCAGACGTTGCGCTTCAAGCAGCTTGCCGCGGTTTTCTAGATCCTCCAAGCGCTCAGCCAATTCCTCTTTAATCGCGGCCACGGCCTTTTCCATGCGTTCGGGCCCGGCCACGTAGTGCGTGGCCGGGAAGATGCGAACCTCATCTACTTCCTCTATGACATCGCCAGTCACGGGGTGAATGTAATACAGGGAATCGATATCGTCGCCGAAGAATTCAATGCGCACCGCACGTTCCTCGTAGGCCGGAATGATATCTACCGTATCGCCCTTGGCGCGGAAGGTGCCGCGGGTAAACCCCACGTCATTGCGTTCATATTGGATATCCACCAGCAGTCGCAGGAACCGATCGCGGTCCAGCTCCTCATCAACAGAAATGATTACCGAGCGATCCAGGTAAGACTGTGGAGTGCCCAAGCCATAAATGCAGGACACGGAAGAGACTACGACCACGTCCCTGCGAGACAATAGTGCCGACGTAGCCGAGTGGCGCAGGCGCTCTACGTCCTCATTGATGGAGGAATCCTTTTCAATATAGGTATCGGTCTGCGCAATATATGCTTCTGGCTGGTAGTAGTCGTAATAAGAAACGAAGTACTCTACTGCGTTATGCGGCAAGAGCTGGCGCAGCTCGTTCGCTAGCTGCGCAGCCAGGGTTTTATTGGGCGCCATCACCAACGTGGGCCGCTGCTGCTTTTCGATGAGCCACGCGGCGGTGGCAGATTTACCGGTACCGGTAGCACCCATCAGCACAACATCGCGCTCATCACGGTTGAGTCTGTCATTGAGCTCTGCGATGGCGGAGGGCTGGTCACCAGCCGGTTCATATTCAGAAACGACCTGAAACTCGCCCGGGGTGCGCTCGACCTCGCTGACAACGCGGTGCTCGGAATTTGGAATAAGGGGATGTTCAGCAGCAAAAGCCATACCCACTACTCTACTGTTTAGGTGGCGCGCCTAGCTACGTTCAGGGCAAGGAGTTCTGCGCGGTGCGAAGCCATTCTTCCAACTCGCCAGTGGTCTCCCACAGCGCATAAACGGAAGACGTCTCGGGCCGCATCGCACTATTGATGCGGCGGCGCAGCCAAGCCTTTGACTGCGGCGTGTACAGGGGCGCGAGATCCTCGCGCTCGATGCCTTCCGGCAGTGCATCAGCCTTTAATTTCAACAAGGCGCCGAGTGCAATCATAGTTTCTGCGTCATCCGAGTCGATAGGCTCTGTGGAACATGATTGCTGAAAGCTTTTGAGATCGAAGGAACCATCCCGCAAGCTTGCGAGTAGTTCTCGCGCCGCGTGATTATCAAAAGGCCCAGTATCCCACGTTCCCACGGCGGGTAGCTTAAGCTGCCCAGGTTAACAAGACTTCGAAATGGCGTAAACTTTAGCTACCCAATGGTTAAACCTTCGGCGACTCCGCTTCAATGCGGTCCAGGACCTCAGTCGTTCGCACACGTAGCTGGTCAAGCGTGCCGTTATTATCAATGACGTGCGTGGCCGCGGCAAGCCGCACCTCATCCGGTACCTGTGCCGCAATGCGACGGCGCGCATCTTCCTCTTCTATCCCTCGAAAAGCCACCAGCCGACGAACGCGCTCTTCAGGATCCACATCGACCACAATGACGTAGTCCATGTCTTTGTCCAGGCCATTATCCACCAACAGCGGCATATCATAAACGGCGAAGTCACAGCCATCTCCACGCGCCGTCTCAAATTGCCGCTGTGTCTCCTCTTGGATGCGTGGATGGGTAATAGAGTTCAGCAACTCAGTGTGCTCTTTGTCCGCAAAGACCCGGCGTGCCAATTCCTTGCGGTTAAGGCTGCCATCCGACAGCAGGATTTCCTCTCCGAAAGCTGCGGCCAACTCGGATAAAGCAGGCTTCCCAGGCTTCACAACGTCGCGTGCAATGCCATCGGCGTCGACCACTCGCCACCCGCGTTCACGGCACAAGGATGCAACTGTTGACTTACCGCTGCCAATGCCACCTGTAAGGCCAATGAGTTTCATGGTCGCCACCCTACGCGAAAAGGAGCCCCACCATACGCGATGGTGGGGCTCTTCATTGCAATTCAGGAGAAAGCGTCTCTTTTACTCTGCGTCCTCCGCCTTTGGAGAAATGTGCAGCAACACATCGCTCGAGGAAACCTGGCCAGGCTCGCCGGTGACAGTTCCAAACTTGGTGGCGTTAGTAACTACCACAGGGGTAATCAGGTTATAGCCTTTGGAGCGGATAAATTCCGGGTCAAAGGAAATCAATTTATCGCCTGCGGAAACGCGTTGCTTCTTTTCCACATGGACTTCAAAACCTTCGCCTCCCAGCTCCACGGTGTCGAGACCTACGTGAATGAGTAGCTGTACGCCGTTGTCCAAGCTCAGTCCTACCGCATGGCCAGACTTTTGAACGGTGAGCACCTTGCCGTCGGCAGGCGCAAAGACCGCATTGCCCGCCGGCTGGACCGCCATACCCGGGCCCAGCTTTGCCGCGGCGAAAATGGGATCCGGAACTTCCGATAGAGCGACCGACTCGCCCTCGAGGGGAGATTCCAGCGCAATAGCATCTTTCCCAGCCTGCTTAGTGGCCACGCCGGCAGCAGCAGCGCCTGCGGAGCTGGCGGGAACGGCGCCGCCCTCGATCGCGGAGTCTGTACCATTGCCCTTAAGGAACTTCATCTCTGCGCGAGCAGCTGCATCGTCAACAGTCTCGCCTTGTTCGCGCGCAATGCGCTCCAAGTCAGCTTGCTTTTCTTCTGCCGTGCGGTAGCCGAAGAACAAGGTGAGCAAGAAAGAAGTAAGGAATGCAGTCGTAATACCAAGGACATAGCCCAAATGCGGGGTCATGGCACTGGTGGTCAACGCCGAGGTAAAGACGAAGGCTTCTGCACGGACGTCGAAAAGACCGATGATTGCGCCACCCAAGGCACAACCTGGCAGCAACCGATAGTAGCTGCGGCGGAAGCGCAACAAGATGCCGTACAGGGAAGGTTCCGACACGCCACCTAGGATGCCCGCTGCAAACGCACCGATGGAAACCTGGCGCATAGCATTGTTCTTCTCCTTGAAGGAGATGACCATGACCGCGCCGACGACGCCGAAACAGGCGAAGTTCCATGCGCCCATCGGTCCTTGAATGAAGTCGTAGCCGTAGGTGGCGATGTTCTGGATCATGATGACGTTCAGCGGCCAGTGCAAGCCCATGGGAACGAGGAACGGGTAAAGCAGCGGAACAACTATAGCCAAGATGAATGGAGAGAAATCATTGATTTGATAAAGGACCCAGGAAATGCCGTTGCCCACGCCAATGCCGAACGGGCCAAGGAGGAAGGCCGTTGCCGGAATCATAATTAGCAGGGAGAAAAATGGTACGAAAACCATTTGTACCGCACTTGGGATAATCTTCTTCAGTCCCTTTTCCACCCAGTACAGGCCGATTGCAGCCAGAATCGGGGGAAATACCTGGGAGCCATAGGAGTTAATAACCAACGGCAGGCCAAAGACATTAGCGGTATCTCCTGCTTCGCCCAGGGACAAAAATTCCGGGGTAAGAAGTGCCGCTGGGATAGCGGCGGAGACCCACATGTTTGCACCCAGCTTCTGAGCCGCGGTCGCACCCACCATTACCGGGAGGAAGTAAAAGACCGACTGGAACATGGCGTGAGCCAAACGGAAGCCTTCCGGCTGCTCATCCAGCGGCGCGCGGAAGTCCTGAATACCAAAGGTGTCCGCCAAGATCAGCAGCATGATGATGAGCGAGGCGCCCAACAGTGCCCAGAGAACTGGGCGGAAGGTATCAGAAAGAAACTCGAAGCAGTAATCTACCCAGTCGTACTTGCCACGAACGCCGTCGTACTCCTTCTTGGAGGACGCCGTTTTCTCACCGGAAGCGTGTACACCGGGCTGCTTGATGATTTCGTTGTAGTAGTCAGCAACGCCGCCACCCATGACTACTTGGTAGCCGTGGGCGCCTTGTGGCACGGTGCCTAGCACCGCTGGGTCGCTGTCGAGCTTTTCTTTATCAACTTTCCCCGCATCAGCAAGTTGGAAACGCAAGCGCGTCGCACAGTGCGTCAGCGACGTAATATTGTCAGCGCCGCCGATACTTTCAACGATGTGGGCGGAAGTGTCCTTGGTAGATGCCACTTCTTACTCCTCAGTTCAAATACCACTTATAACCAGTGCAGCACTGGCTATAACGTCATAGTTGAGTATAAGAGGATTCCCACATGAACAAAAGCCCGTTTTGTGGGCTTGCCAGGAGATTTTTGCCTCCCCCTTCTTAACTGCGCTGGTCAGCCACTTAAAAACCTCAAATGGCTCAGCAAACGTTTGCAGGGCCTGTCTCAAAGATCACAAAAGCCGCGCCCACCCCGTCTATATGACGAAGTGAACGCGGCCTTGAAGCTGAGCTCTAAACTCAGCAGGGAACTAAGCGGAAGCTTTAGTTGCCAGCGAGTTTGTCGCGCAGTGCGGCGAGCTGCTCGTCGGAAGCCAGGGAGCCGCCAACCTCTGCCTGAGTCTCGGATGCCGGAGCTGCATCAGAGGAATCAGAGGAGTAGTTGGAGGACTCTGCAGACTCAGCAGCCTCAGCGGCTGCGGCGCGGTTGCGCTCGATCTGAGCAGTGTGCAGGTTGAAGCGACGCTCGGACTCTGCGTAACGTGCCTCCCAAGCCTGACGCTGCTCGTCGAAGCCTTCCTTCCACTCGTTGGTCTCAGGGTCGAAGCCCTCAGGGAAGACATAGTTGCCCTGCTCATCATAGGAGTCAGCCATGCCGTACTTGGACGGATCGAACTCTTCGGTGTAGTCCTCGTCTGCCTGCTTAACAGACAGGGAGATACGACGACGCTCGAGGTCGATGTCGATGACCTTGACCATGACTTCCTGGCCAACGGTGACAACCTGGTCCGGAACCTCAACGTGGCGCTGAGCCAGCTCGGAAATGTGAACCAGACCCTCGATGCCCTCCTCGACGCGAACAAAGGCGCCGAATGGAACGAGCTTGGTGACCTTGCCCGGAACGATCTGGCCCACAGCGTGGGTGCGGGCGAATACGCGCCACGGATCTTCCTGGGTAGCCTTCAGGGACAGGGAAACGCGCTCACGATCCAGATCAACGTCGAGAACCTCAACGGTTACCTCGTCACCAACGGTGACAACCTCAGATGGGTGATCGATGTGCTTCCAGGACAACTCGGAAACGTGAACCAGGCCGTCGACTCCGCCGAGATCGACGAAGGCACCGAAGTTGACGATGGAAGAAACAACGCCCTTGCGGACCTGACCCTTCTGCAGCTGGTGCAGGAACTCGGAACGAACCTCGGACTGGGTCTGCTCCAGGTATGCACGGCGGGACAGGACAACGTTGTTGCGCTGCTTGTCCAGCTCGATGATCTTTGCTTCCAGCTCCTGGCCGATGTACGGCTCCAGGTCGCGGACGCGACGCATCTCAACCAGAGATGCAGGCAGGAAGCCACGCAGGCCGATGTCCAGAATGAGGCCGCCCTTGACAACCTCGATAACGGTACCGGTGACAGGCTCTTCCTTGGCCTGCAGCTCCTCGATGGCGCCCCAAGCGCGCTCGTACTGCGCACGCTTCTTGGACAGGATCAAGCGACCTTCCTTGTCCTCCTTGGTGAGAACAAGTGCGTCAACCTCATCGCCGACCTCGACAACCTCATCTGGGTTGACGTCGTGCTTGATGGACAGCTCGCGAGAAGGGATAACGCCTTCGGTCTTGTATCCAATGTCCAGCAGTACCTCGTCGTGGTCAACCTTGACGACGGTACCCTCGACAATGTCACCATCGTTGAAGTACTTGATGGTGGCATCTACAGCTGCGAGGAAGTCCTCTGCGGTTCCGATATCGTTGATCGCAACCTGCGGGGTGTTAGAAGATGGCATATTAAGAAATGCTCCGAATAAATGTAGGAAATCGAAATTGGACAACTGCGCGTCTCTCGAAAAAAGCTTGCTAAGCTGCCCAAAGCAGCAAAAGAAAAGTATTCGATCCCGCCTCGTGATTGCTTAAAGCCTTCCTACAACGGCTTAGAACAACCCGTGGCATAGACACGCCCGTTCAACCCTACATCTGTCCAGCTTAAAGGGCAAATACAAGACGCAACTTTTTCTCCAAGGAGTTCTTCCCCCACTGTGATTTCCCCATCACAAGCAAATCAGGCCTACTGGGATGGCGACGCCGCTACCTACCATGCCGAGCACCCCGACTATCTTTCTTCCTTCTATTGGTGCCCAGAGATGCTCCATGAGGACCAAGTGCACCTGCTTGGCGACCTCTCGGATTCTTCCGTCCTGGAAATTGGCTGCGGGTCCGCACCGTGCACCGAGTGGCTCCAAACGCGTTCCCGCTTTGCCACTGGCTTCGATATCTCTCGCGGCATGCTCAACCACGCTGCTGGTGCACTTCCTTTGACGCAAGCCGATGCGCTGTCGCTCCCCTATGCCACAGAATCCTTCGACGCTGCTTTCTCTGCGTTCGGCGCTTTTCCCTTCCTCGCTAATCTCGACCTAGCTCTACAGGAGGTCTCCCGGGTCCTTAAACCAGGCGGTCGTTTTGTCCTCTCAGTCACCCATCCCATGCGCTGGATCTTCCCCGATGATCCTACCGATTTAACGGCTGATATTAGCTACTTCGACCGCGCCTATCTGGAGCAAGACCGCGATGGCAACCTCACGTATGCTGAGTTCCATCGCACCATCGCCGACTGGTTCCAGGCCTTGCAGGGCAAAGGCCCGTTCCTTATCGAGGACATCATTGAACCCGAGTGGCCGCAAGACCTTAGGATCACCTGGGGCCAATGGTCTCCGGAGCGCGGCGAAATCTTTCCCGGCACGATTATTTTCGTCTGCCGCAATTCCCGCTAACCTATGAGCATGGTTTTGGACCGGATTGGCTTATTGATACGACGTGGCATTGCCTGGTGGATTGACAGTTTCCTAGCCGCTGCCATCGTCATGGTGGTGCGGTGGGTAGTGAATGCGGCAGCCGACCATCCGCTTACTGGAGAGACCTTAGAACTCTATAATGCCATTGCCGCCGCCGTGGTCTTTTACGTCTATCGAGTATGGGTGGAAGCCACGAAATCCACCTCGCTAGGTAAGTGGTCCCTCCAGCTAGAAATCATTGCCACCCACCCAGGATTTTTCACCGCTTGCCTGCGAAACTCCTGGCTATTGCTGACACTGCTTACGTTGACAGGCTGGCCCGGAGTAATGCCGCTACTTTTAGCAATTCTCAGCATAAGCATGCTCGCTTTTGGTCAAACCCCTTTCGACATGCTCGCCAATTGCCTAGTGGAGCGCCGACCTCAGATAGACACGCCTTCTTTTCGTGGCCAGAGGTAATAAGCAAGTGCGAAAATAACCAACGCAGCAAACATCCACTCGGATGGAAAGAGGAACGCAAGCGCCGTGGATACGACCATCACCCCAACGGCCGTCAATCGCCTGACCTTAGGGTTTGGCGCCACGCGCGCCATGATCATGGCCATCGAAAAGTAAGACCCGGCAAAAACCACGTACGAAATTCCATAGGCCTTATGCTCTTCAAGGAATTTGTCGAGCCCGAGTTCATTAATATCGGCTGCAAGGAAATTCACTTGCATGGCCCACAGACTTTCAAAAAAGCGGAGATTCCATCTATTTACTTTCTCTTCCAGAGTCACTGCGCAGTATTCCCTTCTTAGTTTCGCCATATGCACGCATAACTTTTTCCGCACAGAAAAGGCTACCTAAAAAAACTTATTGCGCAGTCCGCCACAACTTCTGAACTTTGCGCTCTGCGTAGCCGGGGATACCCAAATCCTCGACAGTTTGTTTATTCCACGTCCCACGAACTTGGCCGTCCACCACAATGGGGCGGCGGAAGACACCGCGGTTTCCAGGGGCAAGTATCTCGTGAACTTCTGAAGTCATTGCAAATAACCGCTCTCGGTATCCCAGGATATACTCGTCGAAGGCTCCCAATAAGAGCACCGAGCGCTTCTTTCGTGCTTCGGCCATATCAATTACCTCTTTCGAGACAAAGTCCGGGGATTCTTCTCCACACCGCACAATGTCCGGCGGAAGGTTGTCAGCTGCTGGCCTAATTAGTCTTTGCGGCAGCTTTGTCCACCAAGCAAAGTCCCGCAGCGTAGCTGGGCCGTGAGTGCGGAAATACCGGACCATTAGATCAGCGGTAGCTGCGACCTTGTCTCCATTAAAAGCCTCGTCTAATCCTGGCAACTCAACCGGTGTGATGAGTTGTTCGACCCCGGAGTAGACGGCGTGTCCGCTTTCCATTGCTACACGCACAACATGCCAGAAGGGCACCTCGGGCAACGTTGTGGCAGCCCGCTCCTTAAGCTCGGCACGCGAAAGCGGACGATCAATGAGCTTGTTTACCTTTGCCACTAACTCTGCGTCGCCCTTGCGCCGTTTAGCACAGAGTTCAGTTATCCAGCCTATGTCCTTGATAGAAGCCGCAAAAAGCGTATGACGCATGGGATATCCACGCACAATATTTCCGGCATCCGAGTGGTCTTGCGCCCGCAAGGCCATCGATCGGCGCACAGAGTGCAGGTCTTGGCCTTGCATAACGCCGAAAGCGCGGGCCACCTCTTCCGCGCTCTGCCACCGCTGAACGGTTAAGCCTTGCGAGGCGAGCCTAAGGCGCGCCTTTTCTCGGCGAGAGAAAGAAGCCGCGCTAGTGGGCTGCGGCATCCCAATCCTTGCCGGCACCAGCGGAGACCTCCAGCGGCACGTTGAGCTCGATAGCAGAGTCCATCTCCCGCTCGAGAATGTCACGGATCTGGTCAGCCTCGCCACGGGCGACCTCAACTACCAATTCATCGTGGACCTGTAGCAGCACGCGGGACTTCATGCCCTGCAATGCGCGGTCCACGCGAATCATTGCCACCTTGATAATGTCTGCCGCGGTACCTTGAATCGGTGCATTTAATGCGGCTCGCTCTGCATTCTCGCGGGCTAA
The DNA here is from genome assembly GCF_037908445.1 of Corynebacterium sp. KPL2825. Classification (NCBI taxonomy): domain Bacteria; kingdom Bacillati; phylum Actinomycetota; class Actinomycetes; order Mycobacteriales; family Corynebacteriaceae; genus Corynebacterium; species Corynebacterium sp. KPL2825. Next base: position 115,291 of record NZ_JBBMGI010000007.1, on the reverse strand, counting down.
GCGGTTATCAGAGTTGAGCTCTGGCAAGTAGCGGCGGCGGCCGAAGAGGGTGGCTGTATACCCATCCTTACGTGCCTGGACCACAACTTCATCGAGGTATTTCTTTACCCCGCCAAAACGCTCGAAATAGCTTTCCATGATGGACTTCGCTTCCCCAGCCGGGATGCCCAATTGCTGGGATAGGCCGAATGCGGACAGGCCATAGACCAAACCATAAGACATTGCCTTGACGCGGCGGCGCAGCTCCGGCGTGACTTGGTCGACGGGGACGTCGAAGACTCGGGAGCCGACGTAGTTGTGCAGGTCTTCGCCGTCCTTATAGGCCTCGATAAGCCCGGGATCTTCCGAAAGGTGCGCCATCACACGCATCTCAATCTGCGAATAGTCGGCGGTCATGAGTTCTTCGTAGCCCTCGCCTACGACAAACGCGGAGCGAATCTGTCGCCCAGCCTCGGTCCGCACCGGAATATTCTGCAGATTTGGCTCCGTCGAGGACAAGCGGCCAGTCGACGTCACTGTCTGATTAAACGTGGTGTGGATGCGACCGTCCGGCTGCACGGTCTTGATTAGACCTTCGAGGGTGGTTTTCATCTTTTGGTACTCACGGTGAGCCAAAAGGTGGTCTAAGAATGGGTGGGGATTCTTAACCGCGAGCTGTTCAATCTCCTTAGCCGCGGTAGAATAGCCGGTCTTTGTCTTCTTGGTCTTGGGCAGATCAAAAGTCTCAAAGAGTACGGTTTGTAGCTGCTTGGGTGAGTTGAGGTTGAGCTTATCGTCACCGGCAAGCTCGCGGGCGGCACGCTCTTGTTCGGCGACCTGCTCTACGAAGGCATCCTTTTGTGTTTCGAGAATGTCTACGTCAACAGCAATGCCGGTAGCTTCCATGCGCGCCAAAATGGTCACCAGGGGCAGCTCCAAGTCGGTATAAAGTTCGAAAGAATCAATCTCTTGGAGCTCTGCAGTGAGCCTTTCCGCCAATTCCATAATGGCTGCGGCTTGGTCCACCAAGGTGGAATCATCCAACAGGGAAAGCTGCTCCGTGGCGGCGCCGAGGGTCTTTTGGAGGTGGCGTTGGTAGACGTCGGCAAGCGCGTAAGTGCGTTGACCGGGCCGCAGCAGGTAGGCGGCAATGGCCGTGTCGTGGGCAATGCCGGCTAGCTCAATACCCCGACCGGCAAGCATATGGAAGGCGGCCTTCGCCTCGTGGAAATACTTCGGCGCATCGGAGGCCAGCCACTGCGCTAGGGCCTTATCGTCCGCGGCAGAAAGGTCGCCCAACTCCACTTGCAGCCCGTGGCGTTCCTGGTCTACGAAGGCAATGGCAGAAGTATCGCCCTGTCCTGGGTTTCCCTCGCCTTGGACATAGACCGCAACATGCTCTCGGCCTGGCAGCCACTGGGACAATGGCTCATCGTCGATGACTGTCTCTAACTCTTGGATTTCCTCGGTCTGCTCCGCTGCCTCAGCGCCGTCATTGGGAATGGCGGCCAGTACGCGATCGCGCAGGTTGGTGCCAAACTCGAGGTCATCGAACTTAGCGGCAACGTCCGCAACCTTCGCCTCCTGGAAAGCCAGATCGTCAGGGCCAACCTCTAGGTCCATATCCGTGATCATTTGGGTGAGCTTGCGATTCATCTGCACCTGATCGATGCGCTCGCGGAAATTATTGCCCACCACGCCCTTGATTTCTTCGGCGTGCTCAACCAGTGATGCCAAGTCCCCGTATTTAACAATCCACTTAGTCGCCGTCTTCTCGCCCACCTTGGGAATGCCCGGCAAATTATCGGACGGATCACCGCGCAATGCAGCAAAATCTGGGTACTGCGCAGGTGTGAGACCATACTTCTCTTCCACCGCGGCGGGCGTAAAGCGGTGGAGAGTGGATACGCCCTTCATGGGATAAAGCACCGTCGTGGAATCGTTTACCAATTGCAGGTAATCGCGGTCACCGGTGACGATGAGGGTCTCATAAGCCTGCGCCTCGGTCGCCAGCGTGGCGAGGATGTCGTCGGCCTCGAAGTTCTCGCGGGAGAGGGTGGTAATCCCCAGCACCTCGAGCACCTCGCGGATGATGTCAACTTGGCCCTTAAATTCCTCCGGCGCGGCTTCACGCTGCGCCTTGTAGTCCGGGAACATTTCGGTGCGGAAGGTCTTTCGCCCTACATCGAATGCCACCGCGATGGCATCGGGCTTCTCCTCCGCCACGATATTGGAAAGCATCGATAAAAAGCCATATACGGCATTGGTGTGCTGGCCGCCCGAGGTAGAAAAGTTATCCACCGGCAGGGCGTAGAAGGCACGAAAGGCCATAGAGTGGCCGTCAATGAGCAGAATTCGAGGCTGTTTAGTAGTCACCTGCCCCATCCTAGAGAAGCGAGCCGACATACGAACACCCCGGTGCACATTTATTGGATGACGTGGGCATTCCCCCGCTTCCCCTACCCAATTAGGAATTCCCCTAGTCCCTGCGCTACTATTTTCACAGTCAAAGGCAGCAAGCCTTGGCACTGTGCGCCCCTGTAGCCCAATTGGCAGAGGCAACGGATTCAAAACCCGTCCAGTGTGAGTTCGAGTCTCACCAGGGGCACAGATAGAAAAGACCTCGCATGTACGGTAAATCGGAATGCGGGGTCTTTTTCATGTTCGCCCCTCCTACCGACGTGTAGTTGAACGGGTAGAAGCTTGCCAGGATTTCAAGCTCTGGAAGCATAGATAGGCCGTCAAAAAGCCGCAAATACTAGCCTGTGTGACCCGTATGGCTTCCAAGCTCGCCAGCTCCGCCCTCAACGCGAGATAGCCAAAGCCGCAGGCAGAGGCGATGGAGTACACCCCCATTAACAGAAATCTCTTTCTAGTCGCCTTAGCTAACGTCTTTTTAAGGTGGAAAAAGGATGTAACCCACGAAAGGGCTGCTAGGGAGCGAATAAGTAGAAGTACACCCATTATCCACCGCCTCACGCGTGCATCCTCGATTCCGTCGAATGAACTGCGGTGAATAACGACAAAAGCGTCGACATAATCGTCGAACCGAACTATGCACAGAACTAAGCCAAGTACGGAAAGCATGAGAACGAACGCAACAACCGCCAGGAACATTCCTTCGACCTTATCCCCTAGGTTGTCCCCAGACTTCTGTGTTTGATCACTAGACATTTCCCAAACCTCACATCTCGCCGCCTTGTGCTCGAGGCGCCTTTCAGCCGCCAGCGAAACAATCTAGGACATCGATTCCAAAATTTAAGCACATTTCACGTTACATACCGTAAACTATCATTGACACTCTGACAAGAGTCTCCTATTTTGGGCTGTGTAAATTTGGCATACCTTCCACATTGAGGAGATTTCATGAACCGATTGCGAGTGGAAAGAATTAAAGCGATAGTTTTCACTGCATTGACGCTCATTACATTGTTGGCAATGATGGCCGTGCAATCCCCTTCCCTAGCCTGGATACCCGTCGTGTTGGGTGCAGCCTCCGCTTAGTTTTGGTGGAAGGTGGATTATCTCTCCAAGCAGGGCGAAGATTAAAACCAAAACGCGCTTAGGTTCTCTCCCCTTATGGCGAAGAACCTAAGCGCTTTGGTGCAGCTAAAGCTTTAAAGCCTGATACTGCAAAATCCCTCTACCCAGTGCTTTAGCCCAACTCGGGCAGAGTCGGCAGGTGGTACTTGCGCAGGAGCGCGTTAATCTGCGGGATGGAAGCCTTCAGCTGCGGCAGTGCTAGTCCAATGAGGCCAGCCACCCCGGCAATACCAAGGATTGCTCCTAAGATGGCAGGCTTCGAACTCGTACTAGAGCTCAACGCGGAGCCATCCGTGGCAGGTTGCGCGGTATCGGCCGGCTTGCCATCGTTGTGTGCACGGGCGGTAAGCCACTGGTCCTTGCCCAGGACGCCCTGCGTCAGGCGGGTCTCGCCGATCCAGCCATACCACGGGTCTTGTGGGCGCTGGTTGTCAAAGCCACCACCCATGACCCACTGCAGGTCGCGCGGGAGGAGTCCCTCGGCGCCTACGGCATTGCGCAGGATGGGCGCGCCGTTGATGAACATTTCGACGCTATCGCGTTCGGGATCATTGACCACGGCGATATGCATCCACTCGTCTTTGGGAACCTCGTGGGACCACACGGTAGTGCCGCTTCCCTGCTTCGGCTCCGCCCACCAGCGCAGCTCACGAAGGTTGGAGATGCCGAACATGACGGTTGGGTCCGTGTCCTCGGAGCCGTCTACCAGTTTATTGATGGCAGAGTCACGGCTGAGCGCACTTCCCCAACCATGCTGTGCGCCGTTGAAATCCTCCGGAATCTTGACAAAGGATTCGAAGGTATATCCCTTGGTGGTATCGACGCTATTGGCAGCCGCGCCCTTATCGGTACGGAACTCGGCATTGCCAACTTTGCCGGCAGGGTCAGACCAGAAGAGGGAGCCGGCATCAGAGGACAACGGGTGATGGTCGGTGCTATAGGTCACCCTGTCTCCGAGCATGGCGCCAGCGCGATGCAGGTCGCTGCCAGAATCGCTGGCAATGTCGGGGATGGTGGTGCCACGGCCGGCAGGGGCGCCATCGACAAGCGCATGCCCATCCTTGTCTCGCGCTTCGCCCGGGCGCCAGTGGAATACCGTGTGGTCGTTTTTGGCAAAATCGTCCGCGCCCTTAGGAAGCTCGTCCTCCGCAATGGTGTATGGCCTATAGCCCTCAGCGGCGATGTCGCGGGCGCGCTGCGCTAGGTCCGGCTGGTGGCCCTCGCCCACGGTGAATTCCGGGGCGAAGGAGGAAAAACGCTGTTCAAAATCGAACGGAATGCTATAGCTATCGCCCTTATCATCCAAGGTGAGCTTATCGAACTGCGTGAGCTCCTCATGCGGCTTTTGCGCCACCCACGGCGAAAGCGCGGTCATCTCCAGCTGCTTGCCCGTAAGGTCAAACTCGAGCACGCCCAATAAGCCATTGCCACCCTGGTAGGCCATCTGATAGTCCTGCAAGATGGAAACGACGTCATGTCCGGCATCGTTCTTGTCCACGCGGTATCCGGCACCGTGGTGGTGGCCGCCCATCACGAGAAAGATCTGATCATTGCTCTTGATGAACTTATCCCACAATCCCTTGCCATAGTCATCGGAATAGAAGACGTTTCCTTCACCATCGATATTGAGCGCCTCATGAGTGGTCACAATGACCGGAAGGTCTGGATGCTTATCAATGATGCCTTGCGCCCAGGAAATAGCCTTCTCATCAGCGCGCCAGCCCAGGGCTAGATTGAGATATTTCTGGCCTTCAGCTTCAAAGATATGTGCCTCGGAATCATTATTGACCGCAGTGTAGCGCTCTTGAAAGGTCTCCGGATTAGCGGCCTTGGCACGATCGGCACTAAACCACTGGTCATAAGGGTGAGCCGACGCACCCTCCACGTCCATGTCGTGATTGCCGGGCAGGATGGAGTAGTTCAGATCCGAATCGTCGAGGACCTGCATGGCCTTATCAGCTACCTGCCATTCGCCCTCCACGTTCCACTGGTCTACAACATCACCCAGGTGAGTGACGAAGTCCATGTTCAACTCGTCTTGATGGTCCACTAACCATTGGGTTTGCGCCAAGTAGGGTTCGCTGCCGTAGCGAGCTTGGGCCAGGTTGCCGGTCTCTGGGGTGGAATAGCGCGAATAGAACTGGGTGTCCGGCAGTACACCGATGCTAAAACGAGAGCCTTCGCTTGGCGACGCCCCCTCGGGCGCCCCCTCCGCAGCACTTGCTGCCGGCACAAAAATGAGGTTTCCCACCACCGCGGTGACAGTCACCGCGGGCAGGACAAAACGATTCTTCATAGAGAGTCCTTGGTCACTGAAAAGGAATGTTTGCACGGGAGAAAGACGGGAATACGCAGGAAATAGTAGGCAGTCAATCTTTCAGTTAGTTGACGCCTACGTAAACACCAGACTGAATAATGGGAAACTTATAGTTTCTTCCATATAGAACAGCCCTGACTGCAGGAGGCCGCGCCTACCATGCCCCAAACTGCATAGTTGCACTGAAGTGTATTATTCTGACAGAATATTCATGAACGAGGATTCGCCTCAATGATTGTTTCACCTCTACGGTTAGAGAAATCACGTCCCTTTCCGTGACGGATAACCAATCGCCTTTCAATGAAAGATATGCATCACTATTAACAGCGGTCCACATGGCCACCACCGGGAAGCACTTTCTCCCCGCCCGCCTAGGCCAGTCGCCCGCCACTCCAGCCCTCTCCCAGGTAGATTTTAAATTTATGCAATACATTTTGAACGCTATCCGCGGTGCCCTCATCGGCATGGCCGAACTTGTGCCCGGAATCTCCGGTGGCACCGTGGCGCTCATCGTGGGTATTTATGAACGCGCAGTCCACAATGCCAATGACCTCATCTCTGGTCGCTTCAAGAGAGTCGAGTGGAGCTTCCTTGTCTCCGTAGCAGTCGGCATGTTTATCGCAGTCTTCGCAATGTCCACCGTGCTATCTAACTTCGTGGAAAATCACGTATCCGCGTCCGGGGCACTATTTTTGGGCATGGTTGCCGTGTCTATTTTCGTACCACTGTCTATGCTGTCCAAGCAGGAGCGGTTGCGCCCTTCTTCCATCATTGCGTTTGTGATCGCCACTATTGCCATCTTCTTTATCACCGGCTTTACTTCCGAGCCGCATGAGAACCCCAGCCTTATCGTGGTCTTCTTTGCCGCCGCCATTGCTGTGTGCGCACTCATCCTGCCGGGCATTTCCGGCTCGCTCATCTTGTTGACCATGGGGCTCTACCAACCCATCATCGGCGCTGTATCGGATCGAGATCTTGGCACCATAGCCGTCTTTGCGCTGGGTGCCTTGTGCGGCCTCGCCGCGTTTATCAAGGTCTTGAACTTCTTACTGGATCATCACCGAGCCCCTACGCTGATGGCCATGGCAGGTTTCATGCTCGGTTCTTTGCGTGCACTGTGGCCGTGGGGAGCTGACCAGGATGCCTCCAGCGGCATTATCATCGGCATGTTCATCATCGGCGCTCTTATCGTTTCCGCGTTCATTTTCATTGACCTGAAGAAAGCACGCGCCATAGATGAAAGGACGGCGCAGAAATAATGCCGCGCACGTTTTCTCGCCGCGCTACAATTGCCGCGGTCCTTATCCCAACTTTGGGTTTAAGCGCTTGCGTCACCAACGAGGAAGATTCCACTCCAGAGGGCTGGGAAGAACCCCACACCTCTGTAGTACCGGAGATTGCCGCCATGTATGACGACAATGATGGCGTCCTCACCGCTGGCACTAACCCGCCCTACGCGCCATTTCAGCTTAAGGATTCCCACGGAGCCCTCCAAGGCGTCGAGCTTGACCTAGCCCGCGCTGTAGCAGGTGTCTTGGGCCTCGACTTCCAGCCCTTGGAGCAGGACTTCTCCATGATCTTGCCGGCCGTGCAATCGGGCCAGATCGATATGGGTGTCTCCGGTTTTACGGATAACCCAGACCGCCGGAATGAATTCGACTTTGTAGACCACCTCTACGCCGGTATCCAGTGGGCCGAGCGCGTGGACGGGCCTAGGAAGGTCGACCCCGATAACCCCTGCGGATTGACAGTCGCAGTGCAGCGCACAACGGTCTCCGAAACCGATGATGTTCGCCCTAAGCAAGAAGCTTGTAATGGCGATCTCACCGTCTTGTCTTATGACACCGGGGATAACGCCGCGCTGGCCGTCCTGATGGGGCGCGCGGATGCCCTGTCTGCGGACTCCCCGGTCACAGCGTGGGCGGTCAATCGCTCTGAGGGAAAAATGCAGCAGGTAGGCGATATGTTCCAAGCCTCGCCGTATGGCTTCGCAGTTCCTAAAGATTCCGATTTGGGCAAGGCATCGGCCGCAGCGCTGCAGCACCTCATCGAAACCGGCGAGTATGCAGAAATTTTGTCCCGCTGGGGCATCGAGGATGGATTAATAGACCAGGCAATGATTAATGAAAGGCCGATCAATGGTTAATGAGAATGCGGCGACGCCGGCTACGGCCAAGCCTAAAGAAGAACCCGCGCAGATCGAGGCCCGCCCGCTGCGCCATCCATGGCGCTGGGTCTTCGCTGGTCTACTCATCGTGCTGGGAGTGTGGTTCATCATTGCCTCCGCCCGCAACGAGGCTTTTGGCTGGGGAACCTATTTCCAGTACCTCTTTGATAAGCGCATCGCGCTCGCTTCCCTGCACACCATCGCCATCACTATTTTGTCGATGATCATCGGCGTTATCGGTGGTGCCGTGCTTGCGGTCATGCGCATGTCACCTAACCCGGTGCTGCGCGCCGTCTCCTGGATTTTCCTCTGGGTATTCCGTGGCACGCCGATTTATGTCCAGCTGGTGTTTTGGGGTCTGCTCTCTGCCATCTACCAGTCCATCAACCTAGGCTTTACCGAGGTGTCTTTGCAAACCATCCTCACCAACGCCTTCTTCCTTGCGGTGATGGGCCTAGGACTTAATGAAGCGGCCTATATGGCTGAGATTGTGCGCTCGGGCATCACTTCCGTTCCAGAGGGCCAAAAGGAGGCCTCCAAGGCACTCGGCATGTCGTGGTGGATGACCATGCGCCGCACCGTCCTTCCACAGGCCATGCGCATTATCATTCCGCCTACGGGCAATGAGTTTATTTCCTTGCTCAAGACCTCTTCCCTCGTCGTGGCCATTCCTTATACAGAGGAAATCTTCGGCCGTACTACGGATATTTCCGCCGCCCTTTTCCAGCCCATCCCGCTACTATTGGTCGCGGCTTCTTGGTACCTCGTGGTTACTTCCCTACTTATGGTGGGTCAGTACTTCTTGGAGCGCCGCTTTGAGCGCGGTGCAACCCGCGAACTCACCGGCCGCCAGCTTGCTGCTCTTGCAGATGCTGAAGGAACCATTCCCCGCAACGTATCCGTGATTTCGGAGGCTCAAAAATAATGGCTACTCCCATGATTTCTGCCCAGAACGTCCACAAGTCCTTCGGGCAGCTTGAGGTCCTCAAAGGCATTAACCTCGAGGTCCAAGCCGGCGAGGTGGCCTGCCTATTAGGACCTTCGGGGTCCGGCAAGTCTACCTTCCTGCGCTGCGTTAACCACTTGGATAAAGCAACGGCCGGGCGCTTATACGTCGACGGCGAGCTGATTGGCTACCGCGAGAAAAACGGGACCCTCTATGAGATCAGCGAAAAGGAAGCCGCCGAGCAGCGCTCCGATATCGGCATGGTCTTTCAATCCTTCAATCTCTTCCCCCACCGAACGGTGATTGAAAACATCATTGAGGCACCGGTGCAGGTGAAGAAGATCCCAGAGGAAACTGCCCGCGCCCGCGCGATGGAGTTGCTCGAGGATGTTGGCTTAGCCTCCAAGGCCAATAATTACCCCGTACAGCTCTCCGGCGGCCAGCAGCAGCGCGTTGCTATCGCTCGTGCGGTAGCGATGGACCCTAAGCTCATGCTTTTCGACGAACCCACGTCAGCCCTTGACCCCGAGCTTGTCGGCGAAGTACTACGCGTAATGAAGGATCTCGCGGCCGAGGGCATGACCATGCTCGTAGTCACCCACGAGATGGGTTTTGCCCGCGAGGTGGCAGATAAAGTCTTCTTCATGGACGGCGGCGTGGTCATCGAGTCTGGTAGCCCCGCTGAAGTGCTGGATAATCCGCAACAGCCACGTACCAAGGACTTTTTGGCCAATCTACTCTAAGCCCATAGCACATGATTGACTGTGCAAAGGCCTGTCAGCTTCTGTCTCTGCAGAGGCGACGGGCCTTGTCCATGGTATCGGCGTTTAACCGAGGCTCACCAGGCCGCGAACCAATGCGCTCGCTGCGCCCAGTCCGGCAACGCTTAGCGAGAGCACGCGGGCGTTCTCCCGGGGCACACGCTGCGCGATGCGGGTGCCGGCCCAAATCCCGACGAACATTCCCATAATTCCGGCGGGCCACATTACCCAGGGCAAACCATCAAAGTGTGCCGCCCCCGTAAGCGTCTTTGTGATGACAGAAAAGAATCCGCCTACGACAAAAATGGGTTGCAGCGTAGCGGCGTACACTTGCTGAGGCCACTTTGCCGCTTGCGCGTAGACGGTAATAACTGGGCCTGCCACACCGGCCAAGGTATTGGTAAAGCCGCCGAGGATGCCCGCGGAAATAGCTGGGCCTTTGCCTTCCATTGGCGGGACAAACTTCTTGCCAAAGGTCACTACCGTCAGCGCGGCCAAAAGCGCAAGGCCCACAACGACCATAAGACCTGCTGTATCCATGCGCCTAATGAGCAGCGCCGCGGCCAAGGAACCAATCACCATGACTGGGGCTATGAGTCCAAATTTCTTCCAGCTCACATTCTCGCGCACGGAATAAGTGGTCAGCACCGCATTAATGCAGGCCAAAACGTTGATGACCAAGATTCCTTCTACCGGCCCCATAATCAGCATGAGAATAGGACCGCCGATGAGACCGAGGCCCATTCCAGATACTCGCTGGAGGGTCGAACCTACGACCACAACGAGAAAAATGACCAGTGCTAGGCTCACTTTCGGTATTTCTCCTTTACCGCACGGCCTACGGCTTCAGGAAACATGCCGGTCACGTCCCCGCCAAACTTCGCCACCTGCTTACACAGTGAGGAACTGATATAGCCGTATTTTTCGTCCGTGAGCAAAAAGACGGTATCAATGCCGGAAAGGCGCCGATTCATCTGCGCCATAGGCAGCTCATATTCATAATCTAGGGAGCTGCGCAGCCCTTTCACCAAAACATCCACCCCATGCTCAGTGGTGTAGTCCACCAAAAGCCCAGAGCAGTAGTCCACCTTGATGGAAGAATCCACGCTCTGGCGAATTAGTTCCATACGCTCATCCACGCTAAAGAGCCCGGAGGGTTTGTCAGGATTACCGGTTACCAATACGGTGACCTCATCAAACATTTGCTTAGCGCGGTTAATGATGTCGACGTGACCTAAGGTCACGGGGTCGAATGATCCTGGGCACACGGCCTTAGTCATGCTTTTGTCGCTTCCTTTTCTTCAGGGGTTTAGTCTTCGGGTTCCTCGCTGCCAGGGCGGGTATAGACCGCCATATCCATGCGCGCGATGCCAAAGGTACGCTTCTTCAGTTTCTGACCAGTGGGCTCAAAACCTGCAGGCCACGCAGTTGCCGCGGAATCAACGTGGCGCTCAATGACTACCATGGCGTGATCGCAGAGCACCGGTTCAATAGCGGCGATGAGCTCATCTACCTCATCAAAAGCATAGGGCGGGTCCGCCAACACCAGATCGAAGTGCCGCCGCGGGGCACTTCCCAGGTAGGTGCCTACCTTCATCTCTTGCACGCGCACGCCGGGGTGCTTGACGACGCCCATGTTATGCCGAATGATCTTCACCGCATCCGCCGAAGATTCCACTAGTACAATTTCTTCTGCTCCACGGCTAGCTGCCTCAAGGCCTAGTGCGCCGGAACCAGCAAATAGGTCAAGAACCGAAGAACCGGCAAAGCCCCAACGTGCCGCGAGGGATGAAAAAAGCCCTTCACGGGCACGGTCTGCAGTAGGCCGGGTTCCTTCGGTGGGCACCTTAATGGTGCGGCCGCGGGCCTCGCCGGCAATAATGCGCGTCATTTATTTTTCTCCAATCTCCATCAAAAGGTCTCCGGCTACCACGTCCCTCAAGCCAGCGACCACAATGCGGTATGCCTTGCTTAGTCCTGGGCTCGCTACGGAAGCAACTAGTTCCGTGGCGTCGACGATCGCGGGCGCGACGCCGATACCAACGGTGCCTCCCCCATTCACCTGGCAGCGGAAGATGCCTGCAAAGGGGGCAAGGACGTTCATGCTTCTAGGTTAACCTGTCTTAGTTCTTCTCCAAGTATTCCTGTTCGCTTTCACTCAAGTTGCGCGTGAGTTCCTCGGCCAACTCGGGATTGCGCATCACCATTGCGCGGGCATCCGTATGGGTGCGTTCCACAATGTCTTGGTCATCCGCCAGATTTAATAGCCGCAGCGTACGGTGTGTTCCGGACTGCATGGTGCCCAAAATGTCTCCCTCTTGGCGCTGACGCAAGTCGAGCTCGGCCAGCTCAAATCCGGACGAGGTTTGGGCAATCTGATTGATGCGGCGGAAGGACGGAGTGTTATCGCCTGCCATAGTGTGCAGAAGACAGATAGAGGCATTGCCGCCTCGTCCCACACGCCCACGCAGCTGGTGCAACTGGGAGACGCCGAAATGCTCGGCCTCACGGATGAGCATCACCGTGGCATTGGGAACATCCACACCCACCTCGATGACCGTGGTAGAGACCAAGACATCGATTTCTCCCCTAGCAAATGACGTCATAACCTCGTCTTTATTAGGCATCTTTCCATGCAAGATTGCTATGCGCAGCCCCTTAAACGGCCCGTTTTCTAGCTGCTCCGCAAGCTCTAGCACTCCGCCTTTTCCCTCAATGCGCGGGCAGACGATATAGGCTTGGTGGCCGTGGGCCACTTCCTCGCGAATCCGCTCGAGGGCGCGTAATACCCAGGTAGGGCGCCACTCAGCTACCACCGCTGACTGAATAGGTTTGCGGCCACCAGGCAGCTCAGTAAGGGTCGATACGGCAAGGTCGCCGAAGACGGTCATCGCGATGGTGCGAGGAATCGGCGTAGCCGTCATCACCAGTACGTGGGGACTTAGTCCCTCGTTAGCCTTCAGTCTCAGGCTATCGCGCTGCTCTACGCCGAACCGGTGCTGCTCATCTACTACCACTAGTCCAAGGTTGAAGAACTCCACTGTGTCTTGGATGATGGCATGGGTTCCAATAATGATGTCCGCATCTCCGGAAACGATATCCAGCAATGCCTGCCGTTTATCCGCAGTGCGCATCGAGCCGGTGAGAAGTACCACCGTGACGCCTTCAGGAACTGCGGTTCCGATGGAGGCAGCGTGCTGGGAAGCCAGCACCTCAGTAGGCGCTAGCAACGCCGCTTGAGTTCCTGCGTCAACAGCCTGCAGCATAGCGCAGGTAGCCACCATGGTTTTGCCCGAGCCGACCTCGCCTTGCAGCAAACGCATCATGGGCAATGGGCGGGCTAGGTCATCTTCAATCTCACTGATAACACGCCGCTGCCCTTGGGTGAGCTCGAAAGGCAAATGGCTTAGCAGTTCTTCGCGGAAGCCGCCTAAGGTTGCCGGCATGGTCGGAGCGGTTCGAGCTTCCGCATCGCGCTGGCGCAATGCCATCACCAAGCCAATTGACAAAGCCTCGTTATATTTAAGCCTTTGGATAGCACGATAAGGCCCTGCCTTACCAGGCTCGTGAATTTCCCGCACCGCTTTATCCAGGCTGATTATCATTTGATAATCCAGTGGCTCTTCGATGGGCGGGGTCTTTGATAGGACGTAGTGAATAGCCCCCATGATGTACCAGGAGGTCACCTTGGACGTGGCTGGGTACACCGGGATCCATTCTCGTTCCAAAAGGAGCTGGTCGAGCCTCCCAAACTGTGAGAGGTTCCGCAATGAGCCGGTGGCCTTGGGCCGATTCTTCTTTCCAGATTCGGCCGCCGGCTGGCGGTAGCCATCCACTTCACCATCGGGACGGCCGAACGCATCGATTTCCACAAAGTCTGGCTGTTGCAGCTGCGGTTGGTTGCGGAAGAATTTGAGCTTGCCGCTCATCATGACGCGCTGTCCGCGATGCAGCATGCGCATGACGTAATTGGCATTGAAAAAAGTCGCCATAATGCTGTCATCGAGCTGCACATTGATGATGGTGGTCTTGCCCCTGTCATGCCGGTTGAAGCCGGTAATAGTCCCAGTAACGGTGACGATATCGCCCTCCGCAGCGTCTCCTAGGCCAACGTCCTTGTTGTGGCGAATATAGTCTCGCGGATAGTGAGCCAAAAGCTCACCGCAGGTCTCATACCCCAACGCCTTGGTAATCTTCGCGGCGTCTTTCGCCGCAAGAACCTCCGTCAACGGTCGGTTGTCCTGCCAGCCGAGCATTGCTACTCCACTCCGATTTCGGTTGCAATATCCGGAACGTTAAGCGCCACCACATCCACATGTAGCTGTTGGCCCAAATCCTCCTCATCTACGTCAAGGGCACTTAAGATGGTGACCTGCTCCCCGCCTTCTGCCAAGAGATCGCGACAGGTGGCGCTGATTGACGCAAGGGTTTCCTGGCTGGGATGAGCTACGCGCATGGAATTGGCTGCATCGCGCATAGCAGCGACCACAGCACCCGTATCTGGGTTATTAGGTTCATTGACAGAGATAGCGGCCAAGGCAGCAACTAGCGACTGTGCAGGCACTACTCGCCCGGCACCAGTCTGCGAACTCAGCCCCGTAACTAGGACAATGTCCTCATCTTCGGCCGCAATGGGTTTTTCCGGTGGCACAACGGTAACGCCCGCAGATTCCAAAAGATCGGTAATAGGCCCGGCCGGCGCGGCTGCGTATACTCGGCGAGCAACTGGTTCTTCGGCGGCGGGTTCGGTGGGAGCCGGCAGCACCTCAAGGTGCAAGTTGGTCACCTTTCCTTTAGCAAAGGCGGTTTCAATGACGGCGCCCGCCTGCGGAGAGTGGATATGCACATTAGCGCTGTCCTCGGTAGCGCGAGCGATGACCAAGCTATCTCCCATCGGTGCAATTGCCGCCTGCAGCGCGTCGATATCTCCTTCATAGAAAAAGACCACTTCCAGCACGGTGACCTCCTCTGGGGCGGGTAGACCTGCATGCCCAGTAGAGCCCTCAATCTCCGCGAGAAGGGACTCTAAGAGAATCACGAGGCCGGCTCCGCCAGCATCCACTACTCCAGCCTCCTGCAGGGCTGGCAATTGCGATGGGGTGCGCTCTAGAGCAGTCCGAGCGGCCGAGATTGCGCCGCTGACGATGCCGTGCAAGGTCGCGCCAGGACGCGCCGCGGAGTCGTCGGCGGCTTCCGCTGCTGCACGCAAAACCGTAATAACCGTGCCTTCCACTGGCTCGGCGATGGCTAGGTCCACCAACTCCACGGCCTGCTGCAAAGAACGGGCAAAAACGGAGCCGTCAATAACTGAGTCCACCGTGGACTCCGCTACGCCGCGCAGAACCTGAGACAACACCATGCCCGAATTTCCGCGTGCCCCACGCACCGCCCCACACGCGAGGGAATCAGCTACATCGCCACCTTTGTCGAGCTCCGCAACCGCTGCTTCCATGGTGTGCGCCATATTTGAACCAGTATCCGAATCCGGTACGGGAAACACATTGAGGGCGTTAATTTCCTCGCGGCGATGGGCTAATTCCCCCACGGCGCGGGTAGCCCAATTGCGCAGACCGCAGGAATCCAGCGTGCTGGGATATGACATGCGCAATAGTTTACAAGCGCCAGTCTATTTCCTGCGCGCCTTGGTCCCGCAAAAGGGCGTTTGCCCGGGAAAAGGGCCTAGAACCGAAAAAGCCACGGCTGGCAGAAAGCGGTGAGGGGTGTGGAGACTTGATGCACGGGACGTCGGGAAGAAAGCGCTCACACGCTTGCGCATCGCGGCCCCAGAGGATCGCCACCATGGGGCTGCGGTTGAGCGCGCGGATGGCAGCCTCGGTGATTTCTTCCCATCCGATGCGACGGTGCGAGCCTGCTTGGCCTGGGGCTACGGTCAGCACCCTGTTAAGTAGCAATACGCCTTGGTCAGCCCAAGCACTCAAATCGCCGTCCTCTCGGCCGTTGATCCCCACATCATCGTGAAGTTCACGGTAAATATTGACCAAAGAACGCGGGGGCTTCACGCCGGGGCGAGTAGAAAAGGCCATGCCCATGGCATGCCCTGGGGTGGGATACGGGTCTTGGCCCACGATGAGCACACGGACCTCATCCAGTGGCATGCGCAGCGCGCGACAAACATCCTCAGCTGGGGGCAGATATTCCTGGCCCTCAAGGGCGTGAGAAATCCGTGGCCATTGCTCTTCTATTACCGGCGCCAGCACCGGCTCCCATGAAGGGTGATAGGTGGGGTGCATATTTAAAAGCTTCGCCAGCCTTTCTGATAGCTCGGTGTCTTTCCTCCCACCGTAACCCCGCAGCCCCGAGTTACGGTGCCAATTTTCCGGAATCCGGAGGGGGTGTCTTTCGCGGTCGTGCCTATTAATGTGTGGTCTTCACCGCCGCTTAGCACCCATTCCCACGGGTCACGGTCCACAAGGTCTGCGGCCTGGCACAGCAAATCTTCCGGCTGC
This sequence comes from Corynebacterium sp. KPL2825, assembly GCF_037908445.1. Taxonomy (NCBI): domain Bacteria; kingdom Bacillati; phylum Actinomycetota; class Actinomycetes; order Mycobacteriales; family Corynebacteriaceae; genus Corynebacterium; species Corynebacterium sp. KPL2825. The sequence continues at coordinate 99,111 of NZ_JBBMGI010000007.1, read as the reverse complement.
AAAGCCTGCGGATCCAAATCCATATGCACGCAAGAGTGTTCAGACATCGTGGTGCAGTCTTGGATCAAGCCGTCGGAGTTATCCGTCATGGCGGTAACCCCAGCGGCGCGGGCAATGACACCGCGGCCGGGATTGAGCCAGGGTGCGCAATGGGCGTCAATAAGCGGCTGGAGGTGCTCGTACCCAGCGGGGAGCTGTCGGCCGAAGCGCTCTAACAAGGCCAAGCCGGCGGCCGAGTGGCCAATCTTGCCATGCGCTACCACGTGCTGGCCTGCCCGCGCACCGTCCAAGGTCAGGGCAGGAAGGCTGCCGCCGAGGAAACCCACGGCCGAAATGTTGATGACCAAAAGATCAGACTTCGTGAGGTCACCGCCCACCAACTCGGCATTATAGAAAGAGCTATGCTCCGCAATGCCCTCAGCGATGCCCCGCACGAAGGACACTGGGGTATCACCTGGCGCGGCGATGGCTAAAAGGGCAGCAACGGGTCGCGCCCCCATGGCTTCAACATCGGCGAAGTTGCGCAAGATAGCTTTCTTACCAATCTCGCGCGGGGTAGACCACTCGCGCAGGAAATGACGCCCCTCCACCATCAAATCCGTGGCTGCCACGGTGCGGGAATTCGGTGGTGCGCTAGGCAATACCGCCGCGTCATCTCCGTTGAGCCTGCTCGAGGCCACAGAGGTAATTTCCCGAATGGCGTTGCGTTCTCCCACCTCTGCGAGAGTCTGAGTTAAGTTCACCAGCGTCCTTTCGATACTATGAGCCCTTATGACATCCCAATTTAACCGCACCGCGATCTTCATTTCACTTGGGTTGTCCATAGTGATGGTTCTGGCGGTCCTCTTCGGCGCAAAGTACGTATTCAATAACATCGCCAAAGCACCCGTGGCGGTCTCCCCCGTGGAATCCAAGGAAGCAGATTCACAAGCCTGCCATAGCTTTATCGACGCCCTGCCGGATAAGGTCATGGATAAGCCGCGCGCAGACATTGCCGAGCCTGTGCCCTCCGGTGTCGCTGCATGGGCAGCTAACTCTGAGGATAAGGTCACCGTGCGCTGCGGCGTGGACATGCCTTTCCAGTACACCGAGTATGCCCAGACCCAAGACCTAGAGGGAGAAAAGTGGTACAAGGTGCGCGATGCCACGCCGGGATCCAACCTAACCACCTGGTATGCGGCGCAGCGCTTCCCTATCGTCGCCGTTACTGCCCCCACCGACGCCGAGCCGGGCGAGCTTAACGACGCCCTCTCAGCACTCAAAGAAAAGCCTGCCCCCGCTCATAAGGCTCCACTCAAGGAGCTCAAGGCGGGCGATGACCAAAGGTGCGCCGATATAGAAAAGGCCCTGCCTGATTCGGTGGCCGAAGGCTACCACCGCCGCGAGGTTGCGGAGAAGAATACCTTTGTGTGGAGCGCCGATGGCCGCGAAGACATCGTGGCCCGTTGCGGTGTGGCCAAGCCCGAAAACTATCGTGCTGGGGTCAAGCTGCAGCAAGTCAACGAGATTCCGTGGTTCGAGGACACCACCTTGGCCCATGGCACCACAGCCGGCACGTGGTTCGCCCTGGGCCGCGACAACTACCTAGCACTGCACGCCCCACAGGATGCCGCGCAAGCGGCACTGGTGGAGATTGGCGGTGTGCTTGCCAAGCACACCGCTGAAAAGTAGAAAGTACTCCGTCCCTACTTTGCTAGCGCCTGCTCAATGAGAGCCTCAAGCAAAGCGGGGTACTCCACACCCGAAGCGGCGAGCACCTGGGGATACATCGAAATCGGGGTAAAGCCCGGCAGAGTATTGATTTCATTGATGTACACGGAATCTTCGGTAACGAAGAAATCCACCCGGGATAGGCCCTCACAATTTAGGGCCTCGAATGCGCGAACAGCCATGTCGCGCAGCTTCTCGGTCAACTCAGGCGTGAAGGGCGCAGGGATTTCCGCGGTAACCACATTATCGAGGTACTTTGTGTCAAAGCCATAAAAGCCCTCGTCAGAATCATCAATGCCCGCCAGCAGTGCTGGAACAGACGCCAACAGTGTGCCGTCGGCATAGTGCAAAACACCGATTTCTACCTCTTGGCCTACGATTTCTGGCTCCACCAGGATTTTCTCGTCGTCTTCTAGAGCAAGGTCAACGGCTGCGGGGAATTCTTCCCAGCTATTCACCTTGGATACGCCGATTGATGATCCGCCACGGGCGGGCTTTACAAAGACGGGCAACCCTAGATGCTGCTTTTCTTCCTCGCTGAGCTCGGTACGACCCTTCAGAATGACCTCGGGCGCTACGGGCAGGCCTGCCGCTGCCAGCACCTTTTTGGTAAATTCCTTATCCATGCCCACCGAGGAAGCCAATACGCCCGGCCCGACATAGGGCAGGCCGGAGAGCTCAAAGAGACCTTGGACGGTGCCGTCTTCACCAAAGGGCCCGTGCAGGATGGGAAATACCACATCAACCTCAGCAAAGAGCGTGCCATCGGTGACGTTATGGAACTGGCCCCTGGCATTAGGATCCAGGGAAAGCGTTAGTTCCGCACCTCGCCTGACTTCTGGCATGACACCATTGACAATCTCTAGTCCCTCAGTGGTGCCGGGCGTCCACGTGCCCTCGCGGGTGATGCCGATAGGCACCACCTCGAATTTTTCAGGATCGAGGTGATTCATGATCGCACCTGCAGAGACGCAGGATACGGAGTGCTCGGTGCTACGGCCGCCATAGATAACGGCCACGCGGGTCTTTTCAGTCATGCCCGCAGATTTTACCCTTGACCTACTCCGACTTCTTGGACCGACCCATCAGAGCGATGATCATATCTTCCACCGCCATGCCCTCGTAGCAGACACCATAAACCGCGTGGGTAATCGGCATCTCTACGTCTGCCTGCTGGGCTAGGCGGTAGATAGAATCACAGGAGTAGACGCCCTCCGCAACCTGCCCGTTGGCGGCGGCCTTGGCCTCTTCAATGGTGCCGCCTTGGCCTAGGCGATAGCCAAAAGTACGGTTGCGCGACAATGTCGAGGTACATGTTGCCACCAAGTCACCCAAGCCAGCCAAGCCGGAGAAGGTAAATGGATCCGCCCCCAACTCCACTCCGAGGCGGGTAATTTCTGCCAAACCGCGGGTAATGATGGTGGCCATGGTGTTATTGCCTAATCCCTTGCCAGAGGCTATACCGCAGGCTAATGCGATGACGTTTTTGCAGGCGCCGCCGATTTCCGCACCAATAACATCGGTGTTGGTATACGGGCGCAAGTACGGCGCGGCCACCGCCGCCTGGACGCGCTTTGCGCGTTCCTCATCTGGGCAGGCGATTACTGTGGCGGCCACTTGGCCTGCGGCAATCTCTTTAGCCAGGTTCGGGCCAGAAAGTACCGCCACGCGGTCTGCTGGCACTCCCGCCGCATCCATGATGACCTCGCTCATGCGCTTGAGCGTGGTGGTCTCCACACCCTTGGAAATGGAGACCAAGGTCGCGTTTTGAGGCAGATGCGGGGCCCACTTTTCCACGTTGCCGCGCAAGGTTTGGGAGGGAACGCCGAATACGACGACCTCGGCACATGACAATGCTTCCACTTCATCATGAGTCGCCCGCACAGCCGCCGGTAGGCGGGTATCCGGCAAGTAGTCCGGATTGGTGTGGGTCTCGTTGATGGCCTGCGCCAATTCCGCGCGGCGCGCCCACAGGCGGACATCATTTCCGGCATCCGCAAAGACCTTAGCCAAGGTAGTTCCCCAAGAACCAGCACCCATCACAGCAACGTTAACCATGGTGTTTCCTCCAAATGTGCGAATCTATAACCCCAACCTTAAAGCATGTCTGTCCGACCGTGTGGCAGGGATGCACACCGCGCCTAACCCGTGGGACAATGGTCCCTTAGACGTTGTTCCTATAAACCCGATTACTGTGGAAAGGCCCCGTGGAGGCAGACGATGCCCAATATTAAAAAGATGCACGAAACCGACAAGGATCAACAGCACGAGGAATTTATCTCCGGTCGCCATCAAGAAATCCCGGTGGACCCTGCCAAGGAATTCCACCGAACTACCCTTGCCGCCGGCGCCGTAATCTGGCGCGGGTCCCCGCAGGACCCAGAAATCGCGCTCATCCACCGCCCCCATTACGATGATTGGTCCCTGCCCAAGGGCAAGGTGGATCCCGGCGAGTCTCTTCCTACCACCGCAGCCAGGGAAATCCTGGAAGAGACCGGATTCAGCGTCCGGCTAGGCAAGCTCATCGGCAAGGTAACGTACCCAGTCCAGGGCCGCACTAAGGTGGTCTACTACTGGGTGGCCAAGTACCTGGGCGGAACCTATTCCGCCAATAGTGAAACCGATGAGCTACGGTGGCTGCCCATCGACGAGGCGCAAGACCTTTTGTCCTACGACGTTGATACCGCGGTAGTGGCCAAGGCGGCTAAGCGCCTACGCATCGCGCCCGCTACCCGCGTGCTTTATGTGCGCCACGCACGCGCGCATGAAAGCGGCAGCTGGGAAGGCGATGATAACCTGCGGCCGCTTGATAAGAAGGGGCGTCGCCAAGCGGAAATGCTGGTCCCGATGCTCAGCGCTTATCAGCCCACTGCCATTTACTCTGCGCTGCCCCAACGTTGCCAGCAGACAGCTGCCCCGCTTGCCGACGAACTGGGCAAGGACATCTCCATCAATAAGAACTTTGGCGACGAGGCTTGGGAAAACGACCCAGAAGCGGCCAAGAAAGCCTTCCACCGCGTGGTAAACGAAGGCGGGGTGCCCGTTATTGTCAGCCAAGGCGGCACCATCCCCGGCATCATCGAGGACCTCGCCCCAAAGTTCCTGAAAAAGCCGGTGGACAAGCTGAAGTTTAAGAAGGCTTCTGTGTGGGTCTTGTCTTTCAACAATGGCGAGCTCACCGGCGCCGATTATCTGGCTAGCCCACTGCCGGTGCGCTAGTTTCCTGGTTCCTCGCCGACCAACAATTAAGGCCCTGCCTTCCATCTCATGCGGTGGACGAGCAGGGCCTTATTTGCGCAACTATCGTGCGGCTGCGGGGTTTTCTAACCGCGCAAGCCGAGCGTGCGACGGACGAAGAGGACCAAAATGAGGGTGTTCAGTGCTGGGTACACAAACATGCCGACTAGGGTAAAGCTCAACACTGCGTACAGGACGGCACTCAGGACGACTACCAAGATGGTCACTCCGACATTCTTCTTCGCTACCTCGATGGAAGCCCCAAAGGTCTCGCCAACGGATAGCTCAGGACGTACGGCCTTAACAGCCGGCATCCAAGTAAAGAAGAAGGCGGCGAAGAGTCCCGGAATAATCAGGAGAACGAAGCCCAGGGAAATAACCAGCCACGAAAGCACATTCACCGCCATGAGACCGGCGACATTTTTAAAGCTCAGAAAGTCCTTTATCTCCAGCATCCCGGTATCAACCTGTTTATTAGCAGCCTTGTACCAGGTGCTAATGGACCAAATAAACACTAGGAACATGGCGATAATAGCTAAGAGCATTACCGCAATTAACCCACCAGTAAGTGCGGCATCGGAACCCGAGCCTCTATTGGCTAGGGCATCAATGGATGTACCGCTGCCTGCTAGGACGAGGGTCAACAGCAAATAGAGAATGGAGACAATTACGATCTGCACCAGTGGACCGAAAATCCACTGCGCCCAACCGCGGCCGAAGTAGCGGAAGCTATCCGCGAGTACCTGAATGGCGTCTACGTCACGACCAAAAAGGGAATCTTCTCCGTGGTCGGTGCTTCCGGCGTATCCGGGTTGCCCGAACTGTTGCTGACCGTACTGCTGCCCGTAGCCTGGTTGGCCGTTCGCGCCGTTTCCGTACGGCGCAGATTCACTGGCAGGTCCGGGAGTACCTGGACCATTGTTTCCTGAATTAAAGGAATCATTATTCGAATAGGGATTGCTCATAGTTCTAAAGCTAGGGGCATACCCTGTTACAGGAAACTGGAGCTGGCGATTGTTACCCTTACGTTACCAATCTGTACCCCCACGGCTCCCCCAAGGTTTGTACTCAAGACTCATACCCAAACGCACGGCACCCCCACCGCCCCTTCTTTAAAAAGGACTGTAGGGGTGTTGGCGCAAGTTCATCCCCAACCGCGCTCCCATTTATGGGGCGATAACAGAGGGCTTAAAGCCGGGGCGTCGCTTTTCATAGTCAGCAATATCGTCCTCGTTACGGAGGGTGATACCAATGTCATCGAGTCCCTCCATCAACCGCCAACGGGTGTAGTCATCGATATCAAAGCGGTAGGTATTTTCTCCCACCGTGACCGTTCGCGCCTCCAAGTCAACGGTGACCTGGGTTTCTCCTGACTCCAGCTGCTTCCAGATAAGCTCGATGTCCTCTTGTTCCATCAAACCGGTAAGAAGGCCGGACTTTCCTGCGTTACCGCGGAAGATATCTGCAAAGCGGGAAGAAAACACGGCACGGAACCCGTATTCACTCAACGCCCATACTGCATGTTCCCGGGAGGAACCGGTGCCAAAGTCTCTTCCTGCAAAAAGCACCGACCCATTTTTAAATTGCTCTTGGTTAAGCACGAAGCTTTCTTCGGGGCGCCAATTAGAAAACAGCCCTTCAGAAAAGCCTGTACGCTTAACCGACTTCAGGTAGCGCGCCGGAATGATTTGATCAGTATCCACGTTAGTAACGCGCAGCGGTACGCCAGTTCCGGTATGGGTTATAAATTTCTCCATTATCAATGCCTTTCTAAGCGCTTAATTCAGGTCAGCAGGACTAGACAGGTATCCGGTCACGGCTGTAGCGGCAGCCACCTGGGGCGAGACTAGGTGTGTGCGCCCACCTGGGCCTTGTCGGCCTTCGAAGTTGCGGTTAGAGGTTGAAGCTGAGCGCTCTCCCGCCGCTAGTTGGTCTGGATTCATTCCTAGGCACATCGAGCAACCAGCGGTACGCCATTCGGCTCCAAACTGGCGGAAGATCTCATCTAAGCCTTCTTCCTCTGCTTGGGCCTTGACAGCTGCTGAAGACGGCACTACCAGCATCCGCGTATCTTCGGCGATGGTGCGGCCCTTGACCACACCGGCAGCGGCGCGCAAATCTTCAATGCGAGCGTTGGTGCATGAGCCGACGAATACGGTATCTATTTTGATATCGCGCAGCGGAGTCCCCGGCTGCAGGTCCATATATTGGAGGGCCTTTTCTACAGTGGCCTTTTCATTGTCGTCACCGCAGTCTTCTGGATCTGGAACACTCTCCCCTAATGGCAGACCTTGTCCAGGATTGGTTCCCCACGTAACAAACGGGGTCAAGGCAGAACCATCAATCTCAACGACGGTATCGAATTCCGCCCCCTCGTCGGTGGGAAGCGTCTTCCAATAGTCAACCGCAGCGTCCCAGTCCGCCCCGCTGGGAGCAAACTCGCGTCCCTTCACATATTCAAAGGTGGTCTCATCTGGGGCGACCATGCCGGCGCGGGCTCCTGCCTCAATAGACATATTGCAGATAGTCATGCGCTCTTCCATGGACATCCTGCGGATCGCCTCACCACGGTACTCAATGATGTGACCTTGTCCGCCGCCGGTACCGATTTTGGCGATTATGGCCAGGATGAGATCTTTGGCGGAGACTCCCTCTTGTAATTCGCCCGTCACCTCAATCGCCATCGTTTTAAAAGGCTTCAAGGAAAGCGTCTGCGTGGCCATGACGTGCTCCACCTCAGAGGTGCCGATGCCCATTGCGATTGAGCCAAAGGCACCATGGGTGGAGGTATGCGAGTCGCCGCAGACAATGGTCATACCTGGCTGGGTGATACCCAATTGTGGGCCAACTGTATGGACAATGCCTTGCTGTGCATCTCCCATGGAATGCAAGCGCACACCAAATTCCTCGCAGTTCTTACGCAGGGTCGATACCTGGGTGCGAGAAACCTCATCCTTGATTTCCAAGAGGTTGCCAGACTTAATGCCTTGCGTGGGAACGTTATGGTCCTCGGTTGCCAAGTACAGTTCAGGGTGGCGCAGTGTGCGCCCAGCCAGCCGCAGACCATCAAAGGCCTGTGGACTGGTAACTTCATGTAGTAGCTGAAAGTCAATAAAGATGAGGTCTGGTGCCCCAGCATCACCGGGTTGGACGACGTGATCGCGCCACACTTTTTCCGCCAATGTCAGCTTCTGGTTCATAAACATCTCTCCACACTTGAAATCTCATAATTTGGGACGTAGATTTCATTGTATGGGAGAGTATAGCGCAGTTTCCGGAATTAAAGTGTTGGATCGAGCAATGGCCATCATGATGGCCGCCGCCAACCACCCCTCCACCCTCAACGAACTATGTGAAACCACGGGCCTACCTCGGGCGACGGCACACCGGCTAGCCACCGCACTGGAAGCGCACCGCATCCTCGTTCGCACCCCCGAAGGAAAGTGGAAGGCCGGTCCAGCCCTCCCTGGCAACCGTGACCACCTACTGGAAGTGGCGGGTCCAATTATGGAGAAGCTGCGCGAAGACACCGGCGAGTCCATCCAGCTTTACGAGGTCACTGGAAATACCCGCACCTGTATTGCCACTAGGGAACCCGAGTCTGGCCTTCATAATGTCGTCCCCGTCGGACGCCAGCTACCACTTAGCTCCGGATCCGCAGCGCGCATCATTGCCGCCTATGTAGAGGTCAATATCGAAGACGCCTCGTTTACTCTCCAGGACATCGAAGCGGCAAGGAGCCAAGGGTATTCGGAGTCCATTGAAGAACGCGAAGCCGGGCTAGCCTCTATTTCTGCACCGGTTTTCGACGAAGCCGGAACTTTCCTGGCAGTCTTGTCCATTTCCGGATCTGTCGAGCGCTTCCAGCCATCACCCGCCCAAAAGTACGCGGATACCCTCACGGCAGCCGCTCGCGAATTGAGCAGCCAGCTTTAAGCTTCCCCTCGCCCCCACCATGCCCGTCTCTGCCCAATCCTTGCAGAGACGGGCAATGCCTTTTTCTACTCATTTAAAAAAAATTTGAGGAAACTCGCCGCCAGCTATTGAAACCAAACTGAAAATACGATTTAATGAAAATACGTTGAAAACAACGGGGACTAATCCCCGCCAGAAAGGACCAGTCATCATGACCCACACCACCCACGAGAACCACACCCACACCCACGGCACCGATTGCGGCCACGTATCCTTCCCACACGGCGACCACACCGACTACCTCCACGAAGGTCATATCCACCGTGAGCACGATGGCCACTGGGACGAGTGCGAGACCACCGAGCACGTAGAAGCCGAGGCTCACACCGACCACACTCATGGTGAAGGCTGCGGCCACGTAGCTATCCCGCACGGCGACCATGTGGACTATCTGCACGACGGCCACCGCCACGCCGCACACGGCGATCACTACGACGAGCACTAGTTGCAGCTCGGGGCTTAGCCCCTCATTATGCGCCGCCTCGGCCCTTCACCTTGTGGGTCCCGGCGGCCATTTCTATGTCTACCCTTCCGCTAAAGAGCGCCCCGAAATTCACACCAGAAACATATCTGCGAGCTCGACAGGACACACTCTCTCATTTCTGTTAAAACTGACAGTCAGACTATTAGTTCTTTCCGGTTGGGTGCTACGGTTCTTCGAGTGATTACTAGTTGGAAGATTTTTCTCCAAGATTTTGTCCGCTTGTGGCGGACCCCGCAGGTCTGGGTGATCCTTATTGGTTTGATGATCACCCCAGCCCTGTATTCCTGGGTAAACATCTCCGGTTTCTGGGATCCCTACGGAAACACAGAACACCTCAAGGTCGCCGTTGTAAATGAGGACAAGGGCGCCACCTCGGAGATGACCGGCCACTTAGACGTCGGCGGACAAATGATTGACAAGCTGCATGATAACGACAGGCTTGGCTGGCAATTCATGGACAGGCAAGAAGCCGAGGACGCCGTTAAGAAGGGCGACGTGTTCGCCTCGGTAATAGTGCCCGAGGACTTCTCGGCCGATTTCGTCAGCCTGTTTAAAGGTACGTATTCTCAGCCCACGCTCGAATACCACGTTAACGAAAAGCTCAATGCAATCGCGCCGAAGATTACTGATACCGGCGCTTCGACTCTGGATACCACTATTAGCACTACTTTCAATGAGCAGGTGGCAGATTCAGTGGCGACGGAGCTTAAAAATTCCGGTGGTGATTTAAGCCAGAAGATTAACCGTTCCGCGGGCGATACCGCGGATTCTTTTTCGGAAACCGCAGACACTGTAGCCAACTCGCGCAGCCAGTTGGCCGACGTTCACGCCACCATCGATGACGCACGCCCGACTATCGCGCAAGCCCGCGAATCACTCGGTACGGTCCAACAGACCGTCGATGACGCGCAGGCCGCGTTGAACGAAGTTAATTCCATTACCGCTGAGGTCCAGCGCGAGGTCACTTCTTTCTCCGATGACGCCACGGCCGCTTATGTGGAAGGAACGACCGCGTTGGCAGACGGCACTGCTTCTGCCAACGCTACCGTGGGCTCGGTATCTGGCAAGCTACGCGGTGCCCTCACTCGCGTCGATGCCGCTTCTGCTGGCGCAGCAGGCATCGTTGGTGAAGCGGATCGGGCTATTGACCAGCTCGATAAGCTCGCCTCATCTCCAGCCCTGCCCCCGCAGGTTTCCCAGCAGATTAAAGATCAGGTGGGAGATTTGCGTGAACGCAATAATCAGAACCGCGCCGTCCTCGGTGACCTGGACTCTCTCAACGGCGATACCAACGACACCATCGATTCGCTCAATAAGACAACGAGCTTGCTGGATAAGATGGCTGCCCAAACGCGCGATGACTCCCACGCGCTGCGCGATAATGTGGCCGAAGGCTTGCCCAAGCTCAATGCCGCGCTTTCCGACGTCACAGCTACCACCGGAAAACTTTCCGCCTCGCTCGAAAGCCAAAAGGCACTGGTGGGCCAGACCGATGGGCTCTTAGGCGGCGTCGACAAGCAGCTCAACCAAGCCCAACAGGTGGTCGAGCGCTTTTCTGTAGACCTCGATGGCATTGAACAGGGACTCCGGGCCTCCCGCAGCGATGTGCTGGCGTTGAGTAATACCGCCAATAACAATTCCATCCTGCAGTCAGTCAAGGGCCTCAATACCGACGAGGTTTCCTCCTTCCTTGCCTCCCCTGCGGAGATGGAAAGCCACGCCGTCTTCCCGGTGAAGCACTATGGCTCGGGCATGTCCTCCCTATTTATCAACCTCACGTTGTGGATCGGCGCTTTCATGCTGCTCATCATCTTCCGCGCTGAGGTAGACCCGCAGGGCCGCAAGAACCTCACCATCACCAAGGCGTACCTTGCCCGCTTCCTTCTACTCTCCTTCTTTGCCATCGCCCAGGCGCTCATCGTGTCCATCGGCAACCTTGCCATTGGAGTGGAGCATGCCAATGCAGTGGCTTATGTCGGTACCGCAGTCATCGTCGGCCTGTGCTATCTGAGCATTACCTATAGCTTGGTGTCTACGTTTGGCCACGTGGGCCGAGGCATCGCGGTGGTCTTTGCCTTCATCCAGATTCCTGGCGCTTCCGGCCTCTACCCGATTGAGATGACGCCAGATTTCTTCCGTGCGGTACACCCGTTCCTCCCCTTTACCTACGGCATTGACGCCATGCGAGAAACCGTCGGAGGTTTCTACGGTAACCATTACGCACGTGATCTCTGCGCCCTCATCGGCATGGCGGCGATTGCTTACCTCATCGGTTCGGTGATGCGCCGTGGCTTGTCCAACGTCAATATGTTGGTCAACGACGAACTGCGCAAGGGTGGATTGGTTATCAATGAACAGGTCCACCTTGTAGGAAGCCGCTACCGTTTCACCGATCTCCTCTATGCCTTGAACGACCGCGAGGCTTATCAACAAAGCCTTGAGAATAAGTGGGGCATGGCGCGCAGGAACTACTCTCAGTTGATGAAAATCACCGTGGCGGTGGGCCTGGCGCTGGTTGTCGCTTTGGGTATCTACTCACGCATTAACCCTGGAGAAAAGGCCATCATCTTCGGCCTGGCCTGCCTGGTTACGCTCATCGCGGTGGGTGTTATCTGTTCCCTCGAGTACGTCAAGCAGAGCATCGCACATGATAACCGCCTGGCGGATCTTAGCGACGAGGAAATCCAGGAGCACCTCGAGCACCAGCAGGAACATCCAAACCGCTACCTCCTGGAAGATTTGGACGAGGAATCCGCACCTGCTGATACCACCGAGACCAAAGAAATACCCGCCGTTGAAGGCGATGACTCCGGAAAGGGCGGCGAGTAAGTCATGAAAAACATTCTGACCATCCTCCGCGATGACCTCCACGCCATTCGCACCAATGTAATGACCGCAGTCATTATCTTCGGTCTTGCTATCATTCCGTTGCTTTTTACCTCCTTCAACGTGCTGGCCAGCTGGGATCCTTTTGCCAATACCAACCAGCTCAAGATTGCTGTTGCCAGCGAAGATGAGGGACACGAAAGCGACCTAGCCTCATTGAAGCTTAATTTGGGCGATGAGGTGCTCTCGCAGCTCAGCCGCAATCACGATATTGATTGGGTCATTACCGACAGCGCCGATGCGGTCGAGGGAACAAAATCCGGTGAATACTATGCTGGCATCGTCCTGCCAAAGGACTTCAGCGCAGATCTGCTTACCTTTTATGTAGAAGGAACCGAGCCCAGCAAGCTCAATCTCTATACCAATGAGAAGAAGAACGCGCTGTCTACCAACATCACACAAAAGAGTGCGGACGGCGTCATTCAAAAAATCGACGAGTCCTTCACCCGCGTGGTATCTAACGTTGGTCTCGGCGTCGTATCCGATTTAGATAAATACCTCAACGAGGACGACACCCAGACGGCACTCAATAACCTTCACAACCGCATCAATAACGTCAGCACTCGCCTCGATGCGGCTTCAGGCACTGTAGGTGCCCTAAGCAATCTTGTCGATTCCACCCTCCCGCTTACGCAGGCAGCGGATAATATCCTCGCCGAGGCCGGCCGCCAGGCCACGGAGACGGACAATGCCCAAGGCGAGAACCCCATCGACATTCTGCGCTCCACCCTCAATGACTCTGCAGGTTCACTAGACGCTTCCTTGGCGGCTACAACACAAAGCTACGATGCGCTTTCTGCCCAGGTGGATGAGTTGCTCAATAACGCAAGTAACGCCACCGCACAAACGGCGCAGACCTACCGCAGCGCAGCTGAACGTGTAGATGAGCAAACGAGCGCCTTTGAGGGCGTACGCGCTTCCATCAAGGAGCAAGCCGATAAAGCGGCGCTGCCGGCTCCAGTCGCTGGCGGCTATAAGGCGTTGATGGGCCAGATTGATGCTTCTATCGCCCAGAGCAACGCGCTACATGATTCGTTGGTTTCGACCGCCGATGATATTGAGCAGGGCCGTGGTACCTCGCAAGAATCGCGCCAGCGCACCAAGGATGCCATCGCCAATGCGAAGCACGCCGCAGAGAAGGCGCGCACTTCCTATAACGAGAACCTCAAGCCCCAGCTGGATCAGCTCAACCAAAGCGTCTCTGTGGTGGCCGGCGATATTGATGCTGTTAAGCAGGACATAGCTGGTATTCGCGACTCGGTTTCTCGCAATAACGAGTCACCACAACAAAGCCTGGCCCGCGCCCGCGATACTACTGCTGGCCTCGCTGACACCCTGCGGGAGCAAAGCGGCCGTTTCGCGGACATGGGACGCAAGATCGACGAGGTTCGCCATGGCGGCGACCTAAGCAAACTGGCCGATATCGTTGGCTCTGACCCAGAGCTGCTCGCCTCCCGCATTGCTGCTCCTGTGGCTGTGGACCGTGAACCGGTCTATCCTGTGGCCGCCTTCGGCGTAGGCATGACACCGTTCTACCTCACCTTGTCGCTGTGGGTAGGTGCCCTCTTGGCGTGCGTGCTGGTCCATACCAACGCCGAGCGCAAGTACTTGCGAAAAGACGAGAACGGAAAGTACGACGAAAGCGATTTCACCCGTGGCCAGGCATTCTTCGGTCGCTTTGCCACGCTTGCGTTGGTCGGTCTGGCTCAAGCCACCTTGGTGGTGCTTAGCCTCATTTTCTTCGTCCAAATCGAGCCTGCACATCCATTCATGCTCATGTTCGCAGCATGGGTAGTTTCGCTGGTATTCATGTTGATCATTTACTCACTGGTCATCACACTCGATAGTGCCGGCAAGGCCTTGGCGGTATTGCTGCTTGTGATACAAGTGTCTGGTTCCGGCGGCGCCTACCCGTTGCCATTGCTGCCTGAATGGTTCCAGAACGTGAGCCCTTGGTTGCCAGCTACTTATGCTATCGATGCCTTCCGCAGCGCCATCGCGGGCATCTACCATGGCGATATTTGGCGTGAGCTGGGCATGCTGCTGTTGTTTACCATCCCGGCATTGGTCGTCGGACTCCTTATCCGCCGCGCCATGGACGCCTATCATAAGCGCCTACAAAAGGCGATTAAGAAGACAAAGGTGATGGCATAGCCAGCGCTTGGCGACGCCCTCCTCTACACAGCCCAGCGAGCCGTTTCACGGCCCGTTGGGCTTCTTTCTTGCTGCGGTCTAGCGCAGGGCGCAGCTGACCACTCAGAACTCACTGTAGGGAGGTGCAACGCCGCCTGCTGCACTGTTTAGGGCGCTCGACGAGAATCGAGCGAGAATTGAAGAATACAGGTGCCTGAGGGCCGAGAGATTTATGGGCCACCAACCGCAAAAAATGCGTCTGGAACTAAAAACAAAAAGCTGCGAGCCATTAAGCTCGCAGCTTGCTATTGGTACCCCGTACGGGATTTGAACCCGTGTTACCGGCGTGAGAGGCCGGCGTCCTAGGCCGCTAGACGAACGGGGCGCGTTCGCAGCAAGCACACACTGTGCGTTGCGGACTCGTTAAGAGTAAACGATGGGTTAACTGAGCACAAATCGCACGCTTAGGGGCGGTTTTGAGGGCGGAGGCTAGGAAAACGAAAAGGGTCCCGAGTCTTCTACTGCAGTGAGGTTTCTTCATGGCCGAGGTGCGGATCGAATCAGTGGTTATTCCGCATGCAATCTGTGGATAGTCCGTGGCCGAGAACGCTGTGCTAGTAGGACTCGGGATGGCGCTGTGCGTCGAAGTGCATATACTGCAGGCTCCTATACTTCGTACAAATGTTGGTGGGAAGGAAGTTGTGGATTATAGCGTTACTACCTGGCTATGCTTTCGGCCTGTGCGCCTTCGCTGTGGTGCGTTTCGATTTCTGTCACCCGCTCTCCTTTCTGTCTGTTTTCTGCTGTACTTGCAGTCTATGCCTGTACTTGCAGGACTGGAAGGGGTTTGCACAACTTCGCGGTGGTCTTAACCCTGGTCTTATCGGCGGCGCGTCGCTGCCTGCGCGAAAGCTACCAATGGTCCGGGGTTAGGTTATAACCAGTCCCCCATGCTTGACCACATCTCCACGTGGCCTTTAGACGACACCTCACAATCGATACCTCCCCCCTTTAAGCCCCGATAAGATACCGCCTCGGATATGAAAAATCCTCCAGCACTAAGCTGGAGGTCTTTGTACCCCGTACGGGATTTGAACCCGTGTTACCGGCGTGAGAGGCCGGCGTCCTAGGCCGCTAGACGAACGGGGCATAGAACTAGTGAGCCTGCCATTAAAGCATTTTCACTGCTGGCCTACCAGGACTCGAACCTAGAATGGCGGTACCAGAAACCGCTGTGTTGCCAATTACACCATAGGCCATTTGCTGACTCGCTAGGGAAGCTAACTGCCTTTCAGCCGTTCTCCCTTGCTCGCTGCAACGTGTAATAACTATAATGATCTTCGCGTAAACTGCCAAATCGCCAGCGCATAACGCTTTTTCAGCCCATAAAGGCGGCATTAAAAATGCGGTGAATGACAGTGCTGTAGTTCAGCCGTCATCCACCGCGCTAACGCGAGAGGAGTTCTTAATCCCAGCGTTGACTGCAGCGCTTGCCGCAGCGTTACCTACTGCGCCGCCGGGACGTAGGGAGTCACCTCGCGTGCGGCACGCAGGCGGGCCAAGGTAGATTCCTTACCCAGCAGCTCCATGGACTCAAAGAGCGGTGGGGAAACCTGGGCACCAGAAATAGCTACGCGCAGCGCACCATAAGCCTTACGAGGCTTCAGCTCTAGGTCTTCAATAAGCGCCTGGGAAAGGGCCGCCTCGATATTCTCGGTCTTCCACTCGGCAACGCCTTCGAGGGTTTCAATACCTACCTCCAGAGGCTGCACGGCCTCTTCCTTGAGGTTCTTCCTCGCTGCCTTCTCATCGAGTTGAAGTTCCGCATCTGGGGTAACCAAGAAGCTCATGAGGCCATAAGCATCGGAAAGCGTCTTGATACGGGTCTGTACCAGATCTGCCGCGAAGGCAAATTTCTCGCCGTCATAGTCGGCCGGGAAGTCGGTGTATTCCGTCAGGTAGTTGCGCAGACGGAAGGCAAACTCTTCTGGTTCCAGCTGGCGGATATGGTCGGCATTGATAGCCTCGAGCTTCTTCTGATCAAAGCGGGCCGGATTCCCCAGCACATCGTGGACATCAAAGTTCTTCACCAAATCTTCCATGCTGAAAATATCCTGGTCTGCAGACAGCGACCACCCTAGCAGGGAAAGATAGTTAAGCATGCCCTCCGGGATAATGCCATTATCACGGTGGTTGAACAGGTTGGACTGCGGATCACGCTTAGAGAGCTTCTTATTACCCTCGCCCATCACGAACGGTAGGTGACCAAACTCTGGAGTGAACTCGGCAATGCCGATCTTCTGCAGGGCGTCGTAAAGCGCGAGCTGCCGGGGAGTAGAAGACAGCAGATCTTCACCGCGCAGCACATGGGTGATGCGCATTAGGGCATCATCCACCGGGTTAACCAGGGTGTAGAGCGGCGCACCGTTGGAACGAGCAACCACGTAATCCGGCTGGGTTTCAGACTTGAAGGTCATTTCCCCGCGGACCAAGTCAGTCCAGGTCCAGTCCTGATCCGGCATGCGTAGGCGCCACACCGGCTTGCGGCCTTCGGCCTCAAAAGCGTCGATCTGCTCCTGGGTGAGATCACGGTCAAAGTTGTCATAGCCCAACTTCGGGTCACGGCCAGCCGCCTTGTGGCGCTCCTCTACCTCTTGGGCGGTGGAATATGCCGGGTAGACAAAGCCACCTTCGATGAGCTTGTCTAGGACTTCCTTGTAGATGTCCATGCGCTGGGACTGACGGTAAGGCTCGTGCGGGCCACCAACATTGATGCCCTCATCCCAGCCCAGCCCGAGCCAGGTCAGGGAATCAATGATGGCCTGGTAGGACTCTTCAGAGTCACGGGCGGCATCGGTGTCCTCGATGCGAAATACCAGCTTTCCGCCGGTATGACGGGCGTAGGCCCAGTTGAATAGTGCGGTGCGCACCATGCCTACGTGCGGTGTGCCGGTTGGGGATGGACAGAATCTAACGCGTACTTCAGTCATGCCCACCATCGTAGTGGAGCCGCCGATTCCAGTCCGCACCAGCCCAGGCGCCCCTGAAACCTGCCCGGCGCGTAGCGGTTTGCAGTTTATTCCTACACGCAAATTGGGGTAATTGGAAACAGGTTTCACTACAAAACCACAGGTCAATGAAACTGACTTCCATTAGGGCTAACAGGTTATGGGAATCATTTTCTATAGTTTCTGGTGAACTTGTGAGAACTGTAGAAAGGCCTTCCCAACTGTGGCTTCCCCACGCACCCGTTTCCTTGCCACGCTGAGCACGTTGGCGCTAATCACTCCCGCCACGGCTGTCGCGGGCCCGGATGATGGCAAGCACATCGCTACCAATACCCACGTTGACTCCCCCAAGTCTTTCTGGGAGAACAACGATTTCGTCCTGAAATCCGAGTTTGGCGGTCAAGAGCCCCCGATAGCCGACACCGTTGCCTGGGTGGGCAAGGGCTACAGCGCCACGGATAACAGCAACCAGTATCTCTATACGCTTCCGGCAAACGGGACCCAAGACTACATTGGGGCACCTGGTACAACCTACTACACAGCGCCGCACCAAGTATCCGGCAATACTTCACCCATTTGGCTGGGCTTTGGCGCCGATACCTCCTTGCCCACGGACAAATTCCGTGACGGGGTCGCGTTCCTTGATTTGCTCAGCGTCGATGGCCCCGGCGAGGTAGAGCTTTTTACCAATAAAGATGATGAGGACGGCACCCAGCTGCACCGCATGCTCGGTTCCTTCCCGGATTCGCCGCACTCTGCCTACATTGTTGCCGGCACGCATACGCACAACTCCACTCTGTTTACCAAGCCCGGACGATACCGACTGACCTACCGCACCAGTGCGCGCGGAAAGGGCGGCCAGCTCATAGCCAATGAGCCACAGACCACCACCATCCAAGTAGGCGGACAAAAGCCCAAAGAGGAAAAAACGCCGAGCCTCAAGGAGCGCTTCGCCCAGTCCGCGGCCGGCAACGCCGCTGCTGCAGGCTACAGCCTGCGCATGGCCCCCAAGTCCAATCCCGAAAAAGACGGTGACGACAAACTCACCACCATTTCCTTCGACGCCAAGAACAAGGCACAAGGCACCCTCACTCTGCTTATCGACGGCTACTTCCTCACCGACCTTCCCGTTAAGGACGGACATGCTCAGTGGGACGAATATATGGGCCCCGACCCGTCCCAGGTACAGGCCGTCTTCACCCCAGAGGGCGATGCCCCACGCTGGATATCCCAACCCCTTGACTTCCAACCCGGCAAATCCAGCCACACCGATTCTTCTACCGCCGCTGATACGTGGCAGGAAACCTCCCAGCCGCGCCAGCTGGCCCCCACCGAGGAAACCGAGCTAAAAGAGCTCGGCTACACCATCCGCATGCGCAAGCAGGGCAATGGTGGCACCAAGATCGTGGTGGATACCGACGATAAAAACTTCAACGGCCTACTCACCGGCGGGCTCTATGACACCAAAGGGGCGAAATACCCCACCGTGGATCTGGAAACCCCTATTACTAACGGCCACGGCGAGGTCGCCTTTGATGAGGGCGAGTACTTCGACGGCTATTTTGCCAAGGTTAACCTCTTCCCCCATTCCACAGTGAAGGCCGGACACGCTAGCAGCGTTATTACCGAGTCTTTTGCTTTTGGTGAAAACTATGAAGTCAGTGGGAAGTTCTCCACTTCCAATGAGGAACCGGAGGCTACCCCAGGCAAGGAAGACACTCCGTCTTCCGCGCCGCAGCCAGGCACCGAAGAACCGCAAGCCGGCAATGCACAATGCAGCGACAAGTACCTACTAGACCGTGGTCATGTAGACATCAAGGCCCAGCCTGCCGAGGGAGGCTTCGCAACGGTTCTGCGCGATGACACGGCACAGGTGGACAAGAAGTCTGTTGACCGCAAACTCGATGACGTTGTACTCGGCGTACACGATAATGCGCTCACCCCGCGCAATAAGAAGCTCGCAGGCAAGGAGTTCGATTTCCTAGGAAAGCCCGGTGAGCGCTTCTATCACCTGCCGCAAACCCAGGATCAAAACATAATTTGGCCCGGCTATAACACCCAGGACCTGGATTATTCCTCAACCAAGAACAATGCCGTCAACCTCAACTTGAAGCCCACCTCCACGCCGGACGGTGCCGAGTGGGGCGCATTTATCGATGGCTCCCATGGCAAGGGCTTTTCGGTCCTCGCCAATTCTGCGGCTAAGGACTACACCATCGAAACCAACTTTCCGGCTCATACCCATACGCACTGGGCCTTTTCCAAGCCTGGCTTGTACACGTTTGAGGCTACCTATACGGCCACGGGCTCAGACGGCAAGGAGCTAAAGTCCGCGCCCCAAACCCTCACCTTTGCCGTAGGCGATAAGACATTGGATTCCTGTTCCTTCCGCGCGCCGGGTACGGCCGGGAGCGGAAAGCCCAGCGAGAGTCCAACGGATAAGCCTTCTGCGGAGCCTTCCCAGGAGCCTTCCACGCAACCGTCCACCCCAGATACCCCGGATACACCAGCCCACCCCGGCCGGCCAGAAGAGCCTACAGGCTCCTCGTTTAGCCCGTGGAGTTTGGTCCTACCAGCGGTCCTCGTGGTGATTTTCAAGGCCTTTTATAACTTCTTCCGCGATAACGAGGACCTCATCCGCAAGCGCTTCGGCCTCAACTTCTAAGCCTCTTCTACCCCACCAATTAGACGGGAAACACAATGCACTATTCACCATCTTTTGCCTCTCGGCGCGTCCCGCTGCGGCGCCGATTTATTCACATATTTGCCGCCGTCTTTGCGACAGCATTGGCCTTCTTCTCCCCCGCCGCGGCACTTGCCTTTGATGAGGTCTTCGACTCTGGCCACGTAGACGCCTTCTATGTCACGGCCCCAGACGGTCAGCTACACCTTTCGATGAAGGAAGACATCACTGGATCGGGCGTTCCACGCTCCGGCGATGATGTGGTGCTCAAGGTCGTGGAGGACGCTTGGTCCGATGCCACCGAGGCCGTGCCGGAGATCGGCCAGCCCACCTATTTCCTGCCGCAGACCCAGGATCAACGCATCATTTGGCCGGGCTGGGATACCCAGCCTGCACGCGATGGCGGCTTTGACAACGTTGACCTAGAATTCGCCGAAGTATCTGGACCTGGTTCAGTGTATGTTTTTGAAACGAGCGGCTTTGGCGATGTGAAGACGGTGACCGATTCCGGTTCAATGGAGCTGACCAGCGGCGAGGTCATCAACCAGCCCAATCCTGCTCACCGGCACGTCAACTGGGCTTTTAGTGAGGCCGGCACATACACCATGACGGTGCAAGCCCATTCCAACGGCAAATCCAGCAATGCTGTGACCTACACCTGGGAGGTGGGCGACGGCGGCGATGCATCCGCAGCCGATCGATCGGCTGATACCGGCGAGGTGAGCAATGACGAGGAAACTGCGAGCACCCCACGATCAGCAGACAAGGGCGGCGCTGCAGCCGCAGATAAGTCCGGTGCAGCTACGGATAAAGAGTGCACCCCGGGTATGACGCCGCAAATCAAGGACGATACTGTCTCTCCTTCCCAGTGGCGCGATGCTGATGGCGCTACCTTTTATCTCTCCGATAAATCCAGCGTCGATCTGCCTCAAGAGGTAGGTCCAGTGCCAGCTGGTCAGGCGTGGATGATTGGTTCTACCCAGGTCGATGGCGTGCCGTGGCTCGGTGCTAATACCCAAAGTCCGACCATGCGCGAGAATATCCCTGGAGATGTCACCTGGGAGTTAGCAGGCTTCAAGGGCCCTGGCCCGATGATGGTCTACTCCCAGGGCGGCTTGGGAAAGATCGTGGGCGATGAGTGGTTCCGCGGCAATGCAGATGCGGCGGAGGGCACCTATTCGATTGCCCCCAATACGCACGTGCACCCCAACTGGGTCTTTGGTGCGCAGGGCACCTATGACGTCACCATCCGCCAGGTGGCAAAGACCGATGAGGGCAAGCAAGTTGCCGGTGAAGCGACACTTCACTTCGTGGTCGGCGGCGACAAGCCGGCTGAAGCCTTTGACAACGGGCACTTCGACCTAGGCGCTGCGGTAAATCCGGAGGGCGGAGACTGCGGGGATGGTGCTGCGGCAGGTGGGGCGTCGGCAAGCGCTGGTGGCTCTGCCGCAAGCACCGGATCAAACACTGGCCAGTCCGGGCAGGCACACAGCAAGGGCGGTTCTTTAGCCAATACGGGGACTCCCATTGTTCCCTTTGGCATCGGAGCACTGGGCTTGGGCATGCTCTTCCTCGGCCTGGGCATTGCCCGTCTAGCTGTAGCTAAGGCAGCAGACTAATGGCGCATGCGCTTTCCCATGGACGCAGGCTTCGGACCATAGGCGCGCTGCTGGGCTCCTGCCTGCTGGCTACTGGTTGTGCCCCTTCGGCTGCATTGGATACCGGAAGCGGAGAAGAATTCACCGTGGTGGCCACCACCCCAATCCTCGCGGATCTTGCGCGCAACGTCGCGGGAGAAGATGCCCGGGTACAAAGCCTTATCCCCAGCGGAAAAGATCCGCATACCTTTGAGCCAACGCTGCGCACGGTGCGCGATGTTGCCAATGCCGATTTGGCGCTGAGCAATGGCTACTTGCTGGAGCCGCAGTCTCTCATCGATACACTGCACGAATCCACCGATGCCCCCGTGGTGGAAGTCGCCGATGCTGCCTCCACCCGCGGTGCCACTCTCGTGCCGCTGGTAGAAGATGTCTCGCTCGAGGCAATTTGGCTGGGCTTGCGTATCAGCGGCGCACAGCAGCGCTCTTCTGGAGTGGATTTCCGCATGGTCTCTGCCGACGGACCAGGTAACGTCGCGGCCTATGTGGTCTCTACCTTCGGCACCCCGGAGGTCCTTTTTGACTCGGCCGATGGCATCGATGACAAAGAAGACTCAGTGACCCTGCCGGCCAACGCCCACACGCACGTCTCTTGGGGGTTTTCCCAGCCAGGGATCTACCACCTCGGGTTCCAAGCAGAGGGCACCGACGTCCAACACCTCACTGTGGCCGTGGGAGTAAACCCACCTAAAGGCATGCAAGTGATAGATTCCGGACACCTGGATATTGCAGGTGACCTAGCCAAGCACAGCATTGACTTGCGCGATCAGGACAAGCGTTTCGACCCTGCCACCACCGTGGTGTCCATCCCCTCTTCAGTGCTGCAGCCCATTCCGCCGGATCCGGCCTACCGCTTCCTGGGCAGGCCGGGCGCGGATACCTACCTATTGCCGCAGGCGGTCCTAGGAAAACACATCCACGGCGAGGTGGACCCGCACCTATGGCACAACGTGGACAACGCCATCGCCTACGTCGATGTCATTGCCGAGGAAATGGCGCAAGCAGATCCTTCCCACGGGGCGTCCTACCGCCAACGGGCGGAGGCCTACACCCAGCGCCTGCGGAATACGGATACCTATGTTGACCGCGCCATTTCTTCTATCCCTAAAGAAAACCGGCACCTCGTGACCACCCACCACGGCTACGCCTATCTGGAGCAAGGATATGACATGTCGGTGGCCGGCTTCGTCACCCCCAATCCAGCCATCGAGCCTTCCCCGCGCGAGGTCATTTCCTTGCGTCGCACGCTGGAGAACCTACATCTACCAGCCGTGTTTGTAGAACCCGTGCAGCAGGCAAGCGCCGAGACATTGAAGCAGGCTGCCGCGGAGCAAGGCGTGGAGCTGTGCCCCATCTACGGCGACACGTTCGATGACACCGTCAGCTCCTACATCGACCTTATGAAATTTAACGCTGATTCTCTTCAGCGCTGCCTCACCCCCAACCCCACCGATGGAGATAAAAATGCTTAAATTCGCTACTCGTACCGCCACCCGCACCGCCGCCTGCGTCCTTACTGCAGGCCTGGCATTTTCTACCAGTCCTGCTTGGGCGGGCGACCTCGCCCAGGTGGTCGGCGCCGATGAACACGTTGCCCCACAGGGCGAGGAAAAGGTCATCGATACCGGTCACGTAGACATTGGTGCCCTGTTTAATGGCACGGATTCTGAGCTTATGGCCCGCGATGATGCCGGCGATAAGCCAGTCTGGCGTCACCTGGATGACCTCGTGTTTTCCGTGGGCGATAAGGCACAGCAAACCCTTCCCGATACAGATGACTTTGGCTTCGTTGGCGCTGAATCCGGCGATAAGGTCTGGGTAGTTCCCCAAACCGAACAAGTCGGTGTTCCCTGGCTGGGGTGGAATACCCAGGCGCCCTCACTTGTCGACGCCGCCGATCGTGGAGTCACCATGGAATTCCTCGGCCATTCCGGGCCAGGCGATTTCTCCCTCTTCCTGCAAAACGGCGGCTTCGAAGCGCCACAGCTCTTGTGGTCCACCGCGCAGAAGAGCGACGAGGACTTCTGGGTAGACCTCAATACCCACACCCACGCCAACTGGACGTTTACGGAGCCAGGCACCCATCAGGTAGGCATCAGGGTAAAGGGCAAGACCAAGGACGGTGCCGATTTCAGCACCGATGGGGTACTCACCTTCGCCGTGGGTGATGACGCCGACGTCCAAGCGGCCCAGGACACCACCTGGAATCCAGACGATGCCCAAACCGCGGGCTCCTCTATTCCCACCTGGGTCTTTGTCCTCGCCGGTGTCGGCGCCGTAGTACTGCTACTGGCCCTAGGACTCGCCCTGCGTTCAGCCAAGCGGGGCGATAACCGTGGCTAAACCGCTTATTTCCGTTACTGATCTCAACGTCTCGCTCTCGCACCGCAGCGTTATCACCGATGCCAACCTCACTGTCTGCCCGGGCGAATTCATCGGGCTCCTCGGGCCCAATGGTGCTGGTAAGACCACCCTCATGCGCGCGATTTTAGGGCTTATTCCTTCCTCCGGAACTCGCAGCATCTCCGGCACTGTGGGGTATGTTCCCCAGCGCCACGAGGTGGAATGGGGCTTTCCCATCAATGTCTATCGCACCGTTCTCAGCGGCCGCACCGGCCTTATCGGCTGGCTCAAGCGACCGCGCGCCACGGACCACGCCGCGGCGGCAGAGGCGCTTCGTTTGGTTCACATGGAAGAATTTTCCACCCGCCCCATCGAAGAACTCTCCGGTGGTCAACGCCAGCGCGTGCTCATCGCCCGGGCACTCGCCACACAACCACACGTGCTTCTGCTCGATGAGCCCTTTACCGGGCTAGATGCGCCCAATACCGAATCGCTCCTCGAGCTTTTTGAAGAGCTTTCCCACCGCGGCACCTCCATCATTATGTCCACTCATAACCTTTCTGAAGCGGCACATTCCTGCCACCGCCTCATTCTTTTTAACGGCACCGTGGTAGCCGATGATTCCGCTTCGCGCCTTCTTCGCCAGACGGATCCGTGGACGCACACCTTTGGCGTGCGTGCCGGTTCGCCTTTGCTTTCTGCCATTGGAGTCTCCGCATGATAGAAATTTCCTTCCTCGATTTCCTGCGCGACCTGGTCAATCCCCACCTTGACTTCCTCGCTCGCGCGGTAGGCATCTCCTTGCTGGCGGCCATCGTGTGCGGCGTCATCGGCTGCTATGTCGTGCTGCGCGGCATGGCCTTTATTGGCGATGCCGTCTCCCACGCGGTATTTCCTGGCCTAGCCATTGCCTTCGCCCTGCAAGCCTCGGTGCTCGTGGGTGGCGCAGTCGCCGGTGCGGTTGTGGCCTTGCTCATCGCCGCCTTTTCGCAGCGTCGCCACGTACGAGCGGATTCCATCATCGGTATCTTCTTCGCCGCGGCCTTCGCCTTGGGCATGGTGATCATCTCGCGCACCGATGGCTATAGTGCCTCGTTGACAAGCTTCCTCTTCGGCTCACTCACCGGCGTATCCCGCACCGATATCATCATCGCGGCCTGCGTATGTGCCGTGGTTATCGCCATCGTTATAGCCTTTGGCCCCCAGCTCAATGCCACGTGCTTGGACCGGGAAACCGCTCGCGCAATGGGCTTGCCCGTCTTTGTGCTGGATATCATTTTGTACCTGTGCGTCACGGCCGCAGTGGTCATTTCCGTAAGCACGATCGGCAATATCTTGGTCCTCGCACTGCTTATCACTCCGGCCGCGACGGCACGCCTACTTAGCGCAAACCTCACGACCATGATGTGGCTATCCGCCCTCATTGGCGCGCTATCTAGCTTCCTCGGTATCTACCTAGCATGGGCCATTGACCTGCCGGCCGGCGCCACCATCGTGCTCACCCTCACCGTCATTTTCTTGGGCGTTTGGGCTATCCACCCACTGCTCGGCGCCCGCAAGCACGCAGGTGCCTCGCTTTCCGACGCCCCACACCCCACCCCACGAAAGGAATCCGTCTCCTCATGAAACCTGTCTGCCGCACCGCGGTGGCCCTTGGCGCCGCCGGACTTATTAGCCTCGGCGCCCTTCCGGGAGCGGGAGTAGAACCCTTCGAGCCCGCCACCGCATATGCCGAAGAATCCACCGCGGAATGCTCTTCCAGCGACTTCGACCTCATCACCAAGGGCCACCAGGACATGGCGCTCAGCGGCGATTCCGGTGATCTCAGCTTCACGGTGAAAGATGATGATAAGGGCGTCGAGCATGACTCTGAGTCCTTTGCCATTGAGGTATCTGATGACCTTAAACAACCGCTATCAGAGCTCGGTGATTCTTCCCTGCCCGATGAAGGTTGGATTCTGCCGCAAACGCAAGACCCCGATGCTCCTTGGCTAGGTTTTAATACCCAAGAGCTGTCTCAGGATCTCCTCGCCGCTGGAGACACCGCTACCTTGAGCATGGCTATCGCACAGGGCCCCGAGGATGGCCGCATCTTGGCCTACCAGGTGAATCTTGGTGACCCCAAGGTGCTTATGGACACTGCCGATGGCTCTGCCTGGGACTACCCCGGCAACTCCCATTCCCACCCGGCCTTTGCCTTTACCGAGCCGGGTACTTTCGCGGTGAGTTTTACCTTTGAGCTTCCCGACGGCACCCGACACCACTTGCATACTGGCTTCCTCGTCGGAGAGCAGGCAGATGCGAAAGATCTATGCGGCGTGGACTATACCGATGCGGATGGTGCTTCCGGCAACGGTGGCGACTCAAATAGCCGCCCCAAGCAACTGGAAAAAGACGTCAAAGACGTAGACAAAGCCATCGCCGGGCTAGACAAAGAACTCGACAATACCCTGCAGGAGGGCCAGAAATTCCTAGAAGGTGGCAAGCCACAAGAAGACAAGAAGGGTTCTGACGAGGACAGCGCGGGCAAGCGCAAGCAGCCCTCCCGCACCAAGGAAAAAGACGCTGGGAAGGATGGAGCGCCACATAAGACGCCGTCCACGGGTTCGGCTCACGCCTCTGGTACTACGCGAAAGTCTGGTGCTGGTTCTGGGGCTACGACCCACCATTCGACTAGCCGTGTCAATGATTCTGCCTCCACTGCGAAATCCGGAAAAAGCGGAGGCGCTGGCACGGGCTCGCACCGTTCTGCTTCCACCAGCGGTTCTTCCCACTCGACGGCCAAAAAGTCCACCGGCTCTCGGGACGCAAAGTCCGCAAAGCGTACCAAGGGCAAGGCCGCAGGCACCGCTGGTGCAAAGAGGGTGCCGGATGCCGGCGCTGCGGAAGGCAAAAACACTGGAAATGTACTGACTAATGCCGCTGCGTATACCGCCACCCTGGCTAAAAGCAGCTTCTGGGCGGGCCTTTTAGCCGGACTAGGCGCATTCGCTCTGGTGCTCGGAATCGGCCTGCTGGTCTATGTCCGGTTCTTCCGCAAGAAGAAGGCCCCAGCGCAGCAGCCGGCCGATGATGCCACGGCCCACTTGCCGCGCGTCGACTAGCGCAGTGCTAGTTATCGGCCAACCATAGAACGAGGCCCGGAGGATCTCTCCTCTGGGCCTCATCCGTGGCTAAGAGCCGCTGTTTTTATACCCTGGTCTTGGACGAGAGGAAGTCCCAGACCACCTTTGGAGTATCTGGCTGCCAGAACCAGGTGTGGTCTTCTGGAACCTTGACCAGCTGTACGTCCTTTTGGCAACCGTTGAAGTTCAGGCGTTCGGAACCGCCAGCCTCTGGAGTCGCCTGGAAGGTCATATCGCATCGATTGCGTTTCAGGTAGCCGCCAAGCACGGTGCGCACCGGCAAGTAGCCAGCCTCGTGCCGGTCACCGCCTTCATAGGTCATCATCTTGTCATTGACGCCATGCATGATGAGGGTACTCATCGGCGCATCGGCACAGTTGACCTCGACCGGGTTATAAAAAGCACCCGAGACCATGGCTACAGCGGCGAAGGTATCTTGGGCGTGGCAGCCCAGCACTGAGGTAAAGCCGCCGCCATTGGACATACCCATGGCGTACACGCGGTTGCGGTCAACGTGGTAGTCCTTGTCCACAGAGTCAAGAATGCGTTTGATGAAGCGGATGTCCTCACCATCGCGCGTCTTGGCATAAGGTGCTGCCTCCCAAGCACGCTCAAAACCCTCCGGGTAGACGATGATTGCCTCGTTATTGGCTTCAGTGGTCTGCATGCGTGCGTAGCTGGAATAGTTTTCCGGGGAATCTCCCCATCCACCGAAGCCGAAAAGTACAGGCGCAGCCTTTTCCGGCGAATAGTTATTGGGAATGCGCAATAGATACCTGCGGGTCTTTCCCTCGTGCTCCATAGTGAGCGACTGTATGGAGCCCGGCTTAAATGGCGGGTTGGGGTTGATGCTGGCATCTACCATCGCTGGCCGCGGCGCCGGCTCCGGAAGCGATGATCCCTCTGGAGCAGGTGCCGGGTTGTCTTGGTCAGCACCTTTATCTGCTGGTGCCGGGGTGGATTCTTTCACGCCTTCTGGAACGAGGTGGGATCCATCTGGCTGCGGGATAACCGGCTTCGCGTTTTCGGGTGCCGGCCCCGGTACCGGTGCTGGTGCCGGTGCTGGTGCCGGTGCTGGCTGTGGTGCGTTTGCTGGGGCCGGCGCAGGTGCAGGTGCAGGCGCTTCTTGCGCGTGGGCAGGAGACACGCTCAGCAGCGCCCCGCAAGCCAGCACACCAACAACAATCAGGTAAAGGAAATAGCGAAGAAAATTAGTAACATTAGCCACAAGGTTAAAACTAACCACATTTTTCACTAAAGACACTGTTTACACGCCCAGTGCACACTCAATTCTGTAAGAAAAGCCCAAGGCATTAAGCTATATTTTCATGCACGAAGACAGACCAAGCACCGCCCCCGATTTTTTGCTCTCACGGGCAACGGGGTCTGTCCGTACCCAAGGTGCGCGCCACGCTTTTAATGACGCCGATGCGGCAATTTCCGCTCTCCGCAGCAAGGATGTAGAGATGGTCGTCGGTGCGATCCCCTTCGATTCGGACACCCCCGCGGCACTAACCGTACCGGAGGCCATCATCCGCGAAGAGGGCCCGCTGGAACCGCACGCCTATTATCGCAACCAGAGTTTAAGCTCCCGCGTAGTTGGCTTCGATCCAGAGCCTGAGGAACACCTTCGCCGCGTGGAGGCAGCCATCGGCACGATTGAAACCTCCAAACTAGAAAAGGTAGTTCTGGCCCGCGCGGTAGACATCGAATTCCCTGAAGCTATCGATCCGCGCCTCGTGGCGGCGCGCCTTATCGATCTCTCTGCCAACCGTGACGGGTTCATTGCTGATCTCTCCCCCGCTGGAAGGCCGGGCGCGATGCTTGTCGGCTCCTCCCCGGAGGTTCTAGTCAAGCGTCAAGGCTCGACTGTGTCAGCCTTTCCCTTGGCGGGTTCGTCTCCGCGCCGCGCCTCGGCGGCCGAGGATCACCTCGCAGGACAGGACCTCTTGCATTCTTCCAAGGATCTCCACGAGCACGCTTTTGTGGTCGACCACCTGCGCCGGGCGCTCACCCCATTGTGCGAGCGACTAGATATTCCGGACGTCCCACAACTGATAAGCACCAATGAAATGTGGCACCTTGGCACGCCGATTTCCGGAACGCTCAAGGATAAAGACTTGACCGCGCTCGAGCTTGCCCTAGCGGTCCATCCCACACCGGCTATCTGTGGCACCCCGGCCGAAGCCGCCCAAGCCCTTATTGAGACTGCGGAGACTGACCGTGGTTTCTATGCCGGCGCGGTCGGCTGGTGCGATAGTTCAGGTGACGGCGAATTTATGGTAGCCATTCGCTGCGCAGAGGTTGCCGGCGATGGACTCTCCGCACGCGCTTGGGCTGGTGGAGGCATCGTCGGCGATTCTGATGCCCAAGCGGAGTTGGAAGAAACCACCGCTAAGCTGCGCACCATTTTGAAGGCGCTAAGCCTCTAGCCCACGCGCTTGGCGACGAGCACGACGTCGGTGCGGTGGTGCGCACCTGCACCTTCAGCCAAGTGGCGCTCCCGGCGGGCTAGGGTGACAGTTTCCAATTCGCGCAGGTTGTGCGCCAACCATTCCGGCTTCGCCAGTTCTGTGGACTCCATATCGTGGTGAACAAAAAGCAGTGTTCCCCCTGGAGCTACCAAGTGCTCAAGCTTTTCGACCTCTTCCGACGTTGCGCGTATCCCACCGTAGTGGACGCTTACCAAGTCAAAGGGCTCATGGCTAAAGCCACTAAACATAGCAACCTGTGCGGCAACGCCGAGGGCGCGAGTGCGGGCTACGGCCGTCGGGGCGAAGTCAATGCCCAACACATCCTAGCCGTGGTTTTAAGCCAGAGCGCGTCCGCGCCTTCTCCGCAGCCAATGTCCAGGGCAGAGCCAGGCGCAAGCTCCGCAGCATAATCGACAAGGGTGGAGTTCGGCTTTCCTGACCACACGCGATCAGTGCTGCGGTACCGCTCCTCCATTTCCGCGGGAGTGGGAACGTAGGGGCGATGCTCGCTCTGGTGGGAGTTATGCACGGTCGATGGAATTGCGTAGGGTTCCCAGCCCTGGAATCTCGATTTCGATGGTATCCCCCGGCACCATCGGAGCGGTGCCCGCCGGTGAACCAGTAGTAATGACATCGCCGGGAAGCAAGGTATAGGCGGCGGAAATCTCTTCTAAGATGCCGCCCATCTTCACAATCATCTGGTCCGTATTGGAATCCTGCTTTTGCTCACGAGAGCCCTCGTGTGTCAGGTAGGCATTAATCTTCTGGTCATCCAGATTCAAGCTGTCCAGATCCGTCTCAATCCATGGGCCGAGCGGGCAGAAAGTGTCGATCCCCTTGGCACGAGCCCATTGTCCGTCCTTGAACTGCAGGTCACGGGAGGAAACATCATTGCAAATGGTGTAGCCCAGTACGTGGTCTTGCCAGTTCTCGGCCTTGATATTCTTCGACGGTTTGGAAATGACTACGGCAAGCTCGCCCTCAAACTCTACATTGGTGGCATAGTCTGGGATCTTGATCGCGGCATCCGGGCCGATGACCGCGGTGGACGGCTTAATGAAGATGGTGGGCGGCAAGCTATCGGCAGACTTCTTGAAGACTTCCGCAACGTGGTCCGCATAGTTGCGGCCCAGCGCCACAACCTTGGTAGGCAGGGTCGGTGCCAAGAGGCGAACCTCGTTAAGCTTCCACTCGCGTCCGGTTGGCTCCGGCGGAGTGAAAGGCGTGCCAGCAATTTCTTTTGCTACTAGCTCTTGCATCGGGGCGTCTTTCGGCCCATCGATAATGGCGAAACAGATTCCTTCTGGGTGTGCAATTCGTCCTAAACGCATAGCGGTAATCCTACTCAATCGTTACCTTCACATGTGTGCAAAGGTTACGGTGTTAATTAGTTAATTTGAGTAAATTGCGGTGTTCTTACAAACGCCATTGCAAGCCCTTGGAAGAGGGGATGAAAGCAACCGTTCGGATCCGGGGGCGTCGGCAAGCGCATCGTGCAGGGCAGGTTTGCTCCTATGTAGCTAGGGCGCGCGAAATTCGGTCGCCGACGTCAGTGGTCTTCACCGACCCATCGCCGCGTTGGGCAACGTCTTGCGCTACCGCATCCTCTATCCGTTGCGCATTGGCTTCATCGCCTACGTGCCGAAGGAGCATGGCCGCCGATAAAATAGCCGCTGTCGGATCCGCGATCCCCTTCCCAGCGATATCCGGTGCAGAACCATGGACCGGCTCGAACATCGAGGGATTCGCTCCTGAAGCATCAATATTTCCGGAGGCAGCAAGGCCAATGCCACCCACTACGGCACCGGCAAGATCGGTAAGAATGTCTCCAAAAAGGTTATCGGTGACTATTACGTCATATCGCGCCGGATCCGTAACCATATAAATGGTCGCAGCATCAATATGTTGGTACTCCACCTGAACCTCTGGAAACTCAGCGGCGATGTCATCGACAGTGCGCTGCCACAGCCCACCCGCATTGACCAATACATTGGTTTTGTGCACCAAGGTCAGGTGCTTGCGGCGCTGCTCAGCCCGCGCAAAGGCATCGCGCACTACGCGCTCCACGCCAAAGCGGGTGTTTTGTGATACCTCACTGGCCACCTCATGCTCAGTGCCCTCGCGCAAGGTACCACCGTTTCCGCAGTACAGCCCCTCGGTGCCCTCGCGCACCACCACAAAATCAATGTCTCCAGGATCGGCCAACGGCGAAGAAGCAGTGGGATACAGCTTGGAAGGACGGAGGTTTACGTAGTGATCCAGCGCAAATCGCATCTTGAGCAATAGCCCTCGCTCCAATACGCCTGGAGGCACTTTACCCGGGGCACCAATAGCCCCCAATAAGATGGCATCGTGTTCGCGGAGACTAGCTAAATCCGCATCCGTGAGAAGCTCCCCGTTGCGTAGGTAGCGCCGGGCACCAAGGTCATACTCGGTGGTGTCAATATCGGAGCGAACGGCATGCAGCACCTTGAGAGCCTCAGCCGTTACCTCGGGCCCAATACCATCCCCACCAATTACCGCAAGTTTCATTATGTAGGATTCCTTTCCCATAGAGTGGATTTAACCAACTCTATCAAAAAGGACCCGCGCAGCGCAGGAAGTTACCTGTCACTACGCGGGATATGCTCCACGGATTCTGCACCAGCAGCTTTATGCGTCCATATCCAGCTGTTCACACTGCGCACCTAATGCCGCATTGACCTCAGCAATGAGAGACTCCGGAACCTCGGCTTCCACACGCAGAATAAGAACCGCATCAGATTCCTGCTTGCCATACGTAAGCGCCGCCGCCACGATATTGATTCCAGCAGCACCTAGCTTGGTACCCACCGTTCCCAACGCGCCCGGAGCATCTGCATAGCGGAAGAAAAGATTGCGACCAGTAGCGCGCATATCGACGCCGCGGCCGTTAATACGAATAAACTTCTCGGTTCCATCGATGCCAATAAGCGCACCGGTCAGCGAGGAAGTTTCTCCATCAGCACCGATAACTTTCACCTGCAAGGAGGAGCGGTGCCCCTTGGATTCCGCGTTGGTAGATACCTCCACCTCTACCCCACGGCTCTGCGCAATCTGCATGGCATTAACAAATGTCACCGGCTCCGATGTCACGCCGCTAAACAGACCCCGGACAGCAGAAAGACCTAAAACTTCTACATCCTCGGTAGACAGCTCACCGCAAGCTTCTACTTCAACGGCAACGGGTGCCTGCCCCAGCAGACGTCCAGCCGTAAGTCCTAGCTTGCGCGCGAGATCCAGCCAGCCAGCAACTTCTTCTCCTACAGCACCACCGGAGACATTTACCGCATCCGGGACAAACTCACCAGCGAGAGCTTTGAGCACCGAAGCCGCCACATCGGTTCCTGCTCGGTCCTGGGCCTCTACAGTGGAGGCTCCCAAGTGTGGGGAAACGGTGACCTGCGGCAGCTTAAAGAGCGGAGAATCAGTACATGGTTCCGTAGCAAAGACATCGAAACCCGCGCCCCGGTGATGGCCCTGTTCGATAGACTCAGCCAAGGCCTCCTCATCCACCAATCCGCCGCGAGCCGCATTAATGAGAATCTGCCCCTTCTTCGCCTTATCCAAAAGCTCCTTATCAAACATTCCGGCAGTCTCTGGGGTCTTCGGAAGGTGAATGGTCACAAAATCGGAACGAGACATGAGCTCTTCCAATTCGACCAGTTCCACGCCCAGTGCCGCCGCACGAGCCGGGTTGGCATAGGGGTCGTGGGCAATGATGGTCGTTTCAAAAGACTTCAGACGCTGTGCGAAGAGCTGACCAATGTGTCCAAAACCAACAATACCGATGGTCTTTCCATATACCTCCACGCCCTTGAAAGAAGAACGCTTCCATTCCCCCTCGCGCAGCGACTGGTCGGCTGCTGGTACCTGACGCGCCGTCGCCAAGAGCAATGCAATGGCCTGTTCGCACGCCGAGTGAATATTAGACGTAGGTGCATTTACCACCATGACGCCCTTTTCCGTTGCCGCCGGAATATCAACGTTATCTAGGCCTACTCCTGCGCGGCCCACAATTTTTAGCTTTGGAGCTGCTTCTAAAACCTCTGCATCAACAGTAGTTGCAGAACGCACCAGCAAAGCCTCTGCATCCGGAACTGCGGCGAGCAACTCCGCACGGTTTGGACCGTCCACCCAACGAACCTCAACTGAATCCCCCAAGGCCGTAACTGTGGATTGAGCTAATTTATCGGCAATAAGGACTACCGGCTTCGACATATCTTCCTTCGCTTAAGTGTGATGCGGTGCACGCGGAATTCCCGCGTGTCAAGGAAGTGTAGTTCAGGAAGGAGCGCCCTGCTTGATTTTTGCCTTAAATTCTTTCACTCGACCGAATTCCGGTCCAAGGGCTACTAAGGCACCATCTTCAAGGCCTGCAACAGCGGCCATGCTGTGCTTATCCTCCAATGGATCAACAGTCGGCACTACCAACACCTTGCCGCCATAGGCTGCCGCCGTAATGACGTTCGCGATGGGACTGTCTTTTGTCGCGATGATATTCGGCGCCATCTGGGCATCCCTGCGGGACTGTGCTGGGACAGGTTTTTTCTTTTTCCCATCAGCCTCAGGCTCGCCTTCATACGGCACCCATGCGGGCCGCAGCTCCACTTGGGGAGTCTTGTCCAATCGCGCAATATCTTTGACCATTTGCTCAGGGGAAGCTACCACCTTGGAGCCGTATTGGAATGCCGTAAACTCTCCCAGCGCTTTGTGCGTACCTGGATCCTTAATCACCTCGAAGTCCCCAGATGTTTGTGTCCACGGCACATCGCCGACAATCACCAAGCGTCGTACTCCCAGGTCCGTGAGTAGCTTATGGATTTCCAATCGCCTAGCGTCGTCATACTGCACCGCAGGCAAATGCTGGTTTACCGCCAACGTTGCTGCACGCAGAATAGATTTATCATCCGCGGTAAAGAGGACGAGCGAATCGGAATCTTCAAAAAATAGGCGGCTAGCCTCGATGCCTATGGGGTCATTGACAATGACGAATCTGCCGTCAAATTTCGGGTCAATCAGCCGGTTTTGGTTCTCCGCTTTGGCCTTATTGAGGTCAATTTCAGACTCATCCAAATCAGACAATCCCCGCCTGACCAGTTTGGTTTCAGTAACTGGCGTGCCACAGGCAGCTAATGCGAGCGATGCGACAAGCACTGTGGCAGTCAGGCGCACAGAATTAGCGATCAAAAGCTTGCGGGCCTTCCTCTCCACCAAACAGGTTTGCTTCATCCACATCACGGATGACAGGTTTACCTAAAGCATATTCCACGATGTCAAGGAACCGTTGACGACGGTCTGCTAGGAATTCTCGCGGCTGTGACGCCCGCAGGTAATTCAAACTCATATCGTGGGACGCTAGTACCTCATCAAATTGCCTGTCTTCCATGATGGACTTGGACTGAACGCGCGGCAGGTAGCGATCGGGAGCGAAGCCATCGAGTACTACCTCAGTTCGCTTGCCCATTGGGGTGTAGTTCATCACGGACTCCGCCAAAACGGGGTCCACTCCGTGGCGCTTGCACCAATTCAGCGGGAACACCGGGAAAAAGCCCGGCTTGAGCTCTTCAAATGTGCGCCTATTAAACGCCTTTCCTGTGCGCCAATCCTTTGCGCCGCGCGCCATAAGGAGGGCATAGAGACCATGCCATACACCGTCATTATCATCCACAGAGAGCAAACGGGATTCCCGGAAGGTGGCATCGGTGACAGTCTTCGGGGCCTCATCCGTTGCGCCCGCTACCCACTCGGTGACCTCATCCACGTCGCGAGCGGCGCGCAGCTGCACTGCAGACGAGCCATAAAGCTCGCCGAAGACGCCGCACCAGAACCATTGGTTCATGCGGTCCCACGATTGCTGGGTGGACAGCGCTCCCCCGCGTTTAGCCAGGCGGGCAATGATGACGGCTAGAGGAACAATCTGTTCATTAAACGGAACCTGATCCGTATTAAGGATGCATCGTTCCGCCAAAAACTCAGATACCTCACGGAAAGTAATGCGTAAATCATTGGCCGCCGCCTTATACTCCGTTAGGGACAGCTTTAAGATGTCCTCGCGCTGCCCACCAGCACGGCCCTTTTCTCCGGAGACTAAAAGCGATACTGCAGAAAGAAATTCTGTGCGCCCAATTCCGTCCAAAGCTGGGGACGTACGCAGATCCTTTTCCACTTCTTGCCAATCAGTGGCCAGGTGGAACGTGGGATCCTCGGAAGCAAATACTGCGGTGAGTAAATCGAATACGTCCATTTGCAGGCCTGCCGAATTTGCCTGCGCGAAAATTGACCCGATGCCGGCTCGCTCTGTTTCTCGGGAAAGCCGAATCATCGGCAGGTCATAGCCGGACAATGGTCTAACGATGCGATTATTAAACGCTGCTAGCTCCGCGCTGTATTCCTGTTTGGTCGATGCAAGCTCAAAGAGCATGCCAACGCCATCTTCACTCAATAGTGAAGCAACAGGAATGCACATATTCTCTAGGGCGTCTTCCCGTGAAAGAATGTCCCCCTCAATCGTCGGTGCGAAGTGCGATCGAATTTTTCCTTTGTGATCGACTGCAAAGATGGCGTCATCCGGCATAATCTCGCCCCGCACGGCAGCTCGAATATCAATGAAGAAACGGCGATGAATTTTCTTCTTGCGGAAGTCAGTTGTGTCTACAAAGCCCTCGCCGTTGAAGCAGTGATACAGCGTGGTCAAACGCTGCTGTCCATCTAAAAGGAGCAAGCCGGGGTCAACGCCGGTATCCGGCGCGCCGGCGAGGGCGCGGGGGCGAAAGCGCATCTTTTCGTTTCGAGTATCAAGTGCCATAAGCGCCCCGATGGGATAGCCGCGCAGCACAGAAACAATGAGTGAACGGATGCGATCTTCGTCCCATGCATAGCTGCGTTGGAAATCAGGTAGCTGGATGTCCCCGCGATTAATCCGTGCAAAGAGGTCTTTGAGATCATAACTTGGCGTCGTAAAGCCCATGCCCGACATCCTACCCCCAAGGATTAATTCTTTCCTGCCGATAATTCAGAAAAACCCACGGTGAACACCCCTAATTCACCGTGGGTTTGGCGCTATTCGCGTGGCCTTATGTGCTAGGCCGTAGCATCCAGTGGGTTCTTGACCCAGCTCATCAAATCGCGCAGCTTAGCGCCGGTCTTTTCAATCTCGTGCTGTGCAAATTCCTCGCGCAGGTCCTCCAATTCCTTGTTGCCGCCCTCAATATTGGCCAGCAGGCGCTTGGTGAAGGTGCCATCCTGAATATCAGACAAGATGTCTTTCATGCGCTGCTTGGTATCGGCATTGATAACGCGGGGACCGGAAATGTAGCCGCCAAACTCTGCGGTATCAGATACCGAGTAGTTCATATTGGCGACGCCGCCTTCAAACATCAGGTCCACAATCAGCTTCATCTCATGGAGAACCTCAAAGTAGGCCATTTCTGGCTCGTATCCAGCCTCAGTCAGAACCTCAAAGCCGGTACGAATCAGGTATTCCACACCGCCACACAAGACAGCCTGCTCCCCGAAGAGGTCAGTAACCGTCTCTGCTTCGAAGGTAGTCGGGATAACGCCGGCACGCGCACCACCGATGGCTGCGGCATAGGACAAGGTCAAATCATGGCCTTCACCCTTCGGATCCTGCTCAGTAGCAATGAGGCACGGAACTCCCTTGCCATCTACAAACTGTCGGCGAACCAAGTGACCAGGCCCCTTAGGAGCAACCATTCCGACGGTGACACTGGCCTGCGGCTCAATCAGCTTGAAGTGAATATTCAAACCGTGACCAAACAGCAGTGCATTGCCATCTTCCAGGTTAGGGGCGATTTCCTCTTCAAAGATCTGCTTCTGAGAGGTATCTGGCGCCAGCAGCATAATGACGTCTGCCCACTTAGCAGCCTCTGCCACGGTCTTAACCTCAAAACCTGCTTCCTCAGCCTTATCCGCCGACTTGGAACCCTCGCGCAGGCCGATAACAACCTCAACGCCGGAGTCACGCAGGTTTTGCGAGTGTGCATGACCTTGGGAACCGTAGCCGATGACGGCTACCTTGCGGTTTTGAATGATGGACAGATCCGCATCATCGTCATAAAAGGTCTCAATTGCCATGTCCTAATCCTCAATTCTGTAGTGATTGAAAGTTCAATGAATCAACGTCCCACCCACTATTGTATCAGTGTATGGGATTTAATGCCCACCTAGTGAGATATTAATTTCGGGGCGGAGCCAATGCTTTGGGCCCACGCCCTAAGGCCACGTCGCCCGACTGCACCAGCTCGAGTACACCAAAAGGTTCTAATACATCCAGTAGCGCCGCCAGCTTTCCCGGGGTACCAGTCGCTTCTACTACCACGGATTCTTGCGCCACATCTACCACGCGAGCGCGGAAGATATTGACGGCATCGACAACCTGGGGCCGGTTGGTATTATTTGCAGCCACCTTGACCATCATCAGAGCTCGCGCCACGGTTGCGTCAGCCTCAAGCTCAACTATCTTGATGACCGGAACAATTTTATTGAGCTGCTTAGTTACCTGCTCCATAATTGTCTCGGATGCATCAACCACGATAGTCAGCCGGTTGATACCCGGATTTTCCGTTTGGGCGGAAACCAGGGAAATGATGCTGTAACCGCGCCGCGAAAACATTCCGGTCACCCGCGACAGGATTCCCTCTACGTCTTCCACCAGGACCGACAAGGTATGCCGGGAAACGTCAGTGGGTGCCATGCCTATACCTCCTGGATGGTCTCGTCGATATCGGCTGGACTTTCTGCTGCCGATTCAGTTTCATCGAATAGCGGGCGCAAACCGCGGGCGTATTGAATCTCTTCGTTAGACGCCCCACCGCCAATCATCGGCCACACCTGGGCATCTTCTCCAACGATGAAGTCAATAACCACAGGGCGGTCATTGATTGCACGGGCCCGTTCAATCGCTGGCACCACTTCTTCCTCGCAGGTGACCCGGATGGCTTCACACCCCAGTGCTTCTGTCAAGCGGACAAAGTCCGGGGTATAGACATCGCGCTCTCGCAGCTTGGTATGGGAGTATTTCTCATTAAAGAACAGGGTTTGCCACTGGCGGACCATACCTAGGTTGCCGTTATTAATAACGGCAACCTTGAATGGAAAGCCCTCCAAAGCTGCGGTGGTTAGCTCCTGGTTGGTCATCTGGAAGCAGCCATCACCGTCAATCGCCCATACCTCTTTATCTGGGCATGCTGCTTTGGCGCCAAGGGCTGCCGGTACCGCATAGCCCATGGTTCCAGCCCCGCCGGAGTTAATCCAGGAACGCGGCTGTTCAAAGTCAATAAACTGTGCCGACCACATCTGGTGCTGCCCCACTCCGGCGCAATAAATTGCTTCGGGGCCTACGGTTTCACTGAGCTTCTCCAAGACAAATTGAGGATTTAGCTGCCCATCCGGAGTGGGATCATAACCACGGGGAAACCGCTCTTTGAGTCCGTCAAGGTAGTCCCGCCATGGACCTGTCTGCGGCAGATCCAGAGAGGAGTTTTTACGGTATTCCTTTAAAAGTCCCGCTAGTACCTTTTGCGCATCACCCACGATAGGCACGTCCACCTCACGGATTTTGCCGATTTCAGCAGGATCGATATCCGCATGAATCACCTGGGCCTCAGGGGCAAAGGTTGAGATATCCCCAGTTACTCGATCATCGAAGCGCGCGCCGATGGCAATGAGCAGATCCGCACGTTGCATCGCCGCGACCGCCGGAACGGTGCCGTGCATGCCCGGCATGCCCATATGCAGCGGATGAGACTCTGGAAAGGACCCCAAGGCCATGAGTGTGGTCACGACTGGAATTCCGGTACATTCCGCAAATGCACGCAGCTCCCGTGCCGCCTCTGCCTTGATGACACCACCTCCGGCATAAATAACCGGCTTTTCTGCTTGCGCGATGAGTTCAACCGCTTGCGCGATTTGACGGTGGTGTGGCTTGGTCGTTGGCTTATATCCAGGCAAATCGAATTCGGTTGGGAAAGAGTAGTCCAAGTGGCCATTTTGAACGTCTTTCGGAATATCCACTAGGACCGGTCCTGGGCGCCCTGTAGAAGCCAAATGGAATGCTGCAGCAATAGCAGCGGGAATCTGCCTAGGATCCGTCACGATGTAGTTATGCTTGGTAATCGGCATTGTCACACCACGGATATCGGCCTCCTGGAAGGCATCGGTTCCCAAAAGATTGCTTCCCACTTGGCCGGTGATAGCGACGATGGGGACGGAGTCCAGGTTGGCGTCGGCAAGCGCTGTCACCAAGTTAGTCGCACCCGGCCCCGAGGTGGCAATACACACCCCCACCTTGCCAGAAGCCTGCGCATAGCCTTCCGCAGCATGTCCAGCTCCCTGTTCATGACGGGTGAGCACATGCCGCAGCTTGGTCGAGGTATGCAAAGCATCGTAGAGCGGAAGCACGGCACCGCCTGGAATGCCGAAGACAAGATCGGTTCCCAAATCTTCAAGAGTGCGGACAATGGCGTGGGCACCACTCATCCGCTCCGGAGCGTGGGCGCGTGAGGCTGCAGCCACCGAAGCGGGCGTGGGCGAAGTTGTCGTAACCACGGTTAATGTGCTCCTTGGATTGCTCTAATACTGGTCGTGATCATCATCGTTAACGCCTTTAGATATGAACAAAGCCCCCGCGGGCTGGTGTGTCTGCGGGGGCGAAAAGCGTCGACGTCATGAGCGCCGCGGTCACCGCCGCATTGGTACTACCTGAAGTCGAATAATGATCATGAGCATGACTATACACCGATAGTTATTACGGTTATGACAGTTACCCCCATTTGGGATCGGTTTCCCACATGGTGAGACATACCTGAAAATAGGTTAGCCCTCACCCACCCCTGTGAATTAGGCTTGCACACTATGACTCCACCACCTAAGGACAATAAACCTCATCAGTCCACCACCCAGGCAGAGGTTTTCAAGCCATCCCGTGACCACATCTTGGGCATCCTTATCCTGTCCACCATTGCGCTATTGAGCATTGGGTGGGCCCCCAAATACCTCGCATGGCTGTTTATCATCCCCGCCCTTGGGCTGTGGTGGGTCATAAAATCCCGCACCAAGGTCTCCGAATCCGGGATCGACATTTCCTATGCTTTCCGGAAAAAGGTACAGATCCCTTGGGACGATTTTGCCGGTATCGGGTTCCAACGCTCCCGCGCCTTTGCTCGTACGAGAAGCGGCGCAGAGCACAACCTGCCCGGTATCACCTTTAACTCGCTCCCACGCCTTTCAGAGGCCTCCCGCGGCCGCATCCCGGACGCCCTTACCCAGGGCCGTGACGCGGCAGATGAAAAGGTGGTTGTCGTCCACCGCGACGGCCAGCAAGTCCTGCTCAGCAAAGAAGAGTATGCGGACTACCTTGAGCGCCACCCCGAGCTCAAGCCCTCGGCCGAAAACTAAATACGCCACCGACGCCCTCCCCCACATCCCTTGAAGGAATGGTGACTTTAAACCATGTTCCCGCTGCGCTCAAAAGTAACTACCGTCGGACGCCAGGCCTCTGGCGCCCGGGCCCTGTGGCGCGCAACCGGCACCAAGGAAAATGACTTTGGTAAACCGATCGTGGCCATCGCCAACTCCTATACCCAATTCGTCCCCGGCCACGTGCACCTCAAAAACGTCGGCGATATTGTCGCCGATGCCGTACGTGAGGCCGGCGGAGTGCCCAAGGAATTCAACACCATCGCAGTCGATGATGGCATTGCCATGGGCCATAGCGGCATGCTGTACTCGCTTCCCTCCCGCGAAATCATCTCCGATTCCATCGAGTACATGGCCAATGCCCACACTGCCGACGCCCTGGTATGCATCTCCAACTGCGATAAAATCACCCCCGGCATGCTCAATGCTGCCCTGCGGTTAAATATCCCCACCATCTTTGTCTCTGGTGGGCCAATGGAGGCAGGAAAGGCGGTCGTTGTAGACGGCGTAGCCCACGCCCCAACCGACCTCATAACGGCGATTACGGCCTCCGCCAATGATGAGGTCTCGGATGAAGGACTGACCCAGGTCGAAGCATCTGCCTGCCCCACCTGTGGTTCCTGCTCCGGCATGTTTACCGCCAACTCTATGAACTGCCTGACCGAAGCCCTCGGCCTTGCACTGCCCGGCAACGGTACCACCTTGGCCACCCACACGGCCCGCCGCGGCCTATTCGAAAAGGCCGGCACCACCATCGTCGATATGTGCCGTCGCTATTACGGCGAAGAAGACGAATCGGTCCTTCCGCGCAACATCGCTACCAAGGAAGCTTTCACTAACGCCATGGCCCTAGACATGGCCATGGGTGGCTCCACCAATACCATCCTGCACACCTTGGCGGCCGCGCAGGAAGGCGAGGTGGACTTCACCCTGGATGACATCAACGACATCTCCTACCGCGTACCCTGCCTGTCCAAGGTAGCGCCCAACGGGACCTACCACATTGAAGATGTTCACCGCGCCGGCGGCATTCCCGCCATCTTGGGCGAGCTTCGCCGCGCCGGGCACCTCAACCTCAAGGTACATACAGCGATATATGACAACGCCGAACAGTGGCTCGATGACTGGGATATCCGCAACCCTCACGCCACCGATGAGGCCCGCGAACTCTACTACGCCGCCCCCGGCGGTGTGCGCACCACGGAGCCCTTTTCCCAATCCAACCGCTGGGACGAGCTCGATACCGACGCCGCCAATGGTTGCATCCACGACGCCGAGCATGCCTTTTCTTCCGATGGTGGCCTCGTTGTCCTGCGCGGCAACCTCGCTCCCGACGGGGCCATCGTCAAGGCAGCGGGCGTCGAAGAGGAGCTGTGGACCTTCTCCGGCCCTGCACGAGTCGTAGAGTCCCAGGAGGAAGCGGTATCTATCATCCTCAATAAAGAGGTTCAGCCGGGCGATGTCGTGGTCATCCGCTATGAAGGCCCGGCCGGTGGCCCTGGCATGCAAGAGATGCTCCACCCGACTTCCTTCCTCAAGGGTGCCGGTTTGGGCAAGGCATGCGCCCTGATTACCGATGGCCGTTTCTCCGGCGGTACTTCCGGCCTATCCATCGGACACATCTCCCCCGAGGCTGCTCACCAAGGACTTATCGGGCTCATCGAAAACGGCGACACCATCTCTATTAATATCCACGAGCGCGAGCTCACCCTAGACGTGGATGAGGAAGTACTGAAGCGCCGCCGCGCCGCCCAAGAACAGCGCGAATCCCCTTGGACCCCAGTAAGCCGCAACCGCCCGATCACTAAGGCACTGCGTGCATATGCGGCAATGGCAACCTCAGCTGACCGCGGCGCGGTTCGCGTGGTTGACGGTTATGTGAATTAGCAGGAGATAGCTGCTAAATTGCTGTGCTTCGGTGGGGTGCGCGCCTTTTGCCCGCAAATCACATAAGATATCCTGCGATGAAATTCGCGCGTACCCCGTTATTCCGCTATGCCCTGGCCTTACTGGGGCTCATTTTTGGCGCTCGGAAGATCGTCCAAGACATCCACATTACGGACTTCCCCATCGATATGGTGGTCTACCGCGAAGGCGTCAAGGCCTTCCTTGAACACCGCTCTGTCTACAGCGGACCCATGCTGGCCGGCGATATTCAATTGCCCTTCATTTATCCACCCTTTGGCGCGCTGGTCATGGTTCCGCTAACGGCCTTCGACGGTATTGACCACGACATGGCAGGCGACATCATGGTTATTCTCTCTGACCTGCTCGTTCTCGTTTGCCTTTACTTTGTCTTCAAGGCCGTGCTGAAAAATCCGGAGTTCCTCCTGCCCGTCGCCGCCATTACTTGGGCAATTGCATTGCGCTTTGAGCCGGTTGACCTCAATAACGGCTTTGCCCAAATCAATATCGTGGTCATGACGCTCGTTGTCCTCGACCTCGTTCCGCGCCGGCGCTTCCTACCGCAAGGAATCCTGATCGGTCTGGCGGCCGCCATCAAAATAACCCCTCTGGCCATGCTGCTTTACTTCCTCGTGCGCAAGGAGTGGAAGCAGATCGCCACAGCGCTCCTTTCCGCTGTTGCGGCCACCCTCCTTGCCGCAGCCTTCCGCTGGGACGCGTTCGTGGAGTTTTTCAGTTCCAAATTGCTCGATATGGGCTCTGGCGGCGACTTCGGCGTGGGGACTGATTACCAGTCGAATAGCTCTATCAAGGGCGCCATTCAGCGCATGTATTCTTCTTCGGAGGCCATGGACGCTAATGGTCTGGCCATCAACATCGCGTGGATCGCCGCCTCCCTCGTGGTCATTGCATTCGCGGCGTGGCTTATTAAGCGCCTGTGCGAAGAGCATTTGCTTGTCGACGCCCAAATGGTCACCGCCCTCACTCTCCTCCTCATCTCCCCCGTTTCCTGGTCACACCACTGGGTCTGGCTCACGCTCATCATCC
The DNA here is from genome assembly GCF_037908445.1 of Corynebacterium sp. KPL2825. Taxonomy (NCBI): domain Bacteria; kingdom Bacillati; phylum Actinomycetota; class Actinomycetes; order Mycobacteriales; family Corynebacteriaceae; genus Corynebacterium; species Corynebacterium sp. KPL2825. The sequence continues at coordinate 54,986 of NZ_JBBMGI010000007.1, read as the reverse complement.
CAGTCTTTCTTTACCGCGCCTGGAGCTGGCTTTCTACGGGATGGGCCGCGGGCAGCCTTCTTACCGTCCTCGTCGCCTGGTCAGCCATGCTGCTGACCGTCCCGCCCAAGTGGTGGTGGGGCGATCAAGTCGATGTCCACGCCATGGAGCGCTACCAGAAGTTCTGGGTGGATGACTTCGTGTGGCTAACCATACTGACCGTCGCACTTTTCGTAGCCGCTTTCTATGCATCCCAGCGCAATAACCGGAACGCGAATACCGCTACTCCTGTCCCGCTAGCGTCTTAAGCGCTGCAAGGTGCGAATCGAATGCGGCCTTACCTTTAGTTGTGAGCATTACCCATACCGTGTCCTTGCCACGTGAGGATCCATACTCACGAAAGCGACTGACATACCCCTCTTTTTCCAGTGCGCTTAGCTGCTTAGACAGCGTGGCATCGGATTGATTCACCTTGTCCCGGATCGCCGCAAAGCGCATCTCCTTATTAATGGCACCTTCCACTGCCCCGGCAGCATTAAGTACCGCACAAATCTTAAACCGGTTAAGCGGGTGAATTACTGGATCAAGCTCACTCATCACCGCTCGCCTGCTTGTCGTCTCTATGGCCACGCGTGGACATATCCATTGCTCCCGAATTGAGAGCCCAAAACACACCCACGCCCCACAGCGTGAATACGGTGGCCGCAATCACCATGTGCCCTTCGAGAAAGGTCTGGAAAAACGTAGGGGCAAACATTAGAAAAAATCCGAGATAGTACTTCCAGTCCGGCTGCGGCTGGTCAAAAGGATTTTGTCTATAGCCTGCACGTACGTCACGCTTTTTAGCGCCTACCCAAAGGCCTACACCCACGCAGGCAATTATGACTCCGAGAGATAACCATAGCGGCATACCTTCCCCAAATTGGCTCAGGCCAAACCACAGTCCTGCTAACGCCGCAGCAAACAATGCATTAAGCGCGGTCTTCCGCCCTGCGCTCTGGTCTTGCTCCATTTCTTCATTAAATGCCAGTGCCTCGTGCACGCTGTCTTCCATCGTCTCTATCCCTTTCACCCTCGAATTTCGTTGTTTTCCACTTTAGAAAATATCATACTTTCCCTCCTGGAAAGCAAGGGGTAAAAGAAAATCCGCCGCGTGCGCGACGGATTATATTTTGGCGATTATTTCAGCGGATTAACTCCCGCACCGAAGAACCACAGTGCTACGAGAATCGCTACGCCGATAAGCACAAAGACCCAGGAGGTGCCCAGCGGGCGGCGTGCCCAGGAGCGCTTGAAGTCAAGGGAAATAAAGCCCGGGCCAGTAAACTGCAGTCCCACAGCGATAACGAAGAGGACCAAAGAAAGCCAGACGGAATCTGGCCAGCTAAAGACGTCCAAACCGGCATCGGTCTGCGCTAGCTCGTGGACAGCGCTAAAGCCGGTCACTACCAAGCCCAGCATGGCAGCCAGAGGCGTAATGAGTCCCAGCAACAGGAATACACCAGCGATAAGCTGCATGGTCGGAACCGCAATCGACAGCGCGGTATCCCAAGCATAGTTGGCAAAATCACCCTCTAGACCGGACAAGCCCTGGCTATCGCCGAGCTCGAAGAAGGTTTTTGCACCGGCAATGATTAGGTAGGCGCTCAGTGCGATGCGAATGAATAGCAGACCAAAGTCGATAGTGCCGCGGCGCCCATAGCGGTGGTAGCCTTCTTTTTCTTCCTGTTCCGCCTGCAAGCGGGCCTCGCGCTCCTCTGTGGTTTCTGCGCTGGCGGCACCTTCTTCAGGGGCGTCGGCAGTAGCAAGTGCCGATTCCTCCTCGGCACTAACCGGCGTGGCCGACTCCGGTTGCGCAAACGCTACAGTTTCCTCGCTGGCGCCGCTTTGCTGACGCGCGGCTTCATTCGCGCTGGAGTAGGACATTACCTCAGTTTCAGGGCGGTCTTGCCGCGCCTGGGAAGGCTTGATCTCCTGCGGCTCAGCGCGGCCGGCGCGCTCGAAGAGGCCAGGCTTCGAGTTCTTCTCGCTGGAAACGGAATCTTTGCTGGCGGGCTTGGCGTTATAGGTAGGCACGCCCATGTCTTCATCTAACGGTGTGGCTTTATCCGGCTGTTTATCGCTCATAGCTCCAATTTAAGGCACGGGCCTGCGCTTTTGTGGTACCCGCCACGGCGCGCCGTTGCAGCAAACTGGCTAGAGTGCCTCCAAGCCGCTTGCGGCCTCAATCACCGAACGCGTGAGCTCACCCAAAACCTCCGATTCCAAACGCCAACGTTGCCAATATAAGTCGATATCGAGCGGGGAGTCATCAAGAAGCACCAGCTCTTTCGCCTCCAAAAGCGGCAGTGCCTGGGCTTGGGGCAGCAATCCCCACCCCAAGCCAACGCGAACCGCCTCTAGGTAGCCCTCGGAAGAAGGTATCTGCGACACTCGTGCACGGACTACGGCGGAATCAATAAAGCGCTCGCGCATCGCATCATCCAATACCTGATCGTTGGGGCCGTATCCCACCAAGGGCATGGTTTCCCAGGTCAGCCGACCGCTATGGAAACTTTCTGCAATATGCGGTGCCGCGACTGGAAAGTATCGCATGGTGCCCAAAAAGCTCGACTCGCAGCCCGAAACTGGTGTGGCCTCTCTCGTTACTGCGCCCAGCACATCGCCACGGCGCAACATTGCCAGGGTGCGCGCTTCATCCTCAATCCGGATACGCAACGCGACGTCGCCCCGCCGCGCGGTATCGTTAAGAACCCTCCTAAACCACGTCGCCAAAGAATCTGAATTTACAGCGACAGATAACGGTACTCGGGCTAAGCGCTGGCCTAGGCGGGCATCCGTTTCTGCTTGCACCAACGCCATGCGGCGCGCGGACTGCACAAGGATCTCGCCCGCTTCCGTGGCGGTTACCGGGGTGGCACGGCGAAGGAGTACTCGTCCGGTGCTCGACTCCAAGGCCTTGATACGCTGACTCACCGCAGACGGCGATATACCGAGCATGGCCGCGGCAATATCGAAGCTGCCTTCGTCCACGATCGCAAGCAAGGTTTCTAGGTGCACCGGGTTCATGAAGCTATTCTAAACCAACTGAAGAAGCATTAACTGGACTAATCCAGCCTAAGAAATCACACTAGAAGGCATGTCCATCGTGCTTGCTGGTTTCTTTCTGGGATTATCGCTCATCGTGGCCGTCGGCCCGCAAAATGCCATGCTGCTTAAATTCGGCATCCGCCGTGATCACATCGGTTTAATCATTGCCGTCTGCGCGCTTTCCGACGTCATCCTGATTACCTCCGGCACAGCCGGCGTGGGCTACCTGGTCGAAAAGTTTCCCAACGCCCTGCAAGTCCTGAAATACGTTGGCGCGGCTTACCTGGCCTATTTTACTTTTACCTGCTTCCGCGATGCGTTAAAGACGAAGGGCGAGGCCATTGAGGTCGAATCCACACAGCCTAAGGTCCCGCAGGAAGTAGCCACCTTCGATGGTTCCACGTCACGCAGCACGACGAAGACTAAAACTCGGGTGGAGATAAAGCGCTCCCCCTCCTGGGTTAAGCCACTATTGACCGCCCTGGCCTTAACGTGGCTGAACCCAGGCGCCTACGTAGACGTGGTGGTCATGCTCGGCAGCATCGCCAACCAATACGGCGAATCAGGGCGCTGGCTTTTCGCCGTGGGTGCTATCTGCGCCAGCTTCACTTGGTTCCCCTTCATCGGCTTTGGCGCTGCACGTTTTTCCCATGTGTTGTCCCGACCCACGGTATGGCGTTGGATCAACTTCGGTATCGGCGTCATCATGATTGGCCTAACGCTCAAGTTGCTCCTGCTCTAGGGGCCGGGTTCAAAGGGCCGCCTAATTGCCGCGAACGCGCGACGCGGTCGCACCGGCCCACCGGTTGATTCCGGCGTCGTGGGCGACGTCGTCAATCGCGCCCAGCTCCTCTGCACTGAAGTCGAGGTTGTCCAGTGCCCCTAGGTTATGCTCGAGCTGCTCCACCGAAGAAGCGCCCAACAGCGCCGAGGTTAGCGTGCGATCGCCTTGGTCGCGCAGTACCCACGAAATAGCCATCTGAGCTAGAGACTGTCCACGCTTACGCGCAATATCGTTGAGGTCGCGAATCATGGACAGGTTCTCCTCGTTGAGCCAGCCCTTTTCCAAGGTCTTATCTTGTGCCGCGCGAGAGTCTGCGGGAATGCCATCGATATAGCGATCGGTCAGCATGCCCTGTGCCAGCGGCCCGAAGCCGATGACTCCCAATCCGCTACGCCCGGTGACGTCAAGCAACGACTCGCCATCTTCGCCCGGACGCTCAATCCAGCGGTTGAGAATGGAATAGCTTGGCTGATGAATCAGCAATGGGCAGCCTTCGTCTTCCATGAATTCCACGGCCTCCGCGGTAAGCTCCGGACCGTAGGAAGAAATGCCCACGTAGAGGGCCTTGCCGGAAGCTACGATATCGCGCAGTGCATAAAGGGTTTCTTCCAGCGGGGTATCTGGATCCGGGCGGTGGTGATAAAAAATGTCCACGTAGTCCAAGCCCATGCGCTCGAGAGACGCGTCCAAGGAACTCACCAGATACTTGCGGGAGCCACCAAAGCCATAAGGGGAATCATTCATCACCCAGCCGGCCTTGGAAGAGATGATCATTTCATCACGGAAGGGACGGAAATCGCGGGCGAAGATGCGGCCGAAGTTGTCTTCGGCGGCGCCAGGTTCTGGGCCATAGTTATTGGCCAAATCGAAATGAGTAATCCCCCGGTCATACGCTGCACGTAGAATCTCGCGCTGCGTGGCCAGGGGACGATCGTCACCGAAGTTCTGCCATAGGCCAAGGGAAATGGCCGGCAGCTTCAGCCCAGAGTTGCCTACTCGGCGGTACTCCATCGAATCATAACGGTCAGATGCGGGTGCATAGATACTCATGGCACCCATTGTCCGCTTAATTCTTCGGTTTGTCAGTCTGCGGAAGCTCCTCATCTTCCTCGGGGTCGCCGGATGCCCCGGTTTCTTCGACCCACTTTTCAATTTCCTCCGGGGTGCGGTCGGTTTCTACCGCATCGCGCTCGGTGTAGTAGGAGTAATCGTGGCGCTTTTCTTCGTACTTTTCCTTGTCAAAGTCCACGTCATCGTCGCCGTCGAGCTCTTCGGTGACTTCCTCCACCAGCTCATCGTAGAGGGCCTCGTTGTCCATATTGGAGTCCTCGATGTGCTGGCCAATTTCATCGTCGTAACGCTCGGCGTCGTAATCCTTGTCTGGGTGCAGCTTCAGGTGCATGAGGGCTCGTACGCGCTCGCGACGCACTGCCTCGTCCTGAATCTGGGACTGGCTACGGAACCACGCAAAAACCAAGATGGCGACCATGAGGATTCCCATGTAGCCAATGATTGGATAGATGTAGTTCATCAAGGTCTTAAAGCCGGCAAAGGAAACAGCGAAACCAGCCAAGCAGCCGATGACGAAGATGACCGGGTAGCGCTTCTCATGGCCGGCAGACAGGCGCTTACCCAGCGCGTAGAACATGCCGATGGCGGTATTGAAGATCATCAAGTAAATGATGACCGCCATGACAGCGCCCAATGTGGGATTGACGTCATCGACCAGAGACAACATCGGAATATCGGAGCCTTGTGCCTTATCCGAGTTCATCAGCAAAGAGAAACCGGCAAGACCCATCATGACGGAGTAGATAATGCCGCCCACGACGCCGCCCCAGCCGGCCTCGCGCGGGCTAATATTATCGCCGCCGATAACCAGGGACATAGATACGGCTAGCATCAGAGCAAGGCCGTTGTAGTTCAGTGCGGAAATCAGCCAGTTGCCAATCGGAGTATCGATCTGACTCGAAGCGTCTAGGGCCGCCCCAATGTCATCCGGCATATTGAGTCCGGTGTAGATGGCTACGCCAATGACCGCAATGATGATGGACGGTGTGACCGTACCGATAACCTTGGAAACCTTATCCACGTCGAGCATGCCGACGAGCAAGACCAAGACCAGCATGAGCGTGGAACCAATCCACGTCTTCCAGCCAAATTGCTGTTCCATGTTAGAGCCGGCACCGGCCAGCATCACAAAACCAATGGCAAAGAGGGTGATGATGACCGCCACATCCAGCAATTTGGAGACGATCGGGTGGGTGACATTGCGGAAAACAGTATTGTGTTCCGAGGCGTGGAAATAGCTTCCCAGCTGCAAGAACACTGTACCCGCGAGGGTCATGACGAGTGCGGCGATAATGATGCCAGGAATGCCCCAGGTGCCAAAGGCAGTGAAGTACTGCACCACCTCTTGTCCCGTGGCAAAGCCTGCGCCGACCAACAAGCCCACGAAGGACATTGCAATGGCGATAATGTTTTTAGAAGACACAGTTGCCTAACTTTTGTAGCGAATATCTCTCGCATACTGGTGCGCGCGGCCCCTTTGTCCCCCGCTCCCCAGCACGTGGGCTACGCAACACCGATATGCGTTCCTTAAGGAATGGTACGTAAGTGACCCGCCAAACACCTACTGATGCATACCGATGTTGTGCTAAATCACATATGGGGATTCAGCGAAATCAACCAAACGCCTTAGTCTTCGAAGGTCGCGGTATCAATCACAAAGCGGAATTTCACGTCCCCGGCTACCACGCGCTCATAGGCAGCATCGACATCGTTGACGCCGATCTTCTCAATGACGGCACCAATGCCGTGCTCGGCACAAAAGTCCAGCATCTCCTGGGTCTCGGCGATACCGCCGATATTATTGCCCGTAAGCACCTTACCGCCGCTGACGAGGCTGCCCATATGGATTCCCAGCTCCTCTGGTGGCAGCCCTACCACGGACATGATGCCGCGCGGCTTGAGCAGCTGCAGGTAGTCATCGAGGGAGTACTGTGCAGAAATGGTGGACAGGATGACATCGAATTCGCCGCGGTGGTTGGCAAAGAAGTCCTCGTCCTCACCGGTGGCCAGAATGTGCTTCGCACCAAGCTCGTAGGCCTCCTTCTCCTTGCGCAAGGAGCGGGAAATCACGGTCACTTCTGCTCCCTTGGCCGCCGCGATTTGGACACCCATGTGGCCCAATCCGCCTAGGCCCACTACAGCGACCTTGTCACCTTCCTTGACCTGCCAGCGTGCCAGCGGCGAATAGGTGGTAATTCCCGCGCACAGCAGCGGGGCCGCTTCGTCAAAATCGATGTCCTCTGGGATGGTGCATACGAATCCTTCGTTGACGACTACCTTCTGAGCGTAGCCACCTTGGGTAATGGTGCCGTCCACGTCCTCGGAGTTATAGGTTCCTACATTGCCGTTAAGGCAGTTCTGCTCCTGTCCATTGCGGCATTGCTCGCACTCGCCACAGGAACTTACTAAGCATCCCACGCCAACGCGGTCGCCGACCTTGAATTTAGTGACCTTATCGCCCACGGCTTCTACAACACCGGCGATCTCATGGCCCACCGTCAGTGGGAAGTGGGCTTCGCCCCACTCGTTTTGAATGGTGTGGATATCGGAGTGGCAAATGCCCGCAGCTTTGATATCAATGACCACGTCATCCTCGCGCGGATCGCGGCGCTCGATTTCTACGACCTTAAAGGATGCGTCAGGACTTTCCTTTTGCAATACTTTGCTCTTAATTGACATGCCCACAACCCTACGCCCACCCCTACTGACCTCGCCTAACGAAAATAATCACCAATTTTGGCAGGAAATGAGGGCACAAAAAAGCCAGCCACGCGTCATGTTCGAGGAAGTGCGAGCGCGGCTGGCTTAATGTGGTGCTTAGTTCAGCATCTCTGCGATGAGCTTATTGACCTGACCAGGATCGGCCTTACCCTGGGTGGCCTTCATGACCGCACCCACAATGGCACCGGTTACCTTCTTATTGCCGGCACGGTACTTCTCCACGATGTCCGGGTTAGCTGCCAGCGCATCATCCACGGCCTTTTCAATGGCGCCATCGTCGCGTACGACCTCCAAGCCGCGCTTTTCGACGACCTCGTCGACGTCGCCTTCGCCCGCCAACACGCCATCTACCGCCTTACGCGCCAGCTTGGTAGTCAGCTTCCCTTCATTGACGAGCGCGATAACGCGCGCCACCTGCTGCGGGGTAATGGACAAACCTGCAAGGTCGGTTTCCTTCTCGTTGGCCTTGCCTGCTAGATAGGAAACCCACCAAGAGCGCGCCTCGTCCGGCTTCGCGCCGGCCTCAACGGTATCCACGATGAGGTCGAGTGCGCCGGCGTTGACCAAGTCGCGCATCTCTTCATCCTTGATGCCCCACTCTTCCTGAATGCGCGCACGGCGAACCCATGGCAGCTCCGGAAGGGTCTGGCGCAGTTCTTCTACCCACTCGCGTGGGGCGATGACCGGTGGAAGATCCGGGTCATTGAAGTAACGGTAATCCTCCGCGGTCTCCTTCGGACGCCCCTTGGAGGTAGTGCCGTCGGTCTCTTGGTAGTGGCGGGTTTCCTGATCGATGGTGCCGCCATCTTCAAGTACCTGTGCCTGGCGCTGCATCTCGAAGCGAACCGCCTGTTCCACAGAACGCAGGGAGTTGATGTTCTTGGTCTCGGTACGGGTGCCGAATTCTTCCTGACCCACTGGGCGCAGAGACAGGTTGGAATCCACACGCATCGAGCCCTGATCCATACGAGCATCGGAAACGCCTAGGGCTGCCACAAGCTCACGCAGAGCGGAAACATAGGCCTTAGCCACCTCCGGTGCACGCTCGCCGGCGCCGACGATCGGCTTGGTGACAATTTCAATGAGAGGAATGCCCGCACGGTTGCAATCCACCAAGGAAGCCGTAGCACCGTGAATACGGCCGTCCACGCCGCCCAAGTGGGTCAGCTTGCCGGTGTCTTCCTCCATGTGCGCGCGCTCAATTTCCACCCGCCACTCGGTGCCGTCCTCCAGAACTACGTCCAGGTAGCCGTCGTAGGCAATCGGCTCGTCATACTGGGAAATCTGGTAGTTCTTTGGCTGGTCCGGGTAAAAATAATTCTTGCGGGCAAAGCGAGAGGACTCGGCAATGGAGCAATTAAGCGCCAAGCCAATCTTGATGGCGCCCTCCACGCCCTTGGAATTTACTACCGGCAGCGCACCGGGCAGACCCAGTGAGACTGGGTCAACGTTGGAGTTAGGCGCTGCGTTGAAGTTCGTAGGAGAGGTAGAAAACATCTTGGTTTCCGTATCCAGCTCTACGTGGACTTCCATGCCCATTACCGGCTCGAACTTTTCTAGGACCTCATCAAAGTCCATCAGGTCATACATCGCAGCAGTCATGCGTGCCATCTTAATACGTCCATGCACCCGCGCGCTCACGCCCCTACGCTGAATATTATGACTACACCACATAGCGTTGATGCTCAGCTTATCGATGCCCCTTTGATCAACATCGCAGTCTTTCGCACTGCCCCCACGCCCGAGGAGGTAAGCGAGCGTTTGACCACCACTTTTGCCGATCGCTTGGGAGACATCACTCCGGGCAAGAATCCCGGTAGCCTCATGGCCGAGCTCGATGATTCATTCTTATTGCACTACCAAGCCATCGATACCCCTCCCACCCGCGATAGTTATGGTCTCCACCCCATTTTGAGCGCGGACGCACGCGGTCTCGATTCTGCCACCGCACAAATCCTCGTCTCCGTACTTCCCCGGGATGCAGAAGACAACGGTGCCAAGCAGTTTCGTGAGGCTCGCCGCGAGCACCTAGAGCTGCTCTCTAAAGCCACCGCTGTGGTAGCCGAACACCCAGAATGCCTCATCGTCCACAACCCCAGAGGCAACGTATCTATCGCTCCGAATACGTTCCTCGAGGCCGTTCGGGACAACCTTGCCCCGATGCACATTGCGCCAGTATGGCTCACCCAAAAGGGAAACAAGATTCTGGGTTATACCGTGGGGCTAGTCCAAGCAGGTCACCCCGAAGTCCAGGCGGCCACCGAATCGATGGATCCCACCGATCTCTATTACAAGCTGGCTAATATCGCAGACCACGTTCTCCAAGGCGCCACCGTCAAGGACGGCGACACCTTAAGCTTCGAAGAAGGTCAGCCGCCCCTGACCGCACAGGAAGAACCCTGGTTTGTAGACGAGTCTCTTCCAGCGGTCACGATTGGTTTCTAGCTAGTACTCTCCTTCCTACGGGAATCCACATAGCGGCAGATGGCAGCCAGCACCGCACCGGAAAGGTTGTGCCACACGGAAAAGACGGCTCCTGGCAGAGCAGCCAATGGGTTCATATACGTCGATGCCAAGGAGGTGGCCAAGCCGGAGTTTTGCATGCCCACCTCGACGGCCATCGTGCGCCGAGCAGCGACTGGCTGCTTGGTTATCAATCCGGCTAGGTAGCCCAGACCGTAGCCACACCCGTTGTGGATAATCACGGCGGCAAAGACCAGCGCACCGGCGCTGGCGATGGTGTCGTGCGCTCCGCCCACCACGATGCACACGATGGCGGAAATCGCCGCAACCGAAATCCAAGGCAATGCCGAGTTAATCCTTGCCACCACCCGCGGCGCCAGCATGCCTATGAGGATGCCGGCGACGACAGGAATGAGCACCACCTTCACAATGGACCATGCCATAGACGAAGCGGAAACCGGCATATACTCCCCTGCCAGCCACAAGGTCAGCAACGGGGTAAACACCGGTGCCAATAGGGTGGAAATCGAGGTCATGGTCACCGACAGGGCTACATCGCCACGCGCTAAATAGGACACCACATTAGAGCTCGTTCCACCGGGAGCGCAGCCTACAAGAATGACCCCGGCCGCTACCGCTTCTGGGAGGTCCATGATTGCTACCACCGCCAATGCCACCAGCGGCATGATGACAAACTGCGCAACTACTCCGATGAGCACGGGAAGCGGCCGGCGGGCCACCAAGGCAAAGTCCACCGGCTTGAGGGTAAGGCCCATACCAAACATGACAATGCCCAGCAGCGGGGTGACCTGCGGGGCAAAGGATGCCGCGGTATTCGGTGCAAAGTATCCAATCACGCCGCCGATAATCACGAGCACCGGAAAGCCTAGCGCTGCGATAAATGCTTGGCGGTCTTGAGCTGCGGAGGGCACAGTAGCCGCCGCCATCCGATTATCTGTCATGCTATCGATACTCATAGACAAAAGAATACGCTCCCACCCAGTGGGAGCGCTATCCTAATATTCGAAATGTGCGTGGTCTCTACCCAAAGAGCGCTTGTGCATTGCGGTAACGCGATTCCGGCACTGTCTTAAGGGTTCCCACGGCCTCCTCCAACGGAACTAGATCAATATCCTCGCCATGGAGAGCTACACACATACCTGACTTGCCTTCATGGGTAGCACGGGCTGCGTGCACGCCGTATCGAGTTGCCAGAACGCGGTCATAGGCAGTCGGTGTACCGCCGCGCTGGATGTGTCCCAGAACCGTCGTTCGCACGTCATATCCAGTGCGAGCCTTGATCTCATCGCCAATGACCTGGCCAATACCGTTGAAAGTCTGGTGCCCGAACTGATCCACGCCGCCGGCTTCAAAGTCCATCGTCCCCTCCTTGGGGAGGGCGCCTTCTGCAACGCAGATGATGCCGTATTTTTCACCCATTTGGAAGCGGCGCTCCATCGCCTTGGTGATTTCTGCGATATCGAAGGGCTCCTCGGGCACCACCGTGTAGTGCGCGCCACCAGCCATGCCCGCATGCAAGGCAATCCACCCCACATGGCGGCCCATAACCTCCACAATCAGAATACGGTTATGCGATTCCGCGGTGGTATGTAAGCGGTCAATAGCATCGGTAGCTACGGATACGGCGGTATCAAAACCAAAGGTGTAGTCGGTGGCGTTGACGTCGTTGTCAATGGTCTTTGGAACGCCTACTACCGGCACCCCGTTATCGGATAGCCACTTTGCTCCCTTGAGGGTGCCTTCGCCTCCGATGGCAATGAGGGCATCCACTTCGGCATCGGCCATATTGGATTTAATCTGATCAAGACCCGCCTTGAACTTATCCGGATGCAGGCGGCCAGTGCCTAGGATGGTGCCACCGCGCAACAAAATGCGGTCGATTTCTGCATCATCATAGAGATCGCGACGGCGGTCCTCCATCAAGCCCACCCAACCGTCTTCATAACCTACGACGGTATCTCCAAATTCATTGGATGCGGTACGCACAACCGCACGAATTACAGCATTGAGGCCGGGGCAATCGCCACCGGACGTTAAAACACCTAGACGCATACCTACCAATCTAGCGCGCTATTTTTAGCCCTGCAGAGTGTCCCGAAAGCAGAGAGCAGAAACCAAGCCCACCACCAGCGCAACTACGATGACAAGGAGCGAATTAATAAGTGCCACTGCTGGGTCACCTGTTTGCATAACGGCAGACACTAAGGCGACGCCCACTACGGATCCCACTTGGCGGGAGGTGTTATACACACCGGATGCAGCACCCATGAGCTCCGGCGAAATATCGCGCAAGGTGGTAGCTGCGTTGGAACCCCAGATGAAAGACTGCCCCACGCCAAGGCCTGCAATGGGCAGCCCGAGCACCCACGGCAAGGCGTCTACATGCATCACCCACCATGCCGCAAGCAGAGAAAGAATAAGGAGGGAAAATCCCACCACTCCAAGAATTCGAGGATTCACATAATCCGCCATAATTCCCGCGAGCGGAGATATCAGTAGAGAAATCAGAGCCATTGGCGCCACGATAATGCCAGCCTCGCCTGCTGGAATGCCCTGCATGGTCTGCAGCCACAACATGATGGGTAGCATCACTGCAGCCGCCATAAACCCCATGGCAATAATGCCCACCGAGCCGGCAAGGTAATTGCGGTCGCGAAAGAGCGTCAGCGGCACCAGCGGGCTCGCCCCGCGGGCATCGGCGGTAGCCTGCAACCGAATAAAACCTGCGCTAGCGATTGCTCCGGCGAGCAGAATAAGCCAAATGGTCCAGCCCCACCCCAGTACTGGTCCCTGTTGGATGCCAAAGACAATCGCCGCCAACGCGATCAGAGAAACAACGGCCGATGGCGCATCGATGGACTGCGCGGTAGTAGGCAACTCGGGCACCCACAACAGCGCCAGCACGATGGCCAGCACCACGAAAGGAATGTGTACCCAAAAGGCGGCCTGCCAACCGAAGTTTCCCACTAAGAAGCCTCCGGCGAGTGGACCGACAAGTGCTGCAATCGAGCCGATTACACCCCACACGCCCAACGCACGTCCACGGCGCTCGCGTGCGAAGATTCGGTTGATGACGGACATACTTTGCGGCATCTGGAGAGATGCCCCTACGCCTTGCACGGCACGCGCGGCAATGAGTACTTCTACTTGGGGAGCTATGGCACAAACCATCGCACCGACCCCGAAGATAGCCACGCCCAGACAAAACATCCGGCGTTGGCCCAAAACGTCGCCCAGACGGCCGGCGAAGAGCAACGGCACCACTGCAGCCAATAAATAGGACGCGGATACCCACATGGCCTGGTTTACACCCGCGTCTAGATCACGTTGCAGGTTCGGCAGCGCGACCGCCACCATGGATTGGTCCAGAAGAGACACAAAGAATCCCAGGGACAGTGCAAACATGGCGCGCCATGCTTGGCGCTCAGGCGGCAAGTGCGTCTCCACAGTCATAGCCATAAAGTCTAGCGGGGCCAGAATTATCGGCCTAGACTGGCCGCATGTCCATGATTGATATCAAAAAGCCCCAAGACGTATCTACCGCCACTACTGTCACCCTCGGCCTTATCGGCGGGTGGGTGACCGCCCGCGAGACCGGAATCCGCCCGCTCGGCGGCGTTATCCTCGCCGCCGCTGGCGTGTGGGCAGGCCGCTCTTGGGCAAAGAAAACCACTCCGGCTACCACTGCTGGCCTGTGTGCACTCTACGTGGGCGCATTCAGCGCCTCCCACCCGTTGGCGAAGAAGATTGGCGCCTGGCCAGCCGTCCTTAGCGTGACCGCGGCCTCGGCGGGCGCAGCCTATGCGCTTTCCGACGCCAAGTAATCCCCCCACACACACAAAATGCGCACCATGCCCGAAGACATGGTGCGCATTTTTAGTTTTAGTGTGCTGCGAGTTTTACTTGGCAACACTAAACTCGGCCGCAGCTTCCTCGCTGCCCAAGGCGACGGTGCCGCCAGGGAGGTTAAAGAAGGAAGGCTTGGACTCAAGGAGGCCGAGCAGGGCGTCGGAAAGCTGCTGCGTATGCTCATCGCACGCCGCGCGGGTGGAGTTAAACTCGCCGACGCTGATGGTGCCATCCGCAGCCACCTTGTAGGTGGTGGTGTAAGTATTGCAGCCATCATTCATCACCAAGGAGTGGTCCTTGGCAAATTCGACGCTAAACTTTCCTTCTTCCTTAATGGAGTGGAGAGTTCCAGTGATGGTCTGCCCCTCGATGTGAGGCTCCAGCTTCTCCGCGCCCTTCGGCAGCGGGGCAATAAGCCCAGAGTTGGTCGGCGCGGTCATGCTGAACCCCGGATCGATGGAGGGCACCTGCGCGGCATTGGCAACGCCCACGCCCATGAGTGCAGCGGCGGACAGCGAAAAAATTGCGGTCTTCTTGAAATGCATACCCGATAATTTTACCCCCGCCGAATATAAATTCAACGGGGGCAGATAAACCTTTATGGAATTGCCAGGGACCCCACAGGAAGTCGCTTATTTATTGCGGCCAGCTTCATAGGCAGCGCCGACCTTGTACAGGCGGTCATCTTGGAAGGCTGGCGCCATGATCTGCAGACCGGTGGGCAAATTGGTATCGCTTGCCATACCGGATGGCACAGACATGCCGCACAGGCCAGCCAGGTTCAGCGGCAGAGTGCACAGGTCAAAGTTGTACATTGCCATCGGATCCTCGGCCTTCTCCCCCAGCTTAAACGCGGTAGTCGGGGTGGTCGGGGAAACAATTACGTCAACCTGCTCGAAGGCGCGAGCAAAGTCCTGGGCAATGAGCGTACGCACGCGCTGCGCCTGCAGATAGTAGGCATCGTAGTAGCCCACGGACAGTGCATAAGTACCCAGCATGATGCGGCGCTTGACCTCTGGGCCAAAGCCTTCTGCACGAGACTGGGACATGACCTGCTCGGCAGAGTGGGAGCCGTCATCTCCCGCACGCAGGCCGTAGCGCATGCCATCGAAACGCGCCAGGTTAGAGGACACCTCGCACGGCATGATCAGGTAGTACGCTGCCAGGGCGTCGTCAAAGTGCGGGCAATCTACCTCGACAATCTCCGCACCCTGCTCGCGCAACTGCTCAACGGCGGCATGGTAGTTCTCCATCACGCCTTCCTGCCAGCCATCGCGCTCAAATTGCTTAATCAGGCCGACCTTGACTCCAGAGAGGTCCCCCGTAGCACCCTCGCGTGCAGCGGCGACAACCGGCGCTACCGGCTTATCAACGGAAGTAGCATCGAAAGCATCGTGGCCAGCGATGACCTCGTGCAGGAGCGCGGTATCGAGGACAGTGCGGCCGCACGGGCCCGCTTGGTCGAGGGACGAGGCAGCAGCGATAAGACCGTAGCGGGACACGGTGCCGTAGGTCGGCTTTACGCCAACGGTGTTGGTCAGTGCAGCTGGCTGGCGGATGGAACCACCGGTATCGGTACCGATGCCAAGCGGCGCCTGACCGGATGCAAGCGCAGCAGCGGTACCACCGCCGGAGCCGCCTGGGGTGCGCTCCGTGTCATAAGGGTTATGCGCTGGGCCAAAAGCAGAGTTCTCATTGGAAGAACCCATAGCAAACTCATCCAGGTTGGTCTTGCCCAGGATGGGGATTCCAGCCTCGCGCAGGCGCTTGGTCACGGTGGCGTCATAGGGAGAAACGTAGCCCTCCAGCATCTTGGAAGCGGCGGTTGTCGGCGCATCGGTGGTAACCAGCAGGTCCTTAAGCGCCAGCGGCACGCCGGCCAGACCAGAAGCAGGCTCTTCGCCGGCATCGAGTGCCTTATCCACG
The DNA here is from genome assembly GCF_037908445.1 of Corynebacterium sp. KPL2825. Classification (NCBI taxonomy): domain Bacteria; kingdom Bacillati; phylum Actinomycetota; class Actinomycetes; order Mycobacteriales; family Corynebacteriaceae; genus Corynebacterium; species Corynebacterium sp. KPL2825. Next base: position 39,082 of record NZ_JBBMGI010000007.1, on the reverse strand, counting down.
GCGTCGGCAGCCGCGAGGGCTTCTTCCGCACCCACATGCAGGAAGGAGTTGAGCTCCTCGTTGGTCTCTGCAATGCGGTCTAGGAATGCCTGGGTTACCTCGCGGGAAGTAATTTCACGGGCGTGAATCTTCTCCGCCAGCTCGGCAGCAGTCAGGGAGGTCAGGCCCTCCGCGGGAACGGTCAGGTTAGACATTTATTCTCCTCCCAGGATCTGTGGCACAACGAAGCGCTCTTCTTCTACGGCCGGTGCTTGGTCCAAGGCCTGTTCTGCAGTAAGGGTGCGCACAATAACGTCCTCGCGCATCGGGGCGTCCACGGAGTGCGGGTGGCTCATCGGCTCCACGCCCTCGGTATCAACGTTTCCCACCGCGGAAACCGAATCAACAATTTCATCAATCTGCGTTGCGAACTGGGCTAGCTCTTCCTCACTGAGGGCCAGGCGGGAAAGCTTGGCGAGGTGGGCTACCTCATCACGCGAAATCTCAGACACGCGAACTCCATCCTTTTTCTGCATAATTGACACGCGGGTGAAAAATATTCACCGTCAGCATGTACTATGTGAATTGCTAACGACCCATGGTACTGCACCGACCACGACGGTTGCCGCGTCACCCCAAATTTGCGTTGCTTGAAGCCCGCATTGTGACGCACGTATCATGTCTGGGACTACAAACTACCGAAAGCGTGCAAGACCATGTCCTTTTTGATCCGCGTACTGCTCCCCGATGCTCCTGGCAGCTTGGGCCAGCTTGCCGACGCCTTTGGACTCGTCGATGGCAATATCCAATCGGTCGATATCGTAGAAAACTTTCCCGATGGAACAGTCATGGATGACATTGTCATTGAGTTGCCGCAAGGCACCATGGCCGATGTCCTCATTACCGCCGCCTCCTCTGTCGAGGGCGTGGAGGTCGACTCCATCCGCCCATTCAGCGGCCGCGTAGACCGCCGCGGGCAAATCGAGCTCCTTGCACGAGTTGCCCATGCCACGAATGTCACTGCCGCTATGGAAGAGGTAGTAGCCGCGATCCCAAGGGCTCTAACCTCCACGTGGTGCATCGTCATCGACAATAACGAGCCCATCCACCGCGTAGCTTCTTCCAATGCCGCCCCCGAAGATGACGGCACCGTTCCTCACGATATCGAGGTGGAAAGCGCCCGCGTGCTCAGCCCCGAGCGTGATGAATGGATCCCGGAAAGTTGGTCCCTTCTCGATTCCGCCCTAGCCGCCGCCCCGCTCGGCGATACCGGCCTAGTTATAGCCATGGGCCGCACCGGCGGCCCTGACTACCTAGCTTCCGAGGTGGAGCACCTAGGTCACATCGGCACTATCTTGGGCAGCTTCCTCAAGTAGCCGGACCGATTTAGGCTTCACCTGTTTCTAGTAGCTGCTGGAATTCCGCTTCATTGAGAATCGGGATTTCCAGCTCACGGGCTTTATCCTCCTTCGAACCGGCGTTTTCGCCAGCCACGAGATAGGAGGTCTTCTTCGAGACCGAACCGGTAGCCTTTCCGCCACGAGAAACAATAGCTTCTTTCGCGGAATCACGGGTGAAGTTCTCCAAGCTGCCGGTCACCACGATGGTCAGACCCTCTAGAGTCTGCTCCTTGTGGTCTTCCACCGCTACCTCCATAGCCACCCCTGCGGCAGCCCATTTGTCCACGATAGTGCGGTGCCAGTCCACTTCGAACCAATCATGGAAAGATTGTGCGATGGTCATACCCACGCCATCGACTTCTGCCAGCTCCTCCGTTTTGGCTGCGCGTAGCTTTTCCATGGATCCATAGCGGGAGGCCAGCGCCCGAGCGGCAATTGGTCCCACGTGACGAATAGACAGCGCGACCAGGACGCGCCAGAAGTCACGGCCTTTGACCTCATCCAGATTCTTTAACAAGTTCTGTCCGGCCGTATTGACCTTGACATTTCCTTCTTTTTTGGTGCGCTTGTCCTTTGTATCCTTCTTCGCCGTGTAGACGTCCGAGGCTAGGAGCTTTTCCTCGGTGAGCTCGAAAAGCTCTGATTCGTCGACGAGAATACCATTTTCAATTAAGTCCATTGCCCCCTTCTCGCCCAGGGCCTCAATGTCCAGTGCCTTGCGCGAGGCCAAATACTCCAAGCGCGCGGAAAGCTGTGCTGGGCACGATTGGGTATTGGGGCACCGCCAATCCGCGTCGCCGTCTTTTTGTGGGGCCAACTTCGTGCCGCATGCCGGACAGTTCTCCGGGAATGCCCACTCATACTCGCTACCATCGCGCTGCTCGCGCACTGGTCCGAGCACCTCCGGGATAATCTCGCCCGCCTTGCGAATGATGACGGTATCCCCGATAAGCACACCCTTGCGCTTTACCTCGGACTGATTATGCAAGGTAGCCATGGACACTGTGGAACCGGAGACAAAGACCGGCTCCATAATGGCAAACGGGGTCACTCGCCCGGTACGCCCAACACCCACCTCAATGCCCTTAAGCTTTGTAGTCACCTCTTCCGGTGGATACTTATAGGCAATGGCCCAGCGCGGGGCGCGGGAAGTCGCACCCAGTGCGCGCTGCGAGCCCAAATCATCTACCTTGACGACGAGTCCATCCATCTCAAAGATGGCATCGTGGCGGTGTTCTGCCCAATGTGCCACCTCGTCCTGGACCTGCTCAGCCGAGTAAACCTGCTTGGTATATGGGGAAACGGGCAGCCCCCAAGCCGCAATTGCCTTATAAGCATCATGTTGGGAAGTGGGTGAAAATCCCTCGCGCGCGCCTAGCCCGTGACACACCATTTTCAGGCGGCGCTTTTTCACCTCGGCGCGATCCTTCATGCGCAGTCCACCTGCCGCGGCATTGCGCGGGTTAGCAAACTTTTCCTTGCCATCGGCCGCGCGCTCCTCATTGATCTCTTCAAAATCCTCGGGGCGCATATAGACTTCGCCGCGAATCTCGATCAGCTCTGGGACCGGGTATTCATCTGTCCCCTTGAGCTCATGCGGAATGTCTTCAATCACGCGTGCATTAGCAGTGATGTCTTCGCCCACTGTGCCATCGCCACGGGTCGCGGCGGTAGTCAGGCGCCCATTGCGATAGACCAAATCGATAGACAAGCCATCAATCTTGAGCTCAGTCAGATAAGTCTTTGCTGGGGTTCTATCGAGCCAATCCTGCATCTCGCCAGCGCTAAACACATTGTCCAAGCTCATCATGCGCTCAAGGTGTTCAATATCCTCACCGGCGCTCGGTGCAGCACCCACCTGCTGGGTAGGTGAATCAGGCACGGCAAGCTCAGGATGTTCTTCTTCGAGTGCAAGAAGGCGTTGGAAGAGGGCATCAAAGTCGGCGTCGGGAATAGCCGGCTCACCGTTGTAGTACAGGTTGCGGTGGCGGCGCACTTCCTGCGCAAGGTCATTCCATTCACGGTGCAGATCAACTGGATTAGTCACGCTGCTCAAGTGTAGCTATCCCTCGTGTCGGGGCTAGCTACTAAGGTATTGATCATGACTTTCGACGCCTCCCGCATGCTCGCCTTCGACCTTGAGACCACCTCGGCCAATCCCAAAGAAGCCCGCATCGTCACCTCTGCCTTAGTCCGCATTGATGGCCGCGATGTACAAAAGGTGGAGCACCTCGCCGATCCCGGAATCGAGATCCCGGAGGAAGCGACCAACGTGCATGGCATCACTACCGAAAAAGCCCGCGCCGAGGGCCGACCGCACGAAGAGGTTCTGAAAGATACGGTCGCGGCCATCAAGGCCGCCTGGGAGGATGGTCTAACGCTCATTGTCTACAACGCTGCTTTTGATCTCACCGTGCTGCGGAGCCTCACCGGCGATTTCACGGTCACTGGCCCGGTCTATGACCCCTATGTAATCGACCGCGTCAGCGATAAATGGCGCAAGGGCAAGCGCACCCTTGGCGCAGTGTGCGAGCACTACGGCGTCGAGTTGGGCAACGCCCACGAAGCTACTGCCGACGCCCTCGCAGCCGCCCGCGTCGCTTGGAAACAGGTACGCCAGCACTACCCCAACTTGGCGCAGATGGATGAAAACGAGCTCATGGAATTCCAGGCGGTCAAGTGGTACGAGGATCGGACTGCATTTAAGAAATACCTAGAGGGCAAGGGCCGCGATGCCTCGGATGTCTCGACTGCATGGCCCCTCATCGGATAAAGTCTCCCAATTCTCCTAAATCTCCAAGTACGGCTAAAAGTCTCCCAAATCTCCGATAACAAGGGTTACACTAGCCATATGGAAAATCCGTTCCGCCCTACATTCGGTGCTCCTCCCCTGTTCTGGGTCGGGCGCGGTATCGTGCTCGATAGCTTCCGCACTGCGCTCGATGGCTCGGCAGGCAATGCTTCCCGCTCCATGGTGCTCAGCGGTGCAAGGGGCATCGGCAAGACTGTTCTCATCAACGAGTTGGAGGACATCGCCGAGGCCCGAGGGTGGGTAACGCTACGCGCCTCAGGGCGCTCCACCATGGTCGAGGAACTGGTCAATACCACCATCCCCAGGCTGCTTGAACAACTCTCTCCGAGCGACAAGAAGAAGGTCAGCCGCATCGGCATCGGCGGCGTAGGGTCAATCGGCTTTGATCATCAAAAGGAAGATCGCTTCACCCCCACGCTGAATACTCGCCTGCGTGAGCTTTCCGCAGAGCTAAAAGGCACCGGAATCCTGCTTACCATCGACGAGGTGCAAGACGCCGATGTCGAAGAGCTCACCACCATCGCCGTGGCCTACCAAGACCTAGTGCGCGATGAAATTGATATCGCTTTGGTAGCCGCCGGCCTTCCCCAAGGGGTCAACCACTTATTAGATCTTCCTGGAGTAACGTTTCTGCGCAGGGCCCAGAAGTTCGTCTTAGGACCGCTGTCTCCGGCCAATTCGCAGCAGGCTCTAGAGCACACAGCGTCTGGCTCGGGGTTAGAGTTTAGCCCCGAGGCGACTAGGGACGCCGCGGCGCTTACCCGCGGCTACCCGTACCTCGTGCAATTGGTTGGCTCGCTGGCATGGGAGCGCAGTCGCCAGAACCAAGAAAGTGGCATTTCTCAGGAGACGATTGCCTCGATAGCTGCAGATGCGATTTCAATTATGGGCGCGCAGGTGCACCAGCCTGCGACGTTGACCTTGCCACCGGCACAGCGGGAGTTTTTGGAAGCAATGGCCGCAGTGGAGCTAGACGGCGTGGCCACCATCGCCGACATAGCAGGACACATGGACCGCACTGTACGATCCTTGTCCGCCACTCGCCAGCGGCTTATCGACGCCGACCTGATCGAACCCACCGCACACGGCAAACTGCGCTACGTCATCCCTTATATGGGCGAATACTTCACCGCCACGGATAGCCGCGGGCGTGTCGATTAAAGATCGCCGGCGTCCCGGACGAGGATGTCGGCGGTCTCAGTGACAGAACGAAGCGAACTAGCCGAAGCCGCACTGGGGAAAACATCGAAGTGGTCGACCAATAGCTCGCGCGGCATACCTATGCGATCAAGGTGGGAAGCTAAGGCGATTGCTTCCTCCCTCGCATCTTTGCCGGGAATGCCCAAGCCGATGCGGTAGCCCGCACTGAGGTGCTCGCCCAATCCGTCATAGTGCTGTGGGGTGGAAAGCTGCTGGCGAAAGCGCGAATCAACCAAAAAAGTCTTCGCTGCGCGCGCCACCGACCAAATAGGCGCAGCATGCACATAGTCGGCCTCAAACGCTAAAAGGCTTTCTAGGACGACTTCCTCTGGGACCGCTGGTATCGAGTCGAAATCAGTAGTCCCGGGAATCCGGCCAGCAATGATATCTGCCAGTAGCGGTTCATCGAGTTGTACGTGCACCTCGCCGTGGAAACGGCGTGCCACATCGTGGGCATGGGTGTGGAGGCCGTGTAAGAGGGCGTCGGAAAGCTCTGCGAAAGCGCTAGAGTCAGTGAACACGCGGTGGCCATCGGAGAGCTCGATGCTCGCCGCCAAAGACCAGGGCCCCAAGGCTTGCACCTTAATGTGGGAAACCGTCTCGCCCCAGACCCCCTGAACCTCATCGAGGTCGCGTTCTAAGCGATCCCAGGTGCGCCGCGTCAAAAGCTGCGGACGCGCAGTCATGCGCCACGACCGCGGACCACGATCGATATTGATGGCCTCGAGCATGCTGGCCGTACGCCCAACCGCATCGGAGCCGAGTCCCCTATCAGGAAGCTGCGGGATAGCGGGCAGGTCAGTCTCACTGATTATGATGTCCGCCGCCTCCGCTACGGAAGTGCCGGGCATGGGGCCAAGTGCAAAGCCGGCCATCTAGGCCGTCCCGCAAATGGTGCCGGACCCGATAACGATATCGCCAAGCTCGTCTGGCGACGGCAAATACAGCACCGCCGCCTGGCCACGAGCCACGCCGGAAAGCGGTTCCTTAAGCTCAAGGCGCATCTCATCCGCATCGCGGTCGACGTGCGCGACACAAGGCACCACGGAACCATGCGCACGCACCTGAACCTCGCACTCGAAGTCCCCATCCATGGCTGGGTGAAGGTACTTCAGGCGGTCAGCTTGAATTGAGGTCACGGCCAAGTCCTCGCGGGCACCGACGGTCACCGTGCCCGTAGAAGCATCGATGTCGGTGACGTAGCGGGGACGGCCGTCGGCAGCCGGCGCCTTGATGTCTAGGCCCTTTCGCTGACCGATGGTGTAGTTCCATGCACCATCGTGCTCTTTAAGCTCCGTGCCCTCCTGATCCACGATCAGGCCAGGGCGACGCCCGATGCGAGCGCCCAAAAATGCCTGAGTGTTGCCGTCGGGAATGAAGCAAATATCATAGGAATCCGGCTTCTTCGCGGTGGAAAAGCCATGCGCCGCGGCCTCTTCACGGATCTGCGGCTTAGGAGTATCGCCAATGGGGAAAAAGCAGTGCTCCAGCTCTTCGGCCGAGATGACGCCCAAGACATAAGACTGGTCCTTATTCTCATCCAAAGAACGGCGCATGTAGCCGTTTTCGTCAATGGTGGCATAGTGACCCGTCGCCACAGCATCGAAGCCGAGCGCCATGCCCTTTTGTAGCAGTGCCCGGAACTTAATCTTCTCGTTACAGCGCAAGCAAGGATTAGGTGTCTCGCCGCGAGCATAGGAATCCACGAAGTCCGTGATGACTTCTTCTTTAAATTCCTCCGAAAAATCCCACACATAGAAGGGGATGCCCAACTTATCGCAGATGCGGCGAGCATCAGCGGAATCCTCTAGCGAGCAGCAACCGCGCGCTTTCTCTCTGGTTTGCTGCGCGTCCTTGTGCAGGGCGAGGTGAACGCCAATCACCTCATGGCCAGCTTCTACCGCCCGGGCGGCGGCAACAGATGAGTCCACGCCGCCGGACATGGCAACCAATACTCGCATCTTGCTCCCCAATTCACCTTGACTACAGGCCCGAAAGTCTACTCCCTAGCCCCAACGCGGTTTAAATCGAATCCATTCCCTAAGCTTGTGTCACATGGGAAGAAAGCGAGCCTCCACCGAACAAGGAATCACCGGCACCTACGAAATCTCGACCGGAACAGCCGAGGTTGTGGCGGATGAGTTCCGCGATGGAGCCTATATCCTCAACGTTAACGGCGTGCCGAGTAGCCACATCGTGCTGGGCGAGCCAGAAGAATTGGAGTTCGAATACATGCGCTGGATTACAGCTGCCGTCGAACGCCTCAATACTCGGCCAGCGAATAAGCTGCGTGTCACCCACCTAGGTGGCGCAGGCTGCTCCCTTCCACGCTATTTTGCCAGCAAGCTCCCGGGTAGCCGCCACACGGTGGTCGAACTCGACGCCAAACTGGGGGAATTGGTGCGTACACTTTTCGACGTCCCCCGTTCCCCTACCGTGAAGATCCGCGCCGGCGAAGCACGCAAAGAAACCGAGGGGTTCCTGCCCGCCAGCCGTGACATCATCATCCGTGATGTATTTGCTGGCGATAAGACTCCGTCTAGCCTCACCACCGTGGAGTTCTTCCAGGCTGCAAAGCAGGCACTAGAGCCAGGTGGACTCTATATTGCCAATTGCGGAGACCATTCTGATCTGCAGCTAGCAAAAAGCGAACTGGCCGGACTAAGCAAGGTTTTTGACCACCTCGCGGTCATCGCGGACCCACCAATGCTTAAAGGCCGGCGCTACGGAAACATCATCCTTATAGCCTCGGATACAGAAATGCCAGCCGAGGGCTCCATTGAAGCCGCTCAGCTGGCTAAGGCACTCCTTGGCGGGGCGGTGCCTGCCCACTACAAGGACGAGGCGTGGACCCGCGCGTTTTTCGCTGGTGCTACTGCAGCACGCGATTAAGTAGCGTGGCTACTTGGCCCGCATCGAAATCGGGAACATCAGCGCCAGCCTTCTTGGCCGCGTTCTTAGCCTCCGAAACTTCGGACTCGGAGACATTGCCAGACTTAACGTTGTTCACGTGACCGGCATTGTCCAACAGGATTGCTAGGTCACTGACAGAGAAGTTCCCCTTTGCCATATCACCCAGATCTTCTACTGGGAGGGCATCCTTGTCCTGCAAGGTCTTCACGAAGCCTGCTAGACCTTGCGCTGCTTGGGGGTCAAGGCCGGACTTTTCGGCGGCGTCGACAAGCTGTGGTATCGCAATCAGTCCTGCTGCGAGGGCTAGGATAGCGCCGATAAGCGGCGTGCTGTCCGAGCTTAGGTCAACGCCATCGCCCACCACGAGCTGTTCGAGCGCGCCGCCGACATCCACATAATTTCCATCGCTAAAGGACTGCAGCTGCTGCTTGGAACCATTAAAAAGGTTCATATCAACGTCGGTAGGAATTCCTGCCACCTTGCCGGAGCCAGAACGCTGCCAGAAGGATAGCTTCTTCCAGCCACCCACGGCCTCGGGCGCCTGATCCTGATAGGCCGCAAGCCACAACGGCATATCCGAGAACTTCTGGGAGTTATTCATCTGCCCCATCCAGAAGTACTTGTAGGTGTAGATCATGGGAGTGCGGCCGGTAAGGCGCTTGAGCTCGCTGGTAAATTCTTCGATCCACTGCTCCAACTGGGCCGCGGATTTACCTTCATCCACCTCGATATCGAGTGCGGGAGGCAATGTCTGATCTGGCGCCAGCGCAATCTGCGCGGCAAAGTTCGCCGCTTGCGTTTTGGCGTCAGTCGATGGACGAGCGTAGTGATATGCGCCTGTCTTAAGGCCGGCAGCGTGGGCGGCCTGAACATCTTCGACGTAGTGCGGATTTACCCAATCCCCACCCTCAGTTGCTTTTACAAATGCAAAAGACTGACCGTCAGTACGTACCTTAGACCAATCGATGGGCGTGCCGCCCGGGTGCTGGTGTGCCGCAACGTCCACGCCCTTAGGGGCGCCAAAGCTCACCGCCTGGGCAACAGCGGTACCACTAATAGCTAGTGCAGCCACGGTAACTACCGCAGTAATACTCTTTCGGAGTGCCTTCTTTGAAGTCATGCGCGTGAGTCTAACAATGGTTTCACTCTATCAACATCTTTAACACGCGCCACTTGAGATAATTTTCTTTTCTTCTATTCCTGTCACCGTAGGCAATTTCACCATTTAGAACATATTTTTGCCCCCCTCTTGTGGCGGGCGCACCCACAGCGTAAGATAGACACCGTGAAGATTAGTTCAGCAGTTCTAATATTCGGGGGAAATAATTTTGGAAGCCTATTACATAGTCAATGATCCTAAAGATCCATTAGCAGTTAAAGCTACCGAAATCAGAAAGCAAGATTACCTTTTCTGGAAAGATGCCAAACCAGACTTAGAAGACGATTTCGACATTACTTGCCATACCCTTGCCACCCGTACGGGATTGAGTGAGCGGCGCACGCGCGATATAACCATGGCGCTCTACCGGCTGGCTGAGTTACCTCTAACAATGGCCCTGCAGGAAACCTACTACTTCCTGGATTTCTCTCGCCTCATTACTATCGACGCCGTACTTAGCAAGCTCGGTGATGTCCCTGCGGAAACCCTCGAGAGGATAGACCAAGAACTATCTCGTTATTTGACCCCCTCGAAGCCGAGACAGGTACTACCCTCCAACACGAATTTACGGCGAAAACTCAATGGCCTCATTGCTATTGAAAACCCATCCACCGAAGAAAACAAAGAGGCTCCCACGAAGAATAACTCCTATTTCACCTACTCCAGCTTCGGTGGCAAAGCCGGGCTAGCAGTTGAATTTGACGAAACTACCCTTATAGCTATCGACGAACACATCAGCAAAGCCGCCGAGGAACATGGCCTTTCCAAGGCAGAAGCACTGGCCAAATTGATTCTGGGTGAAATTGAGTCTCGGACTAAGGTAGTTCTGCATATGTATCGCGCCCATGATCAGGAGTCTGCACCCGCGTTTATCCGGGGATTCGGATGGGTAAGCCCAGAGACCGCGGATAACCTGCGCCCCGCTCAGACGCGAGACATGGACTTAGCCAAAGAAATGGAAAGCGAAAGCTACGTTACTCCCCCGCTCATAGGCGCCTATGTGGAAGGCCGCGATGGGGTGTGCCGCTGGCCGGGGTGCTACCGCCCTGCGGAAAGCTGCCAGAAAGACCACCGCATTGACCATGCTCGGGGAGGGAAAACTGCAGGGAGCAATTTGGCTTCACTATGCCAGCACCACCATAACGTCAAGACTGACGGCGGTGCTTTTTATATCATGGATCCGCACACTGGGGACATTGTGTGGCTGTTTGATGATGGGCGCTGGGAATATGACGAGCCCCAAGGACCGCTAGCACCCAAGAACAAGAACTGGGCGCTAACGGTGGGCCAAGCTATCGCCGCCCGACGGGCAGCGGCGAAGGAAAGGAATGAAAGCTAGACGGATCGGGCTCGGGTGATTACCTCGGGAAGATGAGCCAACACGTAATCGACATCTTCTTCCGAAGTAAGCCGGCCTAGCGTAAAGCGCAAGGAACCGATTCCTTCAGCCTCGCTTACTCCCATCGCTTCCAGAACGTGAGACATGCGGTTTACACCTGCGCTACAGGCGCTGCCGGTTGAGGCCTCAATCTGCAGGGAATCTAGCAGCATGATAAGGCTATCGCCATCTGCACCAGGGAAAGAGACGTGCAAGTGAGAAGGCAAACACGGTTCAGTGGAATTGATGACTGCATTGTCAATGGTGGCGAGAATTCCATCGCGGAGCTTATTGCGAAGCGCGGAAATCCGCTCACCTTGAGTAGAAATTTCCGCGACGGATTCCTCCAAAGCCGCAGCTAGACCGGAAGCACCAGCGACGTCGACAGTTCCAGGACGAATTCCGCGCTCCTGCCCACCGCCATAGGCAATGGGTTGGGGTGCGGGACTCCGCTTGGCTAGAAGTAGGCCAATGCCGCGGGGACCGCCGAACTTGTGGGCGCTAGCTGCAAGGCTGGTGATCCCTAGGTGGGAAAAGTCGATGGGAACCTTTCCTACCGCTTGCACGGCATCAACGTGTACCGGTGTACCCACTGCGCTGGCTCGGGCGGCAATATCTTCGATGGGTTGAATGGCGCCGGTTTCGTTATTGGCCCACATGCAGGTAGCGACGTCGGCAAGCGTGTCTAGAGCCGACAGGTCTGCTATGTGTCCGGAGCGATCGACAGGAAGAATCTCGACGGCAGCACCCGAATTGTGCAGCTTAGCCACGGTATCGCGCACGGCGGGATGCTCAATATCGGTGGAAACTATGCGGTTTGTTTTACCGGCCGCATAAAGTCCCTGAATGGCGATATTGTCTGCCTCTGTGCCAGAAGAAGTGAAAATCACCTCGATTGGCTCGCAGCCGAGGAGTGAAGCAACCTTCTCGCGGGCATCATCGAGCACAGACCGAGCCTTGCGGCCGGAACCATACTGCGCGCCGGAGTTCAGGGAGCCAGCCGCAGCTACCCACGCGTCAATCGCGCTCTGGCGCATCGGTTGGGTAGCAGCGTAGTCAAAATAATGCGGCATTACTGACGTGCCTTCAGTTCCTCGGTCAAGGCTGGGGCGATTTCATGGAGGTCACCCACAACGCCAAGGTCAGCGATCTGGAAAAATGGCTCATCCTGGTCCTGGTTGACCACCACAATAGTGCCAGAGGTCTGCATGCCGGAGGTGTGTTGGATAGCGCCGGAGATGCCCAAACCGATATAGAGTTCAGGCGAAACGGTAACGCCAGTCTGGCCGATCTGATAGGCAGCGTCATAGAAGCCTTCGTCTACCGCATCGCGGGTAGCGCCGACTGCGGCGCCGAGGGCGTCGGCAAGCGGCTCGACAACATCACCAAATTCATCACCCACGCCCCGGCCGCCAGCGACGACCACCTTGGCTTCGGTAATTTCCGGACGTGCAGATTTCTGGGCAGGGGTAAAGGAAGTTACCTTGACATCTTTGCCAGTAGCGGCCGGCAACGGCATCGGGGCTGGTTGCGCTTCCACCTGCTGTGGTGCGGCCTCTACCGCGCCTGGGCGCAGCGTATAGATCGGGCACTGGCCGGTAGCGGTAGAGGTAGTCTCATAGGAGCCACCAAAAATGGTCATCTGGGCGGAACCATCAGCGGCGATGCCGCTGACATTGACCAGTGCGCCGGAAGCGAGGCGGGCAGCTAGGCGGCCGGCAATCTCGTTATTGGCGGGAGTTGCGGCCAGCACGATAGGTGCGGGGTTCGCGGCGCCGAGAGCATGCAAGGCATCGACTTCTGGAATCAGGAGGCGCTGGTCATAGTCTTCGGCCGTTGCTTGGACCACCTGCGCGGCGCCAAGGGCGGCAAGGTCAGCATCGAACTTATCTGCCTGCTTGCCGACGACCACTGCAGACACCGTACCCAATTCGCGCGCGGCCGTAATCAGTTCTCCGGTAACGGGAAGGACTTTTTCCGCATCGTGCTCAACTAATACGTAAACGTGAGACATATCGACTCCTAAATCAAGTTCTTTGCGGCTAGGAAGTCAGCGATCTTCTTCGCTGCGTCTTGCGGGTTGGGCTCAGAAATAACCTCGCCAGCGGTGCGCGGTGGGCGCTTTTCGGCGGCCGAAACGGAGGTAGTGGGCGCAATTGCCTCAATTCCCAAATCAGCTAAGGAGAAAGTAGTGATTTCCGCCTTCTTAGCGGCCATCAATCCCTTGAAGTTAGGGAAGCGCGGCTTGTCGCTCTTATCGTTCACAGAAACAATTGCAGGCAGCGGCGCTTCTAGTTCCCAGGTGCCACGCGCATCATCTCGCGTGCCACGCAGCGTGCCGCCCGCCAGCTCTACCTTGTGCAGCCCGGTAAGGGCAGGCAGCTGGCGGTATTCGGCGAGCAATCCAGTAAGTAGGCCGGTCGAGGCATCGGAGGCCTCGGTGCCAGCGGTGATCAATTGGACGTCGTCAAGCTTGTTCAGCGCAGCGTTAAGAGTCCATGCGGTCGACAGCGCATCCGCTCCCGCCAGCGAATCATCGGAGACAAGCACCGCGTCATCGGCACCCATAGCCAGTGCCTTGCGCAATGCTTCGTCTGCCTGGGCCGGCCCCATGGTCAGCGCTACTACCTTATAACCCGCATCCGGGTTGTCGTCGCGCAGGCGCAGGGCTTGTTCCACGGAATACTCATTAACCTCATCAATGACGTTATCCACGGAGGTGCGATCCAGGGTGTGGTCATCTTCCAAAGACTTGGTAGACCACGTATCCGGCACGTGTTTGACCAGAGCCACGATAGTTGGCATTGGGCACTCACCTTTCCGATATATTTATGTTGCGTAATTATCCTCGGACGATGATACTCGGGGTTTGCACAGCAAGGCGATTCCTTGTGCGCCAATTCGCGTAATGATTACCGCAAAAGGCTTCTTCCCCTTGAGCTTCATCTTCTTCCGCAGCTGGTCAGGGTCCACTTCTACCCCGCGCACGAGGATTTCCAAGCTCCCCGCGTCATAGGATTTAAGTACGGATTTTAATCTCTTTAGGGGTACTTTTTCTATGAATGGAAATCCCGAGGCTCCCTCCGGAATCCTCTCCCCTGTCAGGTACGCGATGCGCTCATCGATTTGGTGCAGCCCTTCCCGTGCCGCGTAATGCCGCACCAAGCCGGAGCGCACAATGGCACCGTCCGGGTCAATGAGGTAGCTACCAATGTCTCCGGCCTCGGGCAGGTTTGTTTCTTGATCATCGAGGACGTCTAGCTTGTGTCCACGAATCATTACTGCCCTTCGGCCGGTTCCTAGGCCTGGGGTATAAAGGCAGGCTTCTTTTACTCCGCCGTCGACGCTTGCGACGGTAACAAGGCCGTTCCATTCGCTGAAATCAAGGCCGGGTGCACACTTAATGGCCAATTCCTTGTCTCGATGCTTGTCGACGACCTCTGGAAGCGGTGGCACGAGATCCTCCGGCCGGGTGATTCTTCTACCTCCGGCGCGACGGGCGGGATCTGCAAGGAGGACATCGGCAGTCGTTGTAGTGGTGAGCGCATCAGCGCGAAAGATCTTGGTCGAAGAAAGATTGTGCCTCGCCATTCTCACGCGCGACTCGTCCAAGTCTGAGCCAAAGTAGTCGAGCGGAGAATTTAGACCTTCCGTACCGATGGAGCAGGTGATGTCGTGGACGCTGCCCACCCCCTGCTCTGCAAGAAACTCCGCCCGGTATGCCGCAACCTCGACGGGGGTTGCTTGTTGGGCTGAGTCGGCGTCCATCAGCCAATCACTGGGAAGCTTGCCCGAACTACGTGCGGTCACCAGCTCCATGACTGCGCGGCCATAGTCGCCGAACTTCTCTTTCAAGACTTCGGTGTCTTTAAGCCGAGAAGCCTTGGTCAAGGTGAGATCGAGGTGAGCAATTTCCTCGTGGTGCTCAATCAAGAAGCTGACTTCTGCGGGGGTATAACTCATATGCGGTCTAAAGGGGTGGTGGAAAAGAATTCGCGGTAACGAGGGTCCTCGCGCGGATCCCCGATAACAGGGCGCAGGTCAGAAAAGGACGCATCATCGAGGACTTCTTGAACCGAGGAGTATCTGCTCAGCCTCTGCATCTGCGCCCAAGTAGGAATGACTAGGCGCACCAGCCCGGCGCGCCAGCCGTCCAGGATGAGCTGGGGAGAAAACCATCCGGCATCGTCCGCCTCGTCGGTATCCCCATCGGGTTCTTGGCCAGAGGGCAGCACCCCGACGAAAAAGAAGGTGTCGAACCAGTGGCTTTTTCCCTTTCCTACCCACCGTGCCCAGGGAAGGAGCATATCGGCGTCGACACGCATGCCGTTATTGCTGAGGAATTCGGTAAAGGAAATGGTGTGGCTCTCGAGTAGTTTTCGCTCCTTGTGATACCGCCGTGCATTGGAGACAATTCCGTCTTCGCGGATGGCAAAGAGGGTGCCGGCTTCCTCAAAGAGCTCCCGGGCAGCGGCGAATACTAGCGCGTGGGCTTTGTACTTTGTTACGCCCATCCGTCGGGCCATGGAGATGACGGATTTTCCGGCCCATAGTTCGCCCGAGTCCCAGGAACGCGGCGGAAAGTCGCGTGGGTCTACGCCGCCGCCGGGAAAGACCGAATGCCCCGGGTAATTGTGCATGGTGTGCACGCGCTCTTGTACCCATACTTCAAGACCGTCGGTGCCGTCCCGTAGAAGCAGGACGGTTGCCGCCAAGCGCCCACCGTTAAAGCCGGTGGTATCGCTGGCGTCAACGGCATCGATACGGTCATGAAAAGGGTTGGTCATAGAGAAGCTCGGCGGGCGAAGTATCGCTGTCCAATGCGGTCTACCTGAATGGGCTGGTGGAAGGCGCGAGTCAGGTTTTCTGAGGTGAGGACTGAATTAATCAGACCTTTTGCCACTACCTTACCCTCATCCAGCAGCATGGCGTGGGTAAATCCGTATGGGATCTCCTCCACGTGGTGGGTGATCATGACGATGGCTGGGGCATCTGGATCCATGGCTAGATCGCCGAGGTATCCCACCAGGTCTTCGCGGCCTCCCAGGTCCATTCCGGCGGAAGGCTCGTCTAGGATGAGCAGCTCTGGGTTAGTCATGAGTGCGCGGGCGAGGACGACGCGCTTCTTTTCGCCCTCTGACAATGTTCCCCAGGTGCGCTCCTTCAGGTGGGTTGCACCTACCTGGGCCAAAATCTCATCAGCGCGGGAGAAGTCCATGTCCTGATATTCCTCCCGCCAGCGGCCCAGCACTGCATAGCCTGCGGAGACGACGAGATCGTCCACGCGCTCATTTTCGGGGATTCGCGATTGCACTGCAGCGGAGGAGATGCCGATGAGCGCGCGCAGATCGCGCATATCAGTTTTGCCGATCTGCTCCCCCATCAAAAAGGCGGTGCCCTTCGACGGGAATTCTTCGGCCGCGGCCATGCGCACTAGCGAGGTCTTACCCGCGCCATTGGGGCCAATAATGACCCAGCGCTCATCGAGCTCCACTTGCCAGTCCACAGGACCAACGAGGGTCTTGCCGCCGCGGCGCAACTCGACGCCGCGAAAATCTACGAGCCAATCTTGATCTGTAGGAGTTACGTCGTTCACGCCCTCCATTGTGACTGATTTATTCTTTGCCCGGTGAAATTGACACAGCTGCATTAGTCTTATGGGCATGACTACTCGCCTTGGTATTGACGATGTCCGCCCGCTTATCTCCGCCGGTTCTGTAGCTTCTAAAGCCGTTGTG
Organism: Corynebacterium sp. KPL2825; assembly: GCF_037908445.1. Classification (NCBI taxonomy): domain Bacteria; kingdom Bacillati; phylum Actinomycetota; class Actinomycetes; order Mycobacteriales; family Corynebacteriaceae; genus Corynebacterium; species Corynebacterium sp. KPL2825. The sequence continues at coordinate 22,503 of NZ_JBBMGI010000007.1, read as the reverse complement.
GGCGAGGTAATTCCTGTCACCGCACTGGTCTGGCGCGAAGGCCACGACGCGGTCTCAGCCACTTTGTCTGCCTGGGCGGCGCGGTCCACGGCTACGTCCTCTGTCACCATGCAGGTAGACCCCAAAGACCAAGATCGAGTGCACGGCGTCTTTACCCCAGGCACCCAAGGCACCTGGTACTTCCGCGTCGATGCCTGGTCCGATCCCATTGCTACGTGGAAGAACGCGGTTACTAAAAAGATGGCGGCTGGGCAATCCGCTGCCGAGTTGGCCAATGACTTCCAGCATGGTGCGGATCTATTTTCTCGGGCGGCTCTCCAGACCCCCTCGGATATTGTGGCGCCCCTCTTTGCTGCTGCACGGGACTTGGAGGATGAGTCCTTGGACGTCGATAAGCGCGTGCAGGTAGCGCTCTCGGACGAGGTCACAGACATCCTGCACTCCCATCCCCTGCGCGATCTCCTAGTAGAAGGCGCCATTCACGAGGTCTACGTGGAGCGCCCGGCCGCGCTTTATAACTCGTGGTATGAGCTCTTCCCCCGTTCCACGGGTGGCTGGGACAAAGAGGGAAATCCTGTGCACGGCACCTTCGACACTACTGCCCAAGCACTAGAGCGCGTGGCCGATATGGGCTTCGATACGGTGTATTTTCCACCCATTCATCCCATTGGCAAGGTGCACCGCAAGGGAAAAAATAACTCGGTCGTTGCTGAGCCCGGTGATGTGGGAAGCCCGTGGGCCATCCAGGACCACTCCACCACCCACCCCGAATTGGGCACAATAGAAGACTTCAAGAAGCTGGTCTCTCGCGCCGAGGAGCTTGGCCTGGAAGTAGCGCTTGATTTCGCGCTGCAGGCATCGCCCGACCACCCGTGGGCCACCAGCCACCCAGAATTTTTCACGGTCCTTCCTGATGGCACCATCGCCTACGCTGAGAACCCACCGAAGAAGTATCAGGATATCTATCCACTCAACTTCGATAACGCACCTGATGCCATCTACCACGAAATCTATGAAACGCTCATGATTTGGGTCGAAGCCGGAGTGAGCACTTTCCGCGTAGATAACCCACACACCAAGCCCGCCAACTTCTGGGATTGGCTGATTACCCGCGTACACGCCACCCACCCAGACGTCATCTTCTTGGCAGAGGCCTTTACCCGCGCCCCTCGCCTTTTCGGGCTAGCAAAAGCAGGCTTTTCCCAGTCCTATACCTACTTCACTTGGCAGACCACGAAGCATGAGCTCACCCAATTTGGCCAGATGCACGTAGAGCAGGCGGATATTTGCCGGCCTAATCTTTTTGTCAATACCCCGGATATCCTGCATGAATCTTTACAAACCGGGGGGCGCGCCATGTTCGCCATACGCGCTGTCCTCGCTGCCACCATGTCTCCACTATGGGGCGTGTACTCCGGTTTTGAGCTCTATGAGCACACCCCGGTAGCCCCAGGGTCCGAGGAATACCTCGATTCGGAGAAGTACGAATTGCGGCCGCGCGACTTTGCTGCTGCGGTTGCGTCAGGAGACTCTTTAGAGTCCTATATCCGGCTGCTCAATCAGATTCGCCGCGATAACCCCGCATTGCAACAACTGCGTACCCTCCGCTTCCATGACACCGACAATGACGCCATCATTGCCTATTCCAAGGCTGATCCAGCCACTGGCAATGTGGTCCTCGTCGTGGTCAACCTGGATCCGCGCAATGCGCAAGAAGCGACCGTTACGGTAGATATGCGCGCTATCGGCCGCCATCCCGGCGAGTCCTATACCGTCCAAGACACGATTACCGGCTCTGCCTATCACTGGTCCGAGCGCAATTTTGTGCGCTTAGAGCCGCTTCGCGACGTCGCCCATGTCTTCGTCCTTCCCCCTGCCGACCACGCCCTGCAGGAGCAGCTCACCTGGCGCGAGGTCACCGACTATCGCCCGTAAACATTTGTCCACCGGAACGCGCCCAATCTAGGTACCCTGATTATATGAACATCCCGGCCGCTGACCTCGCTCGCCTCAATGACTGCCGCCACCATGACCCACACGGATTCTACGGCTGGCATGAAGGTACCGTCCGTACCCGCCAGCCTGGTGCCACCGCGGTACAGCTTCATACCCCCACGCAATCCTTGTCTATGAATTTGGTGGGCGACGATATCTGGGAAGCGGAAGTAGGCGAGAACTGCGATTACCGCCTCGAAATCTCCTACCCCGGCGCCCCTACCCGCACCGTGGCAGACGGATATCACTTCCTGCCCACCATCGGATCCCTAGATCTGCACCTTATCGGCGAAGGCCGCCACGAGCGCCTTTGGGATGTCCTCGGCGCCAACCTACGTTCTTATGACACAGAGATGGGTCCCGTAAGCGGTGTGTCCTTTGCCGTATGGGCCCCCAATGCCCAAGGTGTTGCCGTCGTGGGCGATTTCTGCGGCTGGAATCCTACCCAGTATCCGATGCGTTCGCTCGGTTCTACCGGCGTATGGGAGGTCTTTGTCCCAGGCATCGGTGCTGGCGAGCACTATAAGTTCGCCATCTTTAGCCAGGAAGGCCGCAAAGACAAGGCCGACCCATTGGCCAAGCGCACCGCCTGCCCGCCGGAAACTGACTCGATCGTGGATTCCACCAGCTTCGGCTGGTCTGATTCCGCGTGGATGGACAAGCGCACCGGCAACCTAGATGTCCCGATGAGCATCTATGAGGTCCACGTTGGCTCGTGGAAGGTCGGGGCGAATTATAACCGACTTCGCGAGGAGCTCATCCCTTATCTCAAGGAGCATGGCTTTACCCACGTCGAGCTCTTGCCCGTGGCCGAGCACCCCTTCGGCGGCTCTTGGGGCTACCAAGTCTCTGGCTATTACTCGCCTTCAGCGCGGTGGGGCTCGCCGGATGAGTTCCGCGCATTAGTCAATGCACTGCATGAAAACGGCATCGGGATCATCGTGGACTGGGTGCCAGCCCACTTCCCCAAAGATGACTGGGCCTTAGGCCGCTTCGATGGTCAAGCGCTTTATGAGCACCCCGATCCCCGCCGCGGCGAGCAAGCCGACTGGGGTACCTATGTTTTTGACTTTGGCCGCAATGAGGTGCGCAATTTCCTCGTAGCCAACGCCCTGTATTGGGCTGAAGAATTCCACATTGACGGCCTGCGCGTAGACGCCGTCGCTTCCATGCTTTACCTGGACTACTCCCGCGATGAATGGCTACCCAATCAGTTTGGCGGGCGCGAGAATTTAGAAGCAGTCCAATTCCTGCAGGAAACCAATGCCACCCTCAACCGCACCCATCCTGGCGTACTCACCATCGCCGAGGAATCCACCTCCTGGCCGGGCGTTACCGCTCCTACTTCCGAGAACGGGCTGGGCTTTTCCCTGAAGTGGAATATGGGATGGATGAATGACACCCTGGAGTACTTCAAGCACGAGCCTATCCACCGCTCCTATCATCATGGCGAGCTCACCTTCTCCATGGTGTATGCCTATTCTGAGCGCTACGTGTTGCCGTTTAGCCACGACGAAGTAGTCCACGGCAAGGGTTCACTGTGGCAGCGCATGCCTGGCGACGACTGGAATAAGGCCGCCGGATTGCGCGCTTTGTATGGCTACATGTTCTCCCACCCTGGCAAGAATCTGCTCTTCATGGGCCAGGAATTTGGACAAACCACCGAGTGGTCCGAGGAGCATTCCGTGGATTGGGGCAACCTCGATGGTTGGGGCAATGAGTGGCACCGGGGCATTAAGCGCCTCGTGCGCGATATCAACCTCATCTACCGCGACACTCCAGCTTTGTGGAGCCAGGATTTCAGCCAAGACGGCTTTCAATGGGTCAAGGCCGATGACTCGAACAATAACGTGCTGGGTTACGTCCGCTATGGCGCAGACGGCTCTGCCTTGCTCGCCGTGTGCAACCTTTCGGGTTCTTCCATTCCCGACTACGGCCTCTGGGTTCCACGTGATGGTGCTTGGAAAATGGTACTTAACACCGATGATGCCGTTTATGAGGGCGCTGGGAACCCGCTTCCTCAGCATATTCACGTGGCGGATAATTCCGCCACGCTTCACCTACCGGCCAACTCGGTGCAGTGGTACGTACTGGAGCAATAAAACGCCTATCGCTGCGTGCGTAGGAACTCCACCACGCGCGCTTCGATATCATCGCGAAGCGCATCCATGCGCTCTTCACCCTCCAGACCACGCAGCGAAGGATCCTCGATGGCCCACCTCTGCGCTGGCCCGTCATATTCCGCATCACCTACCACGATGACGTGGTCGACAGCGGCAGCAAGGTGGGGATCCACTAGAGCAGGAGTACCAGTCATTTCTGCCCCCACCTTCGCGAGGGAAGCTTTGGCCTCTTGATTGATGCCCTGCTGGGTATGCTCCGGGGTAGTTTGCACCCCAGCCGAGTAAATATCCCACTCAGGCGCATGCTTGGCGGCAAGCGCCGCAGCCATCTGCGACTTGCCGCGATTTGTATTGCACAGGAAAAGCACTGAAGTCATGCTTTCCCATCCTACCCAAGCTAGTACAGGGCACTCGCCAGCTTGGTTCGAGCTTCCATCACACGCGGATCATTGCCCTCAAAGAGCCCGAAAAGCTCCAGCAAGCGCTCGCGCACGCGAGCTTTCTCATCACCGGCCGTTGCCTTCATCGTCTCGATGAGGCGATCAAAGGCCTTTTCTGGGGCGCCGGCAACCACTTCGGCGTCGGCAGCACGCATCTGCTTATCGACGTCCCCCTTGTCCCCTTCCGCAGCCGCAATCGGATCCTCAGTCTGGTTGGCAGGATCAAGGCGCTTGAGCAGTACGGTTGTATCGCGGGCCTGCTTAATCTGCACGTTTTCGGGCTCAGCCTCCAAGATGGAGTTATAGACCTTAAGAGCACCATCAAAGTCGCCAGCATTTAAGAAGCCCTCTGCTTCTTGGAGACGCGGATCCTCTTCTTCCTCTTGGGTCTGGGGCTCTCCCGCATCGCTCTGTAGGCCCTTCAACTGTGGGCCAACATTCTGCACCAGGGCATCTACCCATTGTTTTAGCGCATCTAGTGGTTGTGCACCCTCGAAATTCGTCAGCGGCTGCCCAGCGCCCAGGGCCACCACAGTGGGGAGGTTCTTCACGCCAAAGGCCTGCGCAACCTGTGGGGTAGCATCTGCATCCACGTAGGCAACTAGGAAGCTGCGGTTTCCTTGCGCTGCCAAACCTTGCAGATCGGTCTTTAGCTGCTCCGACTGCGTGGAACGGGCGGTGCCAATGAGTACAATCACCGGAACTTCCGTAGAACGGCGCACCACGTCCTGGTCGAAGTTAGCTTCCGTCACAGTGAAGAAGGGCTGGATCCCGCCAGCAGTGGTCTGCGGAGATTCCTGCGCCTTCTGCCGTGCCTCGGCCCGCGCCTTTACTTGGCTGAGGTCGAGCGCGCCTCCTACATAAGCGTTATTTGCTGAAGTCATCTAGTCCTCCTTTGCAAGGCGGCGGTTAACCGCATCTACCTTGTCAGTCAGTTGATTGGTTACGCCCTCGCGAATATCAGCCTTGACCACCAAAGATGTGCGCGGGGATACCGCACGCACCGCGTCAGTGGCCTTCTTAATAGTTCCAAAGACCTCGTCCCACTCGCCTTCAAGCAGGGTGAACATGGCATTGGTCTCGTTAGGAAGGCCAGATTCGCGGACTACGCGCACGGCCTCAGCGACGGCGTCAGCCATTTCTTGGGAGTCATTATTGACTACTGCGGGGGCTACAGAGAATGCAACAATCATGCCCGCTAGTCTACCTACGCTCCCAGCAGTGGCGGTGCCAGTGCCGACGATCGTCTCCCTGGCGGCCCACGTCGCGCGGCCACGCGACGATATGAGCCACCCCGGGAGGAATATTTTGATTACACCCTGGGCACACATAGTACTTTTGGGCACGCGCAGAACCGATATGCCGCATAACATAGGGTTCACCGTGCGTCCAGCTAGGCCCCTCGACCGTCTGCGAGCCGAGAAAAGTCGACCCATCTTTAGGCAAGGATCGAAGCTCGAGCGGTTTGCGTCTATTCCGCCGTGGCATTAGAACAATCGCAATTCGTTAGACTCAAGTCCGCGGAGTTCCTGATAGTCCAGTACGACGCACCGAATGCCTCGGTCCTCTGCTAGCGTGCGGGCCTGCGGTTTGATTTCCTGGGCCGCGAATACACCAGATACTGGGGCCAGAAGCTCATCACGGTTAAGCAACTCCAGATACCTCGTCAGCTGCTCCACGCCATCAATCCCACCACGGCGCTTCACCTCGATGGCAACATTATTGTTGTTTTCATCTTTCGCCATAATGTCTACCGGGCCTATCGCCGTTGGGTATTCGCGGCGTACCAGCGTATAGCTATCACCCAAGGTATCGATCTGGTCTGCCAAAAGCTCTTGTAAGTGAGCCTCCACGCCGTCTTTGACTAGGCCTGGGTCTTCACCCATGTCATAGGAGATTTCCTCATGGATCTCAGCAATTGTAATGCGCAACTGCTCGCCTTTAGGATTTTCCACCAACCACAAAACCTCGCCGGTATCGTCACCGTCTAGGTCCTCAATGGCGGATTCTTTTAACGTGCACGGAGGGGTCATCCAATTAAGCGGCTTATACGCGCGGTCGTCAGCATGCACGGATACAGAGCCGTCAGCCTTGACGATGAGTAGACGGTCTGCCATGGGAAGGTGGGCATCCAAACGGCCCACGTAATCTACGGAGCATCGGGCGATTACTAAACGCATGCCCTCTACCCTAGCGGGTAACCTTATCGCTTGGATTGACGGGTAGCGCGCTGGCGAAGTTGCCGGAAGTCGAAGCGCTGCTGACGTTTGGATGGTGCGGCCTCTACCCACGCCCCGAAGGCCATAATGCCGTGGGCATCAGATGCCAACTCATATTCCCGGCCCTTGACCCGAAAGCGCACAACCTCGGTGGCGGCAGACATAAAAGAAGCCTCGGCATCATCGAGCGAGCGGGTGCTTACTACTTCGATGTCGAGGCGGTTGATACGCAGATCGCAGCGCGGAGAAACGGAGCGGAGCTTGAAATACTCCACAAATTCGCCTTCATAACGCAGCGAACCATGGCGCCAAGAAAGGGAATTTCTAGCGGGTACTCGGCGTAGCAAGACGGCAGTGCCGCGGGCACGCACGGTAAAAAAGCGAAGCGCAGCCAGAAAAATAACCAGCAATAGGGCCACGCCAAGGGCCCACAGAAGCACTGTAACCACCGTTGAATTCATGGGCCTTCACGCCATCCTCGCTTTGTGGAGAAACTGATTCTTGAATTGTAGCGCTTGGCAGGACCTATACGCCAATAAGAAAAGGCAAAGAAAACGCAAAAAGGCGCCCCGGTTTAAACCGGGGCGCCTTTAGAGAGCAGGAAGGGCGGCTATTGCTGCCCTCTCCTATCAATCCAAGGTACTAAGCCTTGGCGCGGCGGACAGCACGCTGTGCGGCCTCGCCACGGGACTTGGCGAGCTCGTGCTCAGAAGCAAAGTCCTTCTGAGCCTTCTCCTCATCCACCTCATCGGACCAGATGGCCCAATCAGCGAGGACGGTGATCTTGTCCTGGGTAACGGAGAGGAAACCACCCTGCACGGCGGCGACGCGGCGCTCGCCGTCCACTGGGTGGATGGTCACCACGCCATTATCGATCAACTGACCGATCATTGGCTCGTGACCGGGAAGCACGCCGATCTCACCCTCGGTGGTCTCAGCCGTGACCATGGAGGCCTGTCCAGACCACAGCAGGCGCTCGACGGAAACCAATTCGGCGGTGATGTCAGCCATGTGCCTCTCCCTACTTCTCGTTCAACTTCTTGTATGCAGCCTCGACGTCGTCAAGGCCGCCCAAGCCGTTGAAAGCCTGCTCTGGGTAGTGGTCAAACTCGCCATCGCAGATGCGCTCGAAGGCGTTGATGGTCTCGGACAGCGGTACGTAGGAGCCCGGCAGGCCGGTGAACTTCTGCGCAACGAAGAAGTTCTGGCCCAAGAAGCGCTCGATACGACGGGCACGCTGAACGGTGACCTTGTCTTCCTCAGACAGCTCGTCCATACCAAGGATGGCGATGATGTCCTGGAGTTCCTTGTTCTTCTGCAGAATACCGATGACGCGCTGTGCAACCTCGTAGTGCTTCTCGCCGACGATACCTGGCTCGAGAATACGAGAGGTAGAAGTCAGCGGGTTCACTGCCGGGTAAATACCCTTGGAGGCAATAGCACGGTCCAGCTCGGTGGTGGCGTCCAAGTGAGCGAACGTCGTAGCCGGAGCCGGGTCGGTGTAGTCATCGGCAGGAACGTAAACGGCCTGCAGGGACGTAATGGAACGGCCCTTGGTCGAGGTAATGCGCTCCTGCAAAACACCCATCTCATCAGCCAAGGTCGGCTGGTAGCCCACGGCGGAAGGCATACGACCCAGCAGGGTCGAAACCTCAGAGCCGGCCTGGGTGAAACGGAAGATGTTGTCAATGAACAGCAGCACGTCCTGGTTCTGCACATCGCGGAAGTACTCCGCCATGGTCAGGCCGGACAGAGCCACACGCATACGGACTCCTGGCGGCTCATCCATCTGGCCGAAGACAAGGGCGGTATCTTGCAGCACGCCCATTTCTTCCATTTCCAGGAAGAGGTCGGTGCCCTCACGGGTACGCTCGCCGACGCCGGCGAAGACGGAGGTACCGGAGAACTCGCGGGCGATACGGGTAATCATCTCCTGAATCAGAACGGTCTTACCCACACCTGCACCGCCGAACAGGCCGATCTTGCCGCCCTTGACGTACGGGGTCAGCAGGTCGATGACCTTAATGCCGGTCTCCAGAATCTCGGTCTTACCCTCGAGCTGGTCGAACGCTGGCGGCTCGCGGTGGATTCCCCACTGCTCGCCATCGCGGCCGAGACCCGGCTCATCGAGGCAATCACCGAGGGCGTTGAAGACGTGGCCCTTGACGACGTCGCCGACCGGCACGGAAATTGGCTTTCCGGAGTCGATGACCTCGGCACCGCGGACGAGGCCGTCGGTCGGTGCCATAGACACGGTACGGACAAGGTTGTCACCGAGGTGCTGAGCGACCTCGAGGGTGACGGTCTTTGCAACAGCTTCGAGCTTGATGTCGACGTGCAGTGCGTTGTACAGGGCCGGCAGTGCCTCACGTGGGAACTCCACGTCCACAACCGGACCGATGACGCGCACGACACGACCGGCGACTGCCGAAGACTGTGCATTCTGCTCTTGCAGAGCTGTAGTCATAATCTAGTCACTTTCTGCGCTGTCAGATAGCGCGCCAGCGCCACCGACGATCTCTGAAATTTCCTGGGTAATCTGTGCCTGACGGGCCTGGTTAGCCACGCGGGAGAGGTCTTCGACCATCTCGGTTGCGTTGTCAGTAGCAGACTTCATAGCTGTACGGCGTGCAGCGGACTCGGAGGCAGAAGCCTCCAAGAACATAGCAAACAGGATACGCGAGACGTACTGCGGAAGCAGAGCTTCCATCAGCGTATCTGCGTCCGGCTCGAATTCGAATCCGGCGGCAACATCCTCCGCAGATTCGGCGTCGGACAGAGCGGAGTCACCGAGGTGGTACTCCTCATCCTGAATAACCGGCTCAACTGGCAACAGCTGCTGTGCGCGCGCAGTCTGGGTCAACATGGACTCAAACTCGGTGTAGACAACGTGTACCTGGTCAAAGCCACGTACACCTACGCCTTCACCCTGCGCATGCAGGCCGTCGCGGCCCTTGGTAGTGCCGTTGGAACCAGCAATAAAGCCATCAATCAGGTGACGGCGCACATCGTGGGTGGCCTCCCAGGTTGGGTCCTGAGAGAAACCGCCCCAGCTGCCAACTACCTCGTCCTCGCGGAACTTGTAGTGGCCGATGCCCTTGTTGCCGGTAACGTACCGAACTACCTCGTAGCCCTTGCTTTCCAGGAGAGCTTGCAGCTGTGCGGCCTTCTTGAAGACGTTGTTGTTGTAGCCGCCACACATACCGCGGTCAGAAGTGACCACGAGAATGGCTGCGACGTTTCCGTCTTCGCGCTCACGCAGCATGTCATGCTCCAACGTAGAGGCGGAAGCCAGCTTATTCATGATGCTGGTCATCTCAGTCGCATAAGGCTGAGATGCTTCTACCCTGGCCTGCGCCTTGGTAATGCGCGAGGTAGCAATAAGCTCCTGGGCCTTGGTGATCTTCTTAGTCGAATTAACGGACCGGATGCGGTCACGTAGTTCGCGAAGATTAGCCATCGTTTCTCCTCCCTTCTTTAATCTAGACGGTTAGTTATGAGTTCTGAACTCTACTTAGCCGTCTTGCGGGAGACGTTGAGCTCGGTGTTCTTTACGTCGCTTTCATCCAAAGGCTCTACCGGTGCCTCAGAGCCCAAGTTATGGCCTTCGGAGGTGCGGAAGGTCGGCTGGAAATCCTTAGCTGCCGCAACCAATGCGTCCTTGGACTCATCGGTTAGCGGCTTGCCGCCGGAAATCTGCTCAAAGACCTCTGGGGTGTTGGCGTTGAGGTATTCGTGTACCTCGTCCTCGAAGCGGCGGACGTCTTCAACGGGAACGACGTCGAAGATGCCAGCCTCGGCGAGGTAGATGGATACCATCTGGTACTCCACCGGCTGCGGGGAGGACTCGGACTGCTTCAGCAGCTCAACCAGACGGGAACCGCGCTCCAGCTGAGCCTTGGAGGCAGCATCCAGGTCAGATGCGAATGCCGCGAAGGCCTGCAGATCACGGTAGGAGGCTAGGTCCAGACGCAGGTTACCGGCAACCTTCTTCATGCCCTTGGTCTGTGCAGCGCCACCGACACGGGAGACGGAAACACCGACGTTAATAGCCGGACGAACACCCTGGTTGAACAGGTCGGACTCCAGGAAGACCTGGCCGTCAGTAATAGAAATGACGTTGGTCGGAATGAAGGCGCCGACGTCGTTTGCCTTGGTCTCGATGATCGGCAGTGCGGTCATGGAGCCAGCACCCATGTCGTCGGAAAGCTTGGCAGCACGCTCCAGCAGGCGGGAGTGCAGGTAGAACACATCGCCCGGGTATGCCTCGCGTCCCGGGGGACGGCGCAGCAGCAAGGAAATGGCACGGTAGGCCTCAGCCTGCTTGGTCAGATCATCGTAGATAACCAGGACGTGGTTGCCCTGGTACATCCAGTGCTGGCCCAGCGCTGCACCGGAGAACGGTGCCAACCACTTGAAGCCGGCGGAATCGGAAGCCGGTGCGGCCACGATGGTGGTGTAATCGAGTGCGCCGTGCTCCTCAAGGGTGCGGCGCACACCAGCGATGGTCGAGCCCTTCTGGCCAATTGCGACGTAGATGCAGCGTACCTGCTTATCCTTGTCGCCGGACTCCCAGTTAGCCTTCTGGTTCAAAATGGTATCGATGCACACCGCGGTCTTACCGGTCTTACGGTCACCGATGACCAGCTGACGCTGGCCACGGCCGATCGGGGTCATTGCGTCGATAGCCTTGATGCCGGTCTGCATTGGCTCTTCAACCGGCTGGCGCTGCAGCACGGACGGTGCCTGCAGCTCGAGGACGCGCTCCTCTTCAGCGTTGATTGGGCCCATGCCGTCAATCGGCTGACCCAAAGGGTTAATTACGCGGCCGAGGAATTCCTCGCCCACTGGGATGGAGAGAACCTCGCCGGTCCTCTTAACCTCGTCGCCCTCCTTGAGGGACTCGAAGTTGCCCAGGACCACGACACCGATGGAGTTAGTGTCAAGGTTCTGTGCGACGCCAATCACGCCGCCTGGGAACTCGAGCAGCTCATTCGCCATAACGGACGGCAGGCCAGAAACCTGCGCAATACCGTCAGCTGCCGAAATGACCACGCCGACCTCCTCACGGGAGGCCTCCGCGGAGTAGCTCGAGGTGTAGTTCGCAATCGCACTACGGATCTCGTCGGAGGAGATCGTCAGCTCCGCCATGTTCTTCCTGCTCTCGGTAGTATCTTCCAGCACTTACTTAAATCGTTTCTGTCGTTTCGGCTACGCCATCTGGGCACGCAGGCGAGCAATCTTGCCTGCCGTAGAACCGTCAATGACTTCATCGCCGACGCGGATGCGCATGCCACCGAGGAGGCTGGTGTCAACCTCAGAGTGAATGGACATCGCACGACCATAAATTTTGCCCAGCTTCTCAGCGAGTACTGCTTGCTGGCCTTCGTTTAGTTCACCCGCTGCGGTAACACGCGCAATGGTGCGGTCCTGCAGGTCTGCTGCAGAATCAGCCAAAGCGGCCACATCATCGATCGGGTTCTGCTCTGGGCGGGAGATGGCCTGAAGCACCAGTGCCTCAGTAAACATCGTGACCTTGCCATAGAGCACGTTTGCCAGCAATCCGCGCTTGCGGGCGGAATCAGCAGTTCGGTCGGAAAGCAGCTGGGTGAGCTCGCCCTCGCGGTCAAGGATCTGGGAAAGGCGGAAGAGTTCGTCTTCTACCTGGCCCAGCTGGTCCTGCGCCTCAGCGCCACGCAGCAGTGCGCGGCGGCCCAAGGAAACCAATCCCTTGACAAAGTCCTTCGGAGTGGACCACTGTACGGCCGCAGCTTCCTGAATGATGCGCAGCGCACCACCAGAAATCTTGGAGCCAAAAAGGTTCTCCGCTAGGGACTTACGTGCCTCGCTCGGGGCGGCGATATCGGTGAATGCAACGCGCAGTTCGCGGTCATCATCCAAGACATCGACAACCTCAAAGATGTCCAAGCCCGCCTGTGCGGCGGTGGCGACGTTATTCTCGCCAGCAAGGATTTCATCCAAGCGAGATTGCGAGGTTGCGAGTGCTTCGCGGCTAGCTGCCTTCATAGTTGCCTACTTTCCGGCCGGTGCCACAGAGTCGAGCTCGGACAAGAAGCCATCAATGGTGGAGGACTTCTTAGAGGCGTCGGAAAGCTCGCCGCCCAGAATCTTCTCCGCCAGGTTGATGGAGTTCTGGCCCATTTCGGAACGCAGCTCAGTAACAACCTGCGAACGGGAAGCCTCCAGCTGCTTCTCGCCGTTGGCGACGATGCGGCGGGACTCTTCTTCCGCGTTGGTCTTGGCCTCGGCCTCGATCTGCTTGCCGCGCTCGCGCGCCTGCTCGCGAATCTCGGCTGCCTCTGCACGGGCATCAGCCAGCTGAGCATTGTACTTTTCCAGAGCAGCCTTGGCCTCGGCCTGCTGAGCCTTGGCACGCTTCAAGCCGCCCTCGATCCGGTCTTCACGCTCTGCCAACATCTTGCTGTACATAGGAATTACAAACTTCCAGAACAGCAACAGAATTACGATGAAGCACAGCAAAGACCAGAAAATGTCATAGTTCTTGGGCAGAAGAACAGAGAAACTACCCGAACCTGGGTTATCTCCGCCCTCTGCTGCAAGCAAGTAAACGACGTTATTCATTGGTCTCCCGTCTTAAAAGATTCGGTGTGAAAACTCGAGCTCTTAGAACAGGAAGCCGGCAACGAGGCCGATAAGTGCCAAGGCCTCAGTAAAGGCGATACCCAGGAACATGGTGGTACGCAGCTGGCCAGCCATTTCTGGCTGACGGGCCATAGCTTCAACGGTCTTGCCGGCAACGATACCGATACCGATGCCTGGACCGATAGCCGCCAGGCCATAACCAATGGTGCCCAGTCCTTCAAACTTCGAAGCGGCATCCGCTGCCAGAATGATTTCGTTCATGGTGAAAGTCGTTCCCTTTCGTAGAATTTCAGTCTGTCTCAAGACTGAATGTCGATGGTTTAAATTAGGTGGTTTACTCGGTCGCGCTCGTCGACCTCGTCCTTAGTGCGAATCAGCGTGCAAGGACAGCTCAATGTACACCGCCGTCAAAAGAGCGAAGATGTACGCCTGTAGGAAGATAACCAGAATCTCGAACAGGCTCATAGCCAAGCCCAGAATAATGGTTAATCCAGACAGTGCGGTCCAACCATTCAGCTGCCAGAAGAAGAAGTTCGTAGCAGAGAAGAGAAGAACCAGAATGATGTGTCCAGCAAGGAAGTTCGCCATGAGACGAATAGCAAGGGTAACCGGCCGCAAGATGAACGTAGAGAAAAACTCAATCGGTACCACCAAAAGATGCAATAGCGGTGGCAAGTTCGGAATCACTACCGAGGAGCGAATGAACTTACCAAGGCCATACCTCTTGGCACCCGCGTAAATCATCACAATGTACGAAACCGCGGCCAAGACAATTGGCATACCAATACGTCCGTTCGGCGAGACATTAAGCCCCGGAATAACGGTCGCAACGTTCATGAATAGAACCGCGAAGAAGATGCTAGCGATAATTGGCAGAAATCGCTTTCCCTCCTTCTTACCCAAAATGTCCTCAGCGATATGAATACGGACAAAGTCGACCGCATTCTCGCCCACATTCTGAATGCCAGAAGGAACCAACTTAGGGTTCTTAAAGGCGGCCCAGAAAAGGATCACCACAATTAGCGTCATCAAGATTCGAATCAGCATCAGGCGATCAAGCGCGAACCATCCGCCGGCGAAGTCACCGAAAAAAAGATGGTCGGCATCAATTTGCCCCGGGAAGAATTCTTCACCTAGATCGGGCGTGTGGAAGTGCCCTTTCATAGCCAATGTTGTAACGCTCAGCGTTCTCTCCCGTGTTCGGGCCACACAGCTTGTAAAAGCTTTTGTGGTGCGATGGACGTCTCAAACTTTCTGTCCTGTTCACGGACTCCGTCGCACATCAGCATGAACAAGACAGGGATTTACCAATACCGGAAGAGAGCACGTGCCTACTTCCACGGTAACCCGAAGTGAATCGTATCAGCTGGATCCTGAGTTTTTGCACGTGGGGGCCCCATAGAAGCTACTCTTCAATTCCAAAGTAAGTAATTAAGCTATAAACCTGCGATTTGCTGGCCAAACTCATAAGCGTGGAATTCATCACACCACATCTCACCCGCCCCTCGTCGGGGGTATAAATCTCTCATAACCGCAAGTAACAGATGAAATAGAGCTGCTCGATATCCCCCATGATGCTGAGCTACCCCAAGCTTTTGGCAGCATTCTTTGAACGCCGATTAAGCCACGTACGTCACTTTAGAAGTAACTATCCCCCAGACTTCGGTTCCGAGGGTTACAACAAGAGCTGCAACTACGCTAAGAAACAAGGCCCACGTGTCATAGAAATCCATTTCCCTAATTACTGCCAAAACCCCCAAGAGCAAAACTAGCTTAAGCAGCCACCCACCGAGCACCACTGCAATTGTTGTCGAGGGGGTTGACTTGGCTGTAAATAGGACTGAAAGAGCCGTGCACAATACGAATCCTCCGCCTAGAGCTGCACCAATTAAGACGCCCCAAATTCCGGGAAGGCCTTTCAATCCCCCCCAAATGGCAAGTGATACCAACATAATGACAAGCAACGCTTTGACACCTAGCTGCACGGCGCGTTTGAGGGGCAGACGCGGATCATCAAAATCAGAGTTTACTTTAGGATCATTCACGGAGACCGAGCCTACCTCACGAAGGTTCAGTTTCCGCCACCACGACGGTCTCTCGAGCAGCAGGGCCGATCTTTCCTTGCCGCAAGGGCACGAGAGTAGCTGCAAACGCGAGAAGCAGGGCCACAATAGTCACGCCAATGGCCACCGGCGCGGGAACGATGGAAAAGGACACCGCACCAAATGCCACTGCGGAAACCCACAAGTAAAGCACTAGCACGGTACGCCTATGAGTGTGCCCAAGCTTGAGGAGGCGGTGATGAATGTGCGCCTTATCCGCAGAAAACGGTGAACGGCCGCGCGATAGGCGGCGAATAACAGCCCAGACAAGGTCGAGGACTGGAATAAATACCGCTGCGGCGACCACGATAATGGGTGACATCAACGCGACAATATCCACCGTGCCATACAGAGACATGTTGATCTTGCCGGACGCAGAAGTTGAGGCCGCAGCGAGCAAAAGGCCGATAAGCATGGAGCCGGAGTCGCCCATAAAAATGCGGGATGGTTCGAAGTTATGGGGTAAGAAGCCGGCGCACATTCCCACCAGTGCGGCACTAATAATGGCTGGCGGATAGGCCGATACAGCGCCGCCCTGGTCATGGAGGACGGTCAAGGAAAAGACTAAAATTGCCCCTCCTGCAATCATTCCAAGGCCTGCTGCCAGGCCATCAAGCCCGTCTACAAAGTTGATGGCATTGATAAGCAAGACGGTAAAGAATGCGGTGAGCAGGGTGCTTTGCAATTGGTCCAGCACAACGGTGGTGCCGCCGCCAAACGGAATGAAAAGTAGTGTCCAGGTAAGGCCCAACCCACTCATGAGCGTGGCAGCGAAAAGCTGGCCAAAAAGCTTCACGACGGCGCTGAGTTCTACTAGGTCATCGACCACGCCAACAAGCACCAGCGCCAAGGCCGCCCATAGCACCGCATTCATTTCCGGAGTGACGGGCATAAAGCCGCGAGTCAAGGCTGGAAGCTGGGCTGCGAGGAATATTGCCGCCGCAAAGCCGGTAAACATGGCCACGCCGCCCATACGGGGTGTGGGCTGCGTGTGAGCGTCGCGCAGGCGAATTTCCGCCACCCGGCCGGTGCGCACTAAAAAGGAGCGCACCACACCGGTGGTCAGATACGTAAATGCTGCTGCGACGAGGATGACAAGGGCCAACTCGCGCAGCGGGACACCACTGCCGCTCACGCGAATACCTCCTTAAGCTTGGGGGCGGGTGCGCAGGGTTTGGGCATCGAGGCCGATGACCTTGCCGATTTCCTCGGCCGAGAGCGCGCCTTCACGGAGTAGATACGGGCGCTCACCGGAGAGATCGATGATGGTGGAAGGCTTACCGACGGCCGTCTCTCCCCCATCCAAGTAAACCGTCACGGCTTTACCCAGCTGTTGCTTAGCCATAAGCGCGGTGGTTGGTGGCTGGTGGCCAGAAATATTGGCGGAAGACACAGCCATCGGACCAACCTCGCGCAAAAGCTCAATTGCAATGGGGTGCAGCGGCATGCGCAGCATTACCGTGCCGCGGGTATCACCGAGGTTCCACGGCAAGGATGGCGCCTGAGGAACAACGATAGACAGGCCACCCGGCCAAAAGGCCTCGACCAAATCACGCGCAGTATCGGTATAGGAAGCCACGAGACCGCGAACGGTATCCCAGGAACCAACCAAAACCGGTACCGGCATATCCGGACCGCGCTGCTTGGTAGCCAAGAGATTGGCTACGGCATCATTATCAAAGGCATCGCAGCCAAGGCCATACAGCGTATCGGTGGGCATGACCACAAGGCGACCGGATTGTGCAGCCTTGACCGCAATGTTCAGGCCCTCTTCGCGCTCGGCCTCATCGGCACAGTTAAAAATCTTTCCTTGCATAGTCTTTCCCCTTCTTGCCCTAAGTGGTGTCTTAGTCTACCGCGCGCACCGCAGTGACAAAGCGGGGCGTTCCCGTCATGTCCTGCAGCGCCGAAATTCTTTCAAAGCCGCCGTGGCGGGCCATTGCGGCTTGTACGGCTTCGCTCGTGGAGTCATCGTGCTCAATGGCCACCTTGCCGCCCGGGCGCAAAAGGCGGGCGAACGTCGGGATGAGGCCGGTGATGACGCCCATCCCATCCTCACCGGCAAAGACCGCGTCGTGTGGATCATGGTAGACCTCCGGATCGAGGTTCGGCGTCTCCGGTACATACGGCGGGTTGGTCACGATAAGGTCCACGGTCCCGTTCCACTCCGCCAAGGTAGTGGCATCCGTAGCATCGGCCTGAATGACCTCTACCCCGCTGCCGCGGGTATTGGCAGTGGTGTAGGCCAAGGCGGCGTCGGCAAGCTCAACTGCCCGCACCTGCGCCTCAGGTAAGTAGTGGTGCAGATATAGTGCCAACGCCCCTGTGCCAGTGCACAAGTCCACCAGCCGCGGGCCGTCCGCATTGCGCACCGCCCAGTCCGCCAACACCTCGGTTTCCGGCCGCGGGATAAATACGCCAGGGCCCACCTTGAGCTCCAGCGGACCGAACCAGGCGCTGCCTAGCACGTACTGTAGGGGCTCGCGGGACTCGCGGCGACGTAGCAGCGCATCATAGGCCATATCGAAACCGGGCATAGGAGCTTGGTCCAGCGGGATATCCATGTGGCCGCAATGAATAAGGTGCGTGGCAATGATGCGCGCATCCCACTCGGGGCTTGGTACCCCGGCAGCACGAAGGCGCTGCACCCCACGGCGCAGCGCCTGTCCATACGTGTTATCCACGCCCGTTTAGCCCTCAGCCTCGAGGCGCTCGGCACGCTCCTGGTCCTGCAGGGCCTTAATAAGGTCATGCATATCGCCGTTCAAAACAGAGTCCAGGTTATTAGCCTTGTAGCCAATGCGGTGATCCGTGATGCGGTTCTCCGGCCAGTTATAGGTGCGGATGCGCTCCGAACGGTCCATGGTGCGCACCTGGGAGGCGCGCTGCTCGCCGGCCTCAGCCTCGCGAGCTTCACGCTCCATCTGGTCCAAGCGGGCCTGCAAGACCTGCAGTGCACGCGCCTTGTTCTGAATCTGGGAACGTTCCTTCTGACAGGTAACGATAAGCCCAGTTGGCAGGTGGGTAATGCGCACCGCGGAGTCGGTGGTATTCACGCCCTGGCCGCCCTTACCCGAAGAACGGTAAACGTCAACGCGAATATCCTTGTCATCAATATTGACGGACTCCACCTCTTCTGGCTCTGGGTAGACCAGCACGCCGGCGGCAGAAGTCTGAATACGGCCCTGGGACTCGGTGACCGGGACACGTTGCACGCGGTGCACACCGCCCTCGAACTTGAAGACGGACCAGGCACCATCGCGCGAAGGAGACTTGGAGCGGAAGGAAATGGTCATATCCTTCACACCTCCCAGATCCGACTCGTTGAGGCCCAGGACCTCCCAGTTAAAGCCGGTCTTATCCGCGTAGCGCTCGTACATCCGGGCCAAGTCACCGGCGAAGAGGGCCGCCTCCTCGCCTCCCGCGCCGGCCTTGATTTCCATAATGATGTCCTCGGAGTCCTGCTCATCGCGCGGCGCGAGCAGATCAGCGAGCTTTTCTTCCAAGCTCTCCACGGACTTTTCGAGGCGGTCCGCTTCTTCTTGGAAGTCATGGTCCTCGTAGGCCATCTCCTTGGCGTCCGCGAGATCCTCGCGGGCCTGGGTTAATTCATCATTAACCATGATGATGGGGCGCAGTTCCGCATAGCGCTTGGAGAGCTTGCGGAATTGCTTCTGGTCGCCGGCCACCTCCGGATCGCCCATCTGCATCTCAATGCCCTGGTATTCGGACACAATGTCATCAACGAGGGAAACCTGATTAGACATAATCTTCTTCATCCTTATCCGCAGCCATCGGGGCCGAGGAGGCCACCTGCATCAAGAACTCGCCATTGGAGCGGGTCTTCTTTAGCTGCTTAATGAGCAGGTCAATGGCCTGGTGGGAATCCAGGGCAGAAAGGATGCGACGCAGCTTGGTCATGATGCGCGCCTCCTCTGGTACGAGCAGCAATTCATCCTTACGGGTGCCGGACGGGTTAACGTCCACGGCCGGGAATACACGGCGCTCGGAAATGCCACGGTCCAATTTCAGCTCGGCATTGCCGGTGCCCTTGAATTCCTCGAAGATGACGGTATCGCCGGTAGAACCGGTCTCCACCATGGCGGTGGCGATGATTGTCAGCGAGCCGCCCTCTTCGATATTGCGGGCGGCGCCGAGGAAGCGCTTTGGCGGGTAGAGCGCGTTGGAGTCCACACCGCCAGAGAGGATGCGGCCGGATGCCGGGGAGGAATTATTGTAGGCGCGGCCCAGGCGGGTAATGGAGTCGAGCAAAACAACGACGTCCTTGCCCTGCTCCACAAGGCGCTTGGCACGCTCGATAGCCAGCTCGGCTACGGAGGTGTGCTCTGATGGCGGGCGATCAAAGGTGGAAGCAATAACCTCACCGTTGACGGAACGCTGCATATCCGTAACTTCCTCAGGGCGCTCATCTACGAGGACAACCATGAGGTAGCACTCCGGGTTATTGGTAGAAATCGCATTGGCGATATTCTGCAAAATCGTCGTCTTACCGGCCTTTGGCGGGGAGACGATAAGCGCGCGCTGGCCCTTACCAATGGGCATGATGAGGTCAATCACGCGGGTGGTGAGGATCTTCGGGTCCGTTTCCAAACGCAGGCGCTTATTCGGATACAGCGGGGTCAGCTTATTAAAGTGCGGACGCTGCTTTGCGTTTTCCGGATCGATGCCATTGACGGTATCGACCTGAACCAGCTGGTTGTACTTGCGGCGGTTACGACCGTTGCCATGCGTATGCGTCGGGCCGGAGACCTTAACCTGGCCGGTAATGGCGTCGCCGGAGCGCAGGCCCAGGCGGCGGACAATGCCGTTGTTGACAAAGACGTCGGAAGCCGCGGCGCGGTAACCGGTGGTGCGCAGGAAGGCGACGTTATTGTCTACCACGTCCAAAATGCCACCGACGGCCTGCAGCTCATCGCCCTCGCGGACCTGCAAATCGTTGCCGCCGTTATTGTCATTATTGTTTCCGCGGCCACGGCGGTTGCGGCGATTGCGGCGCCCACGACGGTTGCCGCGCTCGTGATTATTGTTGTCATCGTGGCGATTGCCGCGCTGCTTATTATCGCCGCGGTCATTCTTATCGCCCTGATTATCGGAGCCATCCTGGGAGTTATTCTCGCGGTTGTCTTTATTGCCGCCCTGCTCCTCGTTGTGGCTGCGTTCCTCGCGCTCTTGACGTTCCTGCCGCTCCTGGCGTTCTTGCCGGCGGGCGCGGTTGCGGCGAGCGCGGCGTGCCTGAGAACGCGACTCATAGCGCTGCTCGTCGCCAGAGTTCTGCTGGCGGTTATCCTGCTTCTCGCCGGATTCTTCCTGCTTTTCCGCCTTCTGCGGCGCATCGTCCTGCGCCTGCGCGCGTGGCTTTTCTGGTTTATCAGATTTCTCTGCCTTTTCCGCCTTTTCTACCCGAGCGGCCTTTTCCACCTTGGCCTTGGCCTTTGGCGGAACTTGACCAGTCTTGATGGCGGTGATGAGATCCCCCTTGCGCAGGGCAGAGACACCACGTAGGCCGCGCTCTGCGGCCATTTTGCGCAATTCCGGCAGCTTCAGGGATGCAAGATCCTGTGCTGCGGTGTTGTCCGTTTCGCTCACGGATATCCTTTCGTTGCTTGACCAGGTCCGATGATGCGGGAGCCGCCGTAGCCTAGGCTCACGGCGTTGCACTGGAAGCCAATGTGTATTTTTCTAGGACTTCTCGCCCTCGTGCCAAGGCGCATGCGCGTCCTGCCGGGCAATAAGTATGAGGCCTCTTCCATGTTCTCAAGGAGAATTCGCACAGCGGGTGCACGAACCGGAAGAAATCAAGAAACGACTGCGGGCAAAACTTCTCTGGGCCCGAATCCATAGGAAAGGGGAGCTAAAAATTCCGGTTTCCTACCAGTCGCGAACAAGTATAACGCATAGACCGCAACGCCCGCACCATGACACCGCTACAGTAGAGGCATGCTTTCCACGATGATGGATATCCCCCTCTCCCTGACCCGCATTTTGGAATACGGCGCCTCGGTGCACGGCAGCACCACGGTGACAACCTGGCACGGTGAGGGCACCGGCTCTGAATTTGATCCGGCCGAAGAAGTTACCTTCCGCGATATCGCCGCTCGCGCAGCCGCCTTCGCCCACGCTATTCATGATGATTTGGGTATTACCGGCGATGAGCGGGTGGGCAGTTTTATGTGGAACTGCGCCGAACACCTCGAGGTCATGTTTGGCACTGCTTGCAAGGGCGCGATTTTTGCGCCGCTGAATAAGCAGCTGATGAATGACCAGATTCGCCATATTATTAATCACGCGGAAATATCTGCCATCGTGTGCGATCCCCGGCTGGCGCAGCAACTAGGCAAGGTGCTTGTGGGTACCGACTCCGTGAAAAGCGTCATCATTACCGGCGCACAGCCTGCGCAGCAGTTTGCCCATCTCTTCCCCCGTGGGATTGAAGTGTATTCCTATGAAGCTTTAATTGATGGCCGCTCCACCGTCTATGACTGGCCGGAACTAGATGAGCGCACGGCCGCGGCACTGTGCTATTCCACAGGCACCACGGGTGCCCCCAAGGGCGTACTGTATTCGCACCGTTCGCTGTATCTGGAGGCCATGCAGCTGCGCTCCTCGGACTCGCTGTGCATCACCCACGGCGAGACTTTCCTGTGCTGCATCCCCATCTGTCACGTGCTGAGCTGGGGCGTTCCCTTTACCTGCTTCATGACGGGCACCCCGCTCGTGCTTCCCGACGCCGACGTATCCGCCCCCACCCTTGCCAAGGCCATTGCCGCTACTTCTCCGCGCGTGGCCCACGGCGTTCCCACCATCTGGATCCAACTCTTTGTGCACTACATGCACCACCCGCCGGAGCGCATGACCCTCACGGAGATCTATGCCGGCGGCTCCCCTGTTCCCCCAATTCTTATCAAGATGTGGGAGGAACGCTACGGTGTCGACGTTGTTCACGTGTGGGGCATGGTAGAAACCTCCACCGTCGGCAGCG
>NZ_JBBMGI010000006.1:0-165767 GCF_037908445.1 Corynebacterium sp. KPL2825 | reverse complement strand
ATCAAGTAACCTCCCGGCTACCTCTCGGCGACTTGGATTAATCTAGCCCACCACAACCAAACAACACAAATCCCCAGCACACTACGGAAAACTGTGTACTGAGGACGTCGTTAAAAGAGCTCTTCTTCTTGAGTTCTTTCGATCGTGGCGCCGAGACGCTGCAGGTTTTCTACAAAATTCGGATAACCGCGGTCGATGTGGAAAACATCGTGAACCGTAGTGGTCTCATCCGCACACAACGCAGAAAGCACCAAGCCCGCACCTGCGCGGATATCGGAGCTCCATACGTGAGTAGAAGACAGCCGCTCTTTGCCACGGACTACTACATGGTGGCCGTCAACCTGGGCGTCGGCACCCAGGCGCAGCATTTCATCTACAAAACGGAAGCGGGATTCAAAGACATTCTCTGTAATGACCGTCGTTCCGTCCGCAATGGCGGAGATGCCAATGGCCATAGGCTGCAAATCAGTAGGGAACCCCGGAAATGGCAGGGTCTGATAGTCCACCGACTGCGGGCGCTGATCCATGCGTACGCGGAAGCCGTTCTCATAGGTTTCCAGTTCGGCACCGGCGGACTTCAGCTTTTCCAGTGGCAGGTGCAGGTGGCGCGGTGAGATACCGCCCACCGTGATGTCCCCCTGGGTCATGGCGGCGGCATATGCCCATGTACCTGCCACGATGCGGTCACCGATAACCTCGTGCTGGGTGGGCTGCAGCTTATCGACGCCCCGGATAGTCACCACCGAGCTTCCTTCACCTTCGATATCGGCACCCATGGATTTGAGCATGGTGCACAGATCGACGATTTCGGGCTCACGAGCCGCATTATGCAGAACGGTTTCCCCCTCAGCGAGAACCGCGGCGGTGAGGATGTTTTCGGTTGCACCCACTGACGGGAAATCAAGGCGAATATTCGCGCCACGTAGGTGGGTGGCTTCTGCCACGACGGCACCGTGCTCAATACGAGTGGTAGCGCCCAGCTTTTCCAGGCCCGTCTGGTGCATGTCTAGCGGGCGGGAACCAATCGCGTCGCCGCCGGGCAGCGCTACCTTGGCATGACCACAGCGGGAGGTCAGGGGTCCGAGCACACAAACGGAGGCGCGGAACTGGCGGACTGCATCAAAGTCCGCATTAGATTGTGGCTGCGCAGGAGTAGTAATCCGGACTTCAGAGCCCTCGATAACTACCTCGCAACCGAGCCCCTCGAGGACCTTCTTCATCAGGGGGACGTCCAGAATTTCTGGGCAGTTGGTCAGCGTCGTAGTGCCCTCCGCCAGCAAGGATGCGGCCATGAGCTTTAAGACGCTATTTTTTGCGCCATCTACTTTGACGGTGCCCTCTAAGCGGGCACCGCCGGAAACAATAAACTGATCTTTCACAACTGCCTACGCTACCGGTTCTTAAGGCAACGCGCCGATGCGACGGGCGGCATTGACCGCCTCGTAGCGGGTGTGCGCACCGAGTTTACGCATTACCGAGCGCAGATAAGACTTCACAGTTTCTGCGCCGATTCCCATTTCCTCAGCCGCTTCCACGTTGGTGTGGCCCAGGGCCACACAAGAGAGAACGTCGAGCTCGCGGGCGGAGAGCTTGGTGGATTGCTTCACGCGCACCGGAGAAACCATCTGGTCACATAGCGTCTCCAGTTCCTTGCGCAGCTCCTCGTCTTCCACGCGGTTAGCCAGCATGCGCAGCTTGGAGTGGGTGGAGCGTACCTGTTCCCACTCAGCACCGTTCATAACGTGGCCGCGGGCGGCTCCGCCTTTAGACCCATCGGCGCGGCGCATCGCGGAATTTACAGCTAGGTCCTGCTCAAGAGTGCGCGCGGTCATCGTCACTTCTTCAATGACCTTGTCGCCCAGGCGAACTGGTGAATGCACTCCCACGTAGAGGACGCCGCGGATTTCGCGCTGGACCGTAACGGGCACAGCCACGATGGAGTGCAGGCCCTCGTCTTGGATTACGCGATCATTCTCGTGCGAAATGGTAGTAGCACGGGTGTAATCGGAGACGCCTACCGCGCGGCGAGTGCTCACCACTCGCCCACCCACACCAACGCCTGAGTCAATGATCAGATTCTGCAGCGCTGGGGTACGTAGGCCCACCCACTGCGTAATCTGCAAGCGATTGTCTGGCAGCAGCGTGGCATACATCGTCACCGGAATACCTGTAGCGGTTTTCAGGGACGATAACGCCGCGCGTACGGATTCTTCATCATCTTTGAGGCGATGCGACTCCATGAGACTCTTTCCTCGTCGGGGGTAACCAAGCAGGTGTACCCGTCTTCCCCCCGGGAATTTGGGGGCCAGCGGGCAACTGAGTGGAAGTATAGACAGCATGTGGGGGTAATTCGAAATCGCCCCTGGCTTATCCGGTGTTGTAATCCCACATGGAATGCCCGAATGCCCGGTCTAGAATTTATATACTGACCGGTCTACTTGTGTAGTGTACCCTTGCGTTGTACACGATTTGAATCCAAATCCGATTCCCAAAGGAGTCAATACAATGGCTGTCTACAACAACATTATGGAAACCATCGGCGGCACCCCGCTGGTCCGCCTAAACCGTCTTACCGAGGGCAAGGGTGCAACCGTGCTTGCCAAGGTTGAATCTTTTAACCCCGCTAACTCCGTGAAAGACCGCATCGGCAAGGCCATCGTTGAGGCCGCTGAGAAGTCTGGTCAGCTCAAGCCGGGCGGCACCATCGTGGAAGCCACGTCCGGCAATACCGGCATTGCCTTGGCTCTGGCCGGCGCCACTTTGGGCTACAAGGTCATCTTGACCATGCCGGAGACCATGTCCAACGAGCGCAAGGTGCTGCTGCGCGCCTATGGCGCAGAGATTGTACTGACCCCAGGCGCGGCGGGCATGCAGGGCGCCGTCGACAAGGCGAATGAAATCGTCGCCGAGAACGACAACGCTATCCTGGCTGCACAGTTCGCCAACGAGGCAAACCCGAAGATGCACGAGGAGACCACCGGCCCGGAGATCTGGGAAGACGCCGAGGGCAAGGTTGATGCCTTCGTTGCTGGTGTAGGCACCGGCGGCACCGTTACCGGTGTGGGTCGCTTCCTCAAGTCCAAGAATCCGGACCTGCACTTGGCCGCCGTCGAGCCGTCCGACTCCCCTGTCCTATCTGAAGGCCACGCTGGCCCGCACAAGATCCAGGGCATCGGCGCCAACTTCGTTCCTGAGGTACTTGACCGCGAGCTTCTCGACGAAGTCTTTCCCGCCACCACCGAGGAGTCCATTAAGGCCTCCCGCGACTTGGCCACCCAGGAAGGCCTGCTGGTAGGCATTTCCGCCGGCGCTAACGTCTCTGCAGCTTTGAAGCTGGCAGAGCGCCCAGAGTTTGAGGGCAAGACCATCGTGGTTGTCCTACCGGACTTCGGTGAGCGCTACGTCTCCACCATCCTCTTCGAGGACATCCGCGAGGCTTAAATCACTTCGGATGAATAAAAGCACCCGCCAACCTTGGCGGGTGCCTTTTTTATGCCAGTACTATGTGAGCATGAACATTATGAGCTACATCCGTGAAGACTTAGCGAATGCAAGAGATCACGATCCAGCCGCTCGCGGCGACGTCGAAAATGCAATAGTGTACTCCGGCCTCCACGCGGTGTGGTCTCATCGCATTTCGCACTGGATGTGGAAGCGCGGCCTACGCGGGCCCGCGCGCATATTAGCGCAAATTAACCGCTTCTTTACCGGCGTGGAAATCCACCCGGGCGCCACTATCGGTCGCCGCTTCTTTATTGACCACGGCATGGGCATCGTCATCGGTGAAACCGCCGAGATTGGCGATGGCGTCATGCTTTACCACGGTGTCACCCTCGGTGGCCAGGTACTCACTCAGACTAAGCGCCACCCCACCATCGAGGACAATGTAGTCATCGGCGCAGGCGCTAAGGTACTCGGCCCCATCACGATCGGTGAGGGATCGGCCATTGGCGCCAATGCCGTAGTGACGAAGGACGTGCCCGCCGAACATATCGCGGTGGGCATCCCGGCCAAGAACCGCCCACGCAATCCAAATGAGCGCATCAAACTGGTCGACCCCGACTACTACATCTAAATTCTCTCCCAGCGGCCCACAGGCACTTGTGGGCCGCTTTTTATATGCCTTCTGGGCGTAGCAGGTCGCGGTATTCGGGATTCTTTTCTATAAAGTGCGCCACGGCGGAGCAGGAAGCGATGACTTGCTTGCCGACGCCCCGGGCATCATCAAGCGCAGCCTTAATCAACGGCGCAGACAGTCCTTGGCCGCGAAAAGCATCCTTGATGACCGTGTGGTTGAACTCGCGGGTATCGCCCGCGTCTACGTAGTAGCAAGCACCCGCCTCAGTACCGTCCACGGTGAGGACGTAACGGGATTTATCGGTCTGGTGTGCAATAGCGTGTTCCATGCACCTATACTAAAGCAAAAATGGCCCCTCTTAAGAGGAGCCATTATTGTGGCCAGAGCCAGGATCGAACTGGCGACCCCACACTTTTCAGGCGTGTGCTCTACCGACTGAGCTATCTGGCCAGAAACCCGAAGGTTTCCGCGACCTTGACGGGACTTGAACCCGCGACCTCCGCCGTGACAGGGCGGCGCGCTAACCAACTGCGCCACAAGGCCATTTTAAATTATGTGTGCTCTCTGGCACGGATAGTTACTTTACAGAAGACTCCCAACACTCACCAAATCAGCACGTCATAACACTATTCGGGAGCCTGAAGAGGATCGCTTCCTCCTAATTTCATCTCAAAGCGCTCATAGTCTTCCAGTGCGGCAAAGTGTCGCGAGTAAAGGTCGCAATCTCGGTCCACATAGCCATACAGGGCCGGAGCAACATCTACAATGTGGCGCAACTTCAGCTCTTCATACTCTTGCTCGTGAGCTCGGTTAGCAACTTTGTGGTGCGCCTCCTCCTCAGAATCTGCGTAGACGAGGAAGAAGTCTTCCCGGTAGAAATTCCTAAGCTCCGAATCCTGCGACACGAGCTCAAAGACGACAATCCCTACGTATGGTTCCACAGTGCTGACTCTCCTAATTCCTTAGTTGGCGCCAGCGTACCAAAACAAAAAGCAGCAATCGTAGAAACGATTGCTGCTTTTCTGCGACCTTGACGGGACTTGAACCCGCGACCTCCGCCGTGACAGGGCGGCGCGCTAACCAACTGCGCCACAAGGCCAATCGAATATTTAATTCGTACCAACACTTTCATGTTGGTACCCCCAACGGGATTCGAACCCGTGCCGCTGCCGTGAAAGGGCAGTGTCCTAGGCCGCTAGACGATGGGGGCCCGTCGCGCTATGGCGACTTCTAGAAATATACTGGAGACCTCACCTAGTTACAAAATCGCTCCCCCAGAAAGATTAGGAACCATGTCTGACCAGCATCAAACGTGCTCCTGTCACGAGCCGCACGTGCACGGATATAACGCAGATTCACAAAGTAAAGATCGCTACCTCGCACGGCTCAAACGTATTGAGGGCCAAACACGCGGCATCCATCGCATGATCGAGGAAGACCAGTATTGCATTGACATTATTACCCAGATTTCGGCCGTGAAGTCAGCGCTAGAAAATGTCTCACTCGCGCTCCTAGAAGACCATATCGAGCACTGCGTGGCCGGTGCTGCCGCCGAGGACGGCGAAGTGGCCACGGAGAAGCTAGAAGAGGCGATGCGCGCCATCAAGAAGATGGTGAAAAACTAAAAGGAGCCACCCTACCGGGTGGCTCCAGTTGTGGGCCCTGTGGGGATCGAACCCACGACCTGCGGATTAAAAGTCCGTAGCTCTACCAACTGAGCTAAAGGCCCAACGTCGTTACATCTTAGCTTGCGACATTTGCAAAGTCCTAATTAGGGGGCGTCGGCAAGCGAAAGGCGCCCAGCTCACCGCTGAGCGCCCGCCAGGACACAGTTAGATTAGCCGCGCATATCGCCCTTTTCCATGAAGTTCACCTGGAAGTCGAAGGCGGTCTTCAAATCGTGCGGGGTGTGCTGGAACTTGTTTTCCTTGGCACGCTTGAAGTAGTCCTCCAGCAGCGGACGGTAGTCCGGGTGAGCGACAGAGATAACCTTCTCCACGCGCTCCTTCGGAGCCAGTCCGCGCAGGTCAGCTGCTCCATACTCGGTAATGATGACCATGGTGTCGTGCTCGGTGTGGTCCGTGTGAGACACGAAAGGAACCAGCGCGGAAATGGCGCCATCCTTGGCCACGGACGGCGAGACGAAGGTGGAGATATAGGCGTTGCGGGTGAAGTCACCCGAGCCACCGGTGCCGTTCATGATTCGGGAGCCGGAGACGTTGGTGGAGTTGATATTGCCGTAAATATCGGCCTCAATCATGCCATTGGAAGAAATCAGGCCAACGCGGCGAATGACCTCTGGGTGATTGGAGACCTGCTGTGGGCGAAGAATGATGTGCTTGCGGTAGCGCTCTGCCTCCGCGTTCATCTTCTCGGCATACTCCGGGGAAAGGGCAAAGGAGGTAGCAGAGGCCATGGTCATCTTGCCGGCGTCAATTAGATCAAGCATGCCATCCTGGATAACCTCGGTGTAGGCTTGGATATTTTCAAACTTGGAATCCAGGAGGCCAGCCATCACGGCATTTGGCACGTTGCCCACGCCGGACTGCATGATGAACTTGTCATACTCAAGGCGGCCGGCAGCCACCTCACCCTCAAGGAACTCGATGAAGTTTGCAGCGATCTTTTCCGAGATCTCGTCCGGCTCCTTAAACGGCGCGTTGCGGTCGGGGGCATCGGTCTTGACCACTGCGACCACCTTCTCCTCCGGCACCTCCATGTAGGTGGTACCGATGCGGTCACCCGGCTTGGTGATAGGGATCGGCTGACGGTTCGGCAGCTTTTCAATGCGGTAGATATCGTGCATGCCCTCGAGGTTGATGGACTGCCACTCATTAATCTCGATGATGATCTTATCCGCAGCCTCAATGTATTCGAGGTTATTGCCCACGGCGGAGGACGGGACGACGTGGCCTTCCTCGGTGATGCGCACAGCCTCGATGATGGCTACCTGGAAATCACCGTAGAAGCCCTCCTCTACTTGCTGGCCAGAGTGAGACAGGTGAATGTCCTGGTAGAGCGCGGTTCCGTCATTGAACTGCTTACGCAAGGTGGGATCGGAGTTATAAGGAGAGCGGAAGCGAATCGCCTCAGCTTCCGCGAGGACGCCATCGCAATCCGGAGCAGTAGAGGCACCAGAGAAGACATCGATCTTAAATTCCTCGCCCTTTTCGTGCAGGGCCTTGGCCTTTTCTGCAATGGCGGTAGGCAGGCCCTTAGGGTAGCCAGCGCCGGTAAAGCCGGAAATGCCTACGCGATCACCGTGGTTTACGTGCTGAGCAGCCTCTTCTGCCGAAACTACGAGCTTTTGAAACGGGGCATACGCGATTCTTTCGGACAAGGGTAATCCTCCTTCATCGAGAGACTAGCCAAAATAACGGCCGTCCTAATTAGTTACACAGACCACATTAGCGAATCTTTGCAAGATTTCCACCACATTTGTGTGACCCCCACCCCATAAAACGGAAATAAGGAACGCCACCACTGTGGCCCTAGTTGCTATTTTGGCCCGTCAACTAGCACAATTGGGGCGTGAATTTGCGCATTGGACACTACGATCTCTCCTCCCCCGTCATCCTCGCCCCGATGGCGGGGGTAACCAACGTTGCTTTCCGCACGTTGTGCCGCGAGCAGGAATTGGCGCGCACTGGCACGGTTTCCGGCCTCTACGTCTGTGAGATGGTCACCGCCCGCGCGCTAGTAGAGCGCAATGAAAAGACGCTGCACATGACAACCTTTGCTCCGCAGGAGGATCCCCGATCACTGCAGATTTATGCGGTGGATCCGGAATATACTTACAAGGCAGCAAAGATGATCGTGGACGAGAACTTGGCGGACCACATTGATATGAACTTTGGCTGCCCGGTTCCCAAGGTGACCCGTCGCGGCGGTGGATCCGCTTTGCCTTATAAGCGACGCCTCTTTGGCAATATTGTCTCCGCCGCCGTCAAAGCTACTGAGGGCACCGACATCCCAGTAACGGTAAAGATGCGCGTAGGCATTGACGATGAACACCATACGCATCTTGATGCGGGGCGCATCGCCGTCGAATCCGGCGCCGCCGCCGTTACCTTGCATGGCCGTACCGCCGCCCAGCGCTATTCCGGTGAAGCACGGTGGGACGAGATCGCCCGACTAAAAGTGCACCTAGCAGACACTGGAGTCCCGGTTTTGGGCAATGGCGATATCTTCCGCGCCGAGGATGCGCGCCGCATGATGGAACAGACCGGTTGCGACGGCGTGCAGGTCGGGCGCGGCTGCCTCGGCCGCCCGTGGCTCTTTGCGGAGCTCGGCGCTGCCCTTCGCGGCGAGTCCATCCCAGCTGAGCCCACCCTGGGTGAGGTTACCCAGGTTATTCTCCGCCACGCAGAGCTACTCGCAGAGCACGATGGCGAGGATAATGCTTCCCGCGACATTCGCAAACACATTGGCTGGTACCTGCGCGGCTTCCCAGTCGGCGGCCAAGTACGCGCGGGCTTGGCCAAGGTGGATTCCCTCGACGCACTGCGAGAGCTCCTAGCCCCATGGGCAGATTCCGACGCCTTGGCTGCCGACGCCGACGGTGCCCGAGGCCGCCAAGGTTCGCCTTCCAAGGTGGCATTGCCGGATGGCTGGCTCGACGATCCGGAGGATGAATGCGTTCCCGTCGCCGCAGATATTATGAATTCCGGCGGTTAACCTTATTAGGGCATCAGAGCACCCTGGGGTATATAGGTATCGTGCATTTATCTTCCACTTAAGTTGCGCGGGAATGGAAAGTTTTCGCTATTATTTCTGGCATGCGTGCTGCCTACAGGGAACACTTAGACAACTTCTCCCATGACCTCATCGTCATGTGCGATACCGTGCGCACCATCATGGATAAGTCCTCACAGGCGCTAATCCAGGGCGTTTTGGAATCTGCCGAAGAAGCTCTCACTATGACTGAGGAGCTCGATGAGATCCGCACTCGATGCTCGGAGCGCGCCGTAAAACTTTTAGCACTAGAAAACCCCATGGCGCAGGATCTCCGCCAAGTTGTCTCTTCCATCTATATCGTGGAAGACCTCTACCGAATGGGAAAGCTTGCCCAACACATCGCGGATTCCGCACGCCGCCGCCACCCCGATCCCGTGGTGCCTGCGAACTACATGGGCTACTTTGAGGAGCTGTACCGTCTCACTGAAGAGATGGGTTCTGTGCTGCACAATATTCTCGTTACTCCCGACGCGGATCTATCCGTGAACCTTCGCGCCGATGACGACGCCGTGGACGATATCAACTCTCATCTTTTGCGCCTCCTGACCCAGCGCGAGTGGGAAGGATCCGTCCGAGAGGCAGTGGAGACCTCGCAGATTACGCGCTATTACGAGCGCTATGCCGACCACTGCGTTTCGGTTGCCGGCCACATTATCTATTTGATCACTGGGCTGCTGCCCCACGACTATGCCAAGAAGCTAGAAGAGAGCAAGAAGGACGCGGAGTTCGAGGCCCGTATGGCCGAGCTGGAGCGTCAGTTCCGCCGCTAAGGAATAAAAACTAAGAAACGGGGCCGGTTCGAATGAACCGGCCCGTTTTCTCGGACAATCTCTCTACTCTTTAGCCAAAGCGGCCAGAGATATAATCCTCGGTCTCCTTCTGGGAAGGATTCTCGAAGATCTTGGTGGTGTCATCGAACTCCACCAGGTGACCCGGCTTGCCGGTTGCTTCCAGGGAGAAGAAGCCGGTCTTATCGGACACACGGGCTGCCTGCTGCATATTGTGGGTCACGATGACGATGGTGAAGTTCTCCTTCAGCTCGTGGATAAGGTCCTCCACGGCGAGGGTGGAAATCGGGTCTAGGGCGGAACAAGGCTCGTCCATGAGCAGCACCTCTGGCTCCACGGCGATGGCGCGGGCGATGCACAGACGCTGCTGCTGACCACCGGAAAGGCCGCCGCCCGGCTTGTCCAGGCGGTCCTTGACCTCGTCCCACAGGTTGGCGCCGCGCAGGGACTTCTCCGCGACTTCCTTGAGCTTCTTCTTGTTCTTCTCACCGGAAAGCTTGAGGCCAGCCACGACATTGTCCTCAATGGACATCGTGGGGAACGGGTTAGCCTTCTGGAAGACCATGCCGATGGTGTTGCGTACGGATACTGGGTCAACCTTTGGTCCGTAGATATTGGTGCCATCGAGCAGGATTTCACCCTTTACCGAGGCGCCGGGAATGACCTCGTGCATACGGTTGATGGTGCGCAGCACGGTGGACTTACCGCAGCCGGAAGGGCCGATGAATGCGGTCACGGCCTGGGCCGGGATCTGCATATTCACGTTCTGCACGGCGTGGAAGTCGCCGTAGAAAATGTTCACGTCATTGAGCGCGAGCTTAGACATTTGGGAGTTTCTCCTCTAGCAAGTGTATGGCGGAATCGAGTGTTACGGCGTTTTACTTCTTAACCGAGAACTTTGCGGACACGATGCGGGCCGCAATATTGAGGACGGCGATGAGGATAACCAGCGTCAAAGCTGCACCCCAGAGCTTGTCCAGCACGGCTGGCTGAGCGCCAGCCTTGTACATATCCAGCATCATCAACGGGAGCGAGGACTGAGATCCCTTGAAAGCGTCCCAGTTGATGACGGAGGAGGAGCCAACCAAGACCAGCACCGGCGAGGACTCACCCATCACACGGGCAATCGCCAGCATGATGCCGGTGACAATGCCGGACAGGGCGGTAGGCAGAACGATACGGGCGATGGTCTTCCACTTTGGTACACCGAGCGCGTAGGACGCCTCACGCAAGTCCATTGGGACCACGCGCAGCATCTCTTCGGTATTGCGCACCACAATCGGAATCATCAGCAGTACCAGGGACAGCGCCACGGCGAAGCCGGAGCGGCCGAAACCGAAGAGGGTAATCCACATGGCGAAGATGAACAGAGCCGCAACAATGGACGGCACACCAGACAGGATGTCCACCATAAAGGTGGTGACGCGGCCAAGCCATCCACCCTTGGAGTACTCCACCAGGTAAATAGCGGTGAAGATGCCGATGGGAATGGAGATGACGGAAGCCAAAATGGTTTGCACGAAAGTACCCACGATTGCGTGGGCAGCACCGCCGCCAGCCGAGCTATTCATGATGCCGCGCTGGGAGGCGGTCCACCACTCAGGGTTGAGGATTACGCCACTACCGCGGGCGATGAGTTCCCACAGAACCCACACCAGCGGGACCATAGCCAAAATCATTGCGCCCCAGACCACTGCAGTGGCGATGTTATTGGTCATCTTGCGGGAGCCGGAGATGTCCAGGAATGTCGCGCCGCCTTGGGAGGCAGGCTTGGCATTAGTTGTCGTAGTCATTGATCCTCCCCTCCTTACTTCTTCTTCACGATGGCGCGGGCAATTGCGTTGACCACGAAGGTCAGCAAGAACAGCATGAGGCCGGCGGCGATGTAGGCACCAGCGCGCATCTCGTTACCGAACTCGGCAGATGCCAGGGCGATGGCCGTGGCGAAGGTCGTGCCGCCATCGAAAAGCGAGAAGCGGAAGTCAATCAGCGGGGAGACGACCATGTACAGCGCCATGGTCTCACCCAGCGCACGGCCCAGGCCGAGCATGGAGCCTGCGATATAGCCGGACATGCCGAATGGCAGCACGGTCATGCGGATAACTTCCCAACGGGTAGCGCCCAGCGCCAGGGCGGATTCCACCTGGCCTGGAGGGGTCTGCACGAAGACCTCGCGGGCGGTGGCCGCGATGATTGGCAGAATCATCACGGCGAGCACGATGCCACCGGTAAACAAGTTGCGGCCGGTAGCAAAAGAGGGCGAGTTATCGAAGACATGGAAGAGGAAGAAGCCGCCGGCCCAAGACTCCATCCAGGAGTAGAAGCCGGATAGCGCCGGGCCGAGAACCTGCCAGCCCCACAGACCATAAACAATGGAAGGAACCGCAGCGAGCATGTCCACCAGGAAGCCGAGAGGTTTGACCAAGCGGGCAGGCGCGTAGTTGGACAGGAAGATGGCAATGGCCAGGGCCACCGGCATAGCCAGCAGGAGGGCGAAGACGGAGATAAGGACGGTGGTACCGAACATGGTCGGGATACCGAACTTCATCGCAGAAGTATCGGTGGTCTCCCAACGGCCACCATAGGTAAAGAAACCCAAGATGCCGCCGTCGTTGACTCCCAGGGCGGGAACTGCACGCCACAGCAGGAAGGCGGCAATA
Organism: Corynebacterium sp. KPL2825; assembly: GCF_037908445.1. Lineage (NCBI taxonomy): Bacteria > Bacillati > Actinomycetota > Actinomycetes > Mycobacteriales > Corynebacteriaceae > Corynebacterium > Corynebacterium sp. KPL2825. Next base: position 153,504 of record NZ_JBBMGI010000006.1, on the reverse strand, counting down.
GCCGCAATCATGACGGTAATAAGTGTTGCCGAAGCAGTGGACAGGAACTCAAAGACACGATCGCCTGGGCGCTTTACGCCGCTATTGGAGCTGGTGGTAGCTACTTCTTCGTGTCCGCTGGTGGAGACTCGCTCGGCAGCGGTGATATTCGCGTCCGCCTGCTCTGGAGCCGTGGTGAGATTATTGTCTGCCATGAGACTGTTAATCCTTTTCAGCGTTGAAAATGGAAAATATCGTTACATACCTGCGCCCCCAAAGCGCGAATCGTGTGCGGCAGTGGGGGCGGGAGATATTAAGCTTTTACAGCTTTAGCGCTTACTGCAAAGCGTCAACAGCAGCCTTCAGCTTGTCCAGGTGAGCACCCTCAACCGGGATGAAGCCTTGCTCAGCCAGCTGGTCGTCCTGGTGATCCAGGACGGTGGTGAAGAAGGACTTGACCAGCTTGGAGGTCTCCTCATCGTAGCCCTTGGAGCAGACGATGTTGTAGGTAGTCAGGATGAGCGGGTATGCACCCTCGTTATCGGAGGAGAACAGTGCCTCAGAGTCAACAACCATGTTGTGCTCGGAGTCGGTCTTCTTGAACTCCAGGTTTTCCAAAGCCTTGTTGACGGACTCGGTGGAGAGCTCAACTGGGCCGTGGCCGAAGTCAATCTTGGCCTTCTTAACGCCTTCGCCTTCCTTCTGGTCTGCAAAGCCAGCCTCGACGTAGGTGATAGCACCGTCGATGCTTGCAACCTGGTCAGCAACGCCGGAGGAACCGTTAGCGCCCTCACCAACAGAATCCGGGAACTGCTTGCCCTCGGAGTCCCAGTCGCCCGTAGCGGCCTTCAGGAACTTCTGGAAGTTTGCGGAGGTACCGGACTCGTCGGAACGGAAGATGACGGTGATGTCCTTGTCCGGCAGGTCGGTGCCCTCGTTGTCAGCGGCGATAGCCTTGTCGTTCCACTTCTTGATTTCGCCCTTGAAGATCTTGCCCAGGGTCTTGGTGGAAAGGTTGATCTCGGTGTCACCCAGGTTGTAGGCGATTGCAACCGGGCCGATGGTGGTTGGCAGGTGCCATGCCTCGTTGCCGTCGCAACGCTTAGCGGCAGCCTCGACCTCGCCCTCGTCTTCCTTCAGGGCGGAGTCAGAACCAGCGAAGTCAGCCTGGCCGTTGGTGAAGGCCTCAACGCCGGCGCCGGAACCGGAAGCATTGTAGGACAGGGAAGCGTCTGGGTGATCCTCGGAGAACGCGGTTTGGAAGTAAGACATTGCGTTCTGCTGGGAGGATGCACCGTCGCCGACGAGCTCGCCGGAGACGTCCTCGCCGCCAGCGGAATCGGAGGAGGAGCCAGACTCCTCAGAGCAAGCTACGAGAGCGGTAGAGGTTGCGGCTACGATGCCGAAGATTGCGGCGGTGCGCTTGAAGTTGCGAATCACGGGAAAACCCTTTCCGGTGCAGATCAGAGATTGATTGTCCGAGGAAACCGCATCTCCTAGAGAGATATTTCCCGCATCCCGCTTCGCTTTCTGGGGCGAGATGCAGGTGCGCAGGTGCGGTTAACTCACAAGGTGTAAAGCTATCCGCAGGATCTGACCAAAAGGGTGCCAATAGGTGAACACTGAGTGAACAAACACGGCTCACCCCATGACTTTAATCACATACACCCCATACGACGTGTTCTTCATCAACTTTAAAGCCCAGGCGCTCATATGCTTTCAGCGCCGGATCATTGTCCGCTTCCACATAAAGAATTACCCGCTGAGCACCCTTTTCCACCATGCGACGCAGACCAATCTGCAGCAGCGGTCCACCCAATTTCTTGCCGCGATAGTCCGCAGCCAAGCCCACCACGTAGACCTCACCGAATCCCGGGGCTTCCTCCGCATGCCATTTGGTCCAGTGGAAGCCGGCTAGGACCGGATCTCCTGCCGTATCCCACAAGAAGAGCAGGTCAGCGGGATCAAACCAATCCGCCTCCATGCCGCGGTGCAGGCGATCTATATCCCAGCCACCTTGCTCAGGGTGCCAGGAAAAAGCCTCATTATTTGCCTTGAGCCACTGCTCCTCCACAAACTCCTGCCCCCATTTTGCTACCGACTCGGAGTAATTGAGCGCCGTCAAAGGCACGTCCTCGGGACGGGCGACAGCAGCGAGCTCTTCTCCCCCAATACCCATAACCACTAGCTTACGGGTGACCTGCAGACCTCGGGAGTGTGCCAGGGCCTGTGCGGCCGGCAGGTTCCCGTGGGCCCAGGCCTGGAGATTGGGGGTTTCCGCGGCGGCGTCGTAAAGCAAGGCCCCATAGCCCTGTCCGCGGAAATCTGGGGCGATAAATAGCTCGGCGGTGGAACCATCCAGCCCAGCCACGCCGCACGGCTTCTTATCTACCCACGCCACCAAGTGGCGATGCTGCAGGCGGGAATCAGTGAGGCCATTAAGGAACTGCTCTGAAAGGGGCGCCATTCCATCCACACGTTCGGCCTGCTCAGCAAGCTCTTCTAGGCGGCTCGCCAGCTCCGGGGAGTCCGGCAGGTTTTCTTCCGTGATACTAAAGGCATTGCTAGTCATAGACCCCAGAATACGTAGGGTAAGAATGAAGGGGTGAGTGTTCTAAGAATTGACCGGCGCATCGTACACATCCTCCTCGTGGTGTGCGTATTCATTGCGGCCTGGGTGGCGGATGCCTGCGTGGCTATGCACACGGAACACAAGGTGGCACAGGCCGTAAAAGCCAATTCACGGCTGGAAAATACGCCAGATGTCTTTATCGGTGGCACCCCCTACGTGTGGGCTGCGGCCTCGAAGGAAATTCCCTATTTGGAGGTCAAGGCGCTCGACGTGGAGGTGCCCAAGCTGGGAATGGTCAATGCTTCGACCGTACTGCGCGATATTACGGTGACCCCAGAACAAGTAATGAACGGCGATATTGAGGGCGCGCCTGTTTCTACCTACTCGCGCGGCATTTCCTTAGACGGGGTGGCGTTGGGCCGCCTGCTGGGAATTACCGATCTATCCATTGCCAACCCAGACGATATCTCCCCTTCCGGTGGCACCTCCGCGGAAGCTGAGCTGACAGGCACCCTGCCTGGCGATACTCACAAGTCCACCGCCAAAGTCACCCTCCGCTTAGTCGGGCCGGAGTTTCGCATGCAGGTCTATGACACCGATGACGAGCGCCTGCAAAAGGCCTTTTCCCTCAACTTTGATACTCGCCAGCTTCCGCTTCCGGCCCAGGCTACCGCGGTAAAAATGCAGGGCGGCACCATCTCCTTCGAAATACAGCGCCGCAATATCAAGGTGCAGCTGGCCCAACTCTCTCCTCTGGAGATTGAAGGCTCGGAGCAAAAGGCCGTGGAAGAGGCAGAAAAGAAAGCCGCCGACACCAAGCACCGGGTGGGACCTGCGCCGCAGGCTAGCGCAGGCGGATAAAGTCCCGGAGCACTTCCTTCATCGTGCGCTTATGGACTTCTCTCCTATCCTGCGGGGCGAATACCTCGATGGCTTCCTTTACGGAGGCTAAGGTAACGGCATCGAAGCGCCCCTCAGATTCCCCGTCGGCCTGGAAGCGCTGCGGTTCGCGGCAGACCAGTTCGACGCGCATGGCATCGTCGAAGGCCACGGTCTTTTCTTTGGTGAGCTTATTGAGCCATCCACGTTTATCGGCACCAAAGAGGTGCAGCAGGCCGACGACGCCGCCAAGTCCGCTAAACTCCTCCAGGCCAAAAAGAGCAAGGCCCTCATCAAAAGAATTGCGCGGATTGGTCACAACCGGCAGAGGGCCTAGGAAGGTCCACGGGTTGGTATTGGAGGTAAACATGAGCGGCACATCGTCTTTGCGCAGCTGCTCGCCGATGCTGGATTCGGCCTTAACCGCAATATGCGGTGGATTCTTCCGCGCGCGGCTCCACGCCCGAATGGCAACATTGAGATAGCGCAGTGGAGTGGCAGAAAATCCTTGCTCGCGCGCCCGGTCCACGCGCGCCAAAACATCCGCATCCAAGCCGAAGCCGGCATTGACGGCAAACCAGCGATCGTTCCACGTGCCCAGGTAAATGGTGCGACGGAGGTTGCGCTCCAGCATGCGCGCCAATACGTGAGTGGCTTCCACCGGAGTGTTGGGAAAACCTAGAGCGCGCACGAAAACATTGGCAGACCCGGTAGGAATTACGGCCAACGCGGGGATGGAGTGGGGGTCGGGGCGCTGCCCATCGGCCGGGCCGAGGAGCCCGTTGACTACCTCGTTGACGGTCCCATCTCCGCCTACAGCGATAATGACGTCATAGTCATCCCTGGTCATTCCCTTGACCATCTCTTCGGCGTGGCCGGGGTGGTGCGTAAATTGCACCTTCAGGCGCAGCCCCTCCACCGCTTGTAGGCAAGGAACGATTTGGCGGAAAAGGGCGTTGGTTTGTGAGGTCGAGTTGGGATTCGAGATCATCAATGCATGCACGAGGCCCAAGTCTAGTAGTTAAATAGGCGGGTTCACGACTAGGCTGGACGCCCATGAGCGAAAATAAAAATGAAACCACTCCCGAAAACATCGAAACCACCGCGGCTTCCCACCCGGAAAATGATCCGGGAAAGCTCAACGGCAACGATGCCGTGAACCAGGCCGCCGAGCAGTGGAAAGACGCCGCTAGCCGCAATATCCCCGCTCTCGAGCTGGGCGATACCCCGGTACCGGACGATACCGCTAACCTGCGCCAGGGCCCATCGCTGCACGACGGCCTGCTAGGACTGCTCCCCCTCGTGGGCGTCTGGCAAGGCGAGGGCCAGGCACACGATACGCAGGGCCAGGAATATACCTTTGGCCAGCAGCTGGTCATCGCCCACGATGGCGAGAATTACCTCACGTTTAGCTCCCGTACCTGGAAGATTGATACCGAGGGCAAGCCGGAAGGCCCCTCCGTGCGCGAGACCGGCTTCTGGCGCATTTCTGAAAAGGATGAAATCGAGGTCACTTACACCTCTTCCAACGGCATTGTGGAAATCTTCTACGGCGAGCCGTTCAATGACCGCGCATGGCAGCTGGAGTCCGCCTCCACCATGGTCACCGAAACCGGACCGAAAAACCTGGGGCCGGGCAAGCGCATGTACGGCCTGATGCCCAATAACAACCTGGGCTGGGTAGACGAGCGCATGGTTGATGGGGAAATGCGCCCCTACATGTCCGCGGAGCTCACCCGTATCGCTGGCTAGTCCCCCAGCGCTTTATCAATAAGGTCTCGAATGACGTCCACGTTATCCGGGGCCTTTAATTTTTTGCCATTAAGCCGGGTGACCCGGGCGGCAACGCGCACCGAGGACACCAGCCACACTGAGTCCGCCTTTTCCAGATACTCCACGGTGAGCGGCTTGGCTTTGCAGCGATAGCCCTCCTTAGTGGCGTGGGCGAAAAAGGCCGCCTGCGTGGTTCCGGGAAGGATGCCGCGGCCGGCGGCGGTGCGCAGTTTCTCTCCCTTGACGGCCACCACGGTCGAGGTTGCGCCCTCGAGGATTTCTCCGGTGTCTGGGTCGGTGAGGATGAGATCCTCAAATCCCTTCTCGCGCGCCATACGCAACATCGCCATCGTGGCCGCATAGTTGAGCGTCTTGGCGGGTAATTCCTCCGCTACGTGCCACAGGCGCGGGCTGGTCATGACGGCTACGCCGTGCGCGCGCTGTTCTAGGACCTTCTCCTCGATGGGCTGCACCACGACCCAGGCGCTCGGCCTTCCCGTAGAGGCGCGCCCGCGGGTATAAGTCCAGGTGCATTTGGCATCCCCTGTCTCATCCCCGCAGAAGTCCGCAATCGCGAGACGCGTGGCTTCTTCCCACTTCTCCATAGGCGGTTCTGGCAGATTCATGGTGCGCGCTGAATCGCAGAAGCGTTGCGCGTGCCGCTGCAGGTTGGCGGCTTTTCCTCCGCGTACGAGCAGGGATTCAAAAATGCCATCGCCGCGGGTGACCGCGGCATCATCCGCATAGACGAGAGGCAGCGTGGGCATGTGCCTGCGTACCGACCCTCCAAAGGGCTCCACAACGTAGATGACCGGCTCTTTTCGCGGCGAGAACTTCATACCTTTGATTATGCCCTACCATCGGTAGTTGTGAGTTATTCTTCGCCTCTTCTGCAACGCACCGGTGCCGCGGAGCACCAGGACGCAACCGTACTCGATGCCCAAGGCGTGGCCTGGCACTATGGCAATCCGCTGGGTGAGCAACGAGCTGCCGATGGCGGCACCATAGTCATCGACCGTTCCCAACGCCGCGTCATCCGTGTCAGCGGCAAGGACGCCGCCGAGTTTCTTAATAATTTGCTTTCGCAAAAGCTGGATACCGCCCCCGTGGGCTTTAGCGCCGGCGCCCTTGACCTAGACATCCAAGGACATATCCTCCACCACATGGATATCGTCCGCACCGAAGACGCCTTTCTTATCGACGTCCCCGCGGCCCAATTCGACTCCCTTTTCAAGTTCCTCACCATGATGATCTTTTGGTCCGAGGTCACCGTAGAGGAGGCTGATATCGCCATCCTCACCCTCCTGGGTGAAACCGATATTCCCCTACCACCCATGGTGGAGTTTTCCCGCCAGGTTCAGTGGACCGGAATCAATCGCGTTGACCTGGGAGTTCCGCGCGAATCCTTGGTTGAGGCAACGAAGCTCTTGGAGGAATCCGGCGCGCGACTGGCCGGGCTTATGGCGTTTACCGCCGAGCGTGTGCGGGCCCGTGAGCCGGAGCTGGCAGCGGATCTAGATAATAAATCCATCCCCCACGAGGTACCGCAGTGGATTAGCCGTAGCGCAGATAATCCGGCCCACGTCCACCTCAATAAGGGCTGTTACCGCGGTCAGGAAACGGTAGCGCGCGTGGAAAACCTCGGCCGCTCTCCTCGCCTATTGGTGCAGCTACACCTCGACGGCTCAGCCCCGCAACGGCCGAATGTGGGCGATGACATTACTTTCAATGGACGTAAGGTAGGCCGCATCGGCACGATCGTGGATGACTGCGATTTTGGCCCCATTGCCCTAGGCCTCGTGAAGCGCTCTGCGCTGGACGCCGGCACCCTAGAGGTGGGCGATACGGCGGCTTCTATCGATCCTTCTTCCATCCCCGAAGATGAGGGCCCCAAGGCCGGACGTGAGGCGGTAAACCGGCTGCGCGGACGTTAGATCTCCCACTAGCTAGGGGGCGGTGCGGAATTTTTTCGTCACACAGGCTATTGTGTCTTACAGGAAGATACTCAATAGACAAGTCGATGGGGCGCCCAAGAATCCCTGGCGCGCCCTACTAACCCAAGGGGGTCATGCACATGGGACGCGGACGCGCAAAGGCAAAGCAGACCAAAGTTGCACGCCAGCTCAAGTACAACTCACCCGAGATGGATATCGAGTCCCTACAACGGGAACTCGCCGCACAGCAAGAGGGTGACTCCCGCGATTATGAAGAGGATGACCCATACGCCGACTACGTCGATGAATGGGATGACGACCGCGACGAACGCTAATCTTCCGCTCGCCGCCGGATAGTTCAAGGGCCCTAGGATTTCCTAGGGCCCTTCCTCATGCCCTCCCCTAGCGGGACAAGACACTTTTAGAAATTTGGGTGCTCGCCGTGCATGAGCACGCGCGGCTCTTCGCCAGACGCGGAGCGAACGGTGCCCAGCTCCCACGCATCGATGTGGCGCGCAGTAAGCATCGCTAGGGCGCGGTCGCGGTCTTCAGGGTTGACCACGGCAATCATACCCACGCCCATATTGAAGGTCTTCTCCATCTCAGCCAGCTCCACCTTGCCCACTGAGGAAATGAGCTTGAAAATCTGACCCGGGGTCCACGAAGCGCGGTTAATATCGGCGGCTAGGCCTTCCGGGATGACGCGCTCGAGGTTGCCGGCCAGCCCACCGCCGGTGACGTGGCAGAAGGTGGATACAGAGCACTCACTGGCCAAAGCCAGGCAGTCCTTGGCGTAGATGCGGGTAGGCTCCAGCAGTTCCTCTCCGAGGGGACGGCCGAGTTCCTCCACGTGGCCGTCGAGAGGCATGCCAGCCTGCTCCAAAAGGACGTGGCGGGCCAAAGAGTAGCCATTGGAGTGCAAGCCGGAAGACCCCATGGCGATGAGCACGTCGCCATCACGGACCTTATCGGGGCCGAGCACGCCATCAGCCTCAACGACGCCCACCGCGGTGGCGGAGACATCGTATTCATTTTCTTCCATCATGCCGGGGTGTTCGGCGGTCTCGCCGCCCAATAGCGCGGCACCGGCCTGCACACACCCCTCGGCGATGCCCTTGACTACCTCGGCCACCTTTTCCGGCACGACCTTGCCCACGGCAATATAGTCCTGCAAGAAAAGCGGCTCCGCGCCGCAGACGACGAGATCATCGACGCACATGGCGACCAAGTCGATGCCGATGGTCTCGTGCTTGTCCATGGCCTGGGCCACGGCCAGCTTGGTGCCAACGCCATCGGAACCCGCGGCCAAGATGGGCTCCTTATAATCGCCGAGCTTAAACAGGCCGGCAAAGCCGCCGAGGCCGCCAAGGACCTCGGGGCGGGTGGCGCGCTTGGCGTGCGGGGCGAAAAGCTCAACGGCGCGGTCGCCCTCTTCGATGCTGACGCCGGCTGCGGCGTAGGTATTGTCACTCATGGTTTCAAAAGTCCTTTGTTATTTGGTGCCGAGCAAGGTGCGCACGGCGTCTGCATTGGAGTTTCCGGCGGGCAGGCCGAGCGGGTACTCGCCCGTGAAGCAAGCGGTGCACAGCTCGGACCGGGGCTGCTCGGTGGCGGCCACCATCTCCTCAACGGAGACAAAGCCCAGGGAATCGGCGCCGATGGTGTCGCAGATAGTGGCGCAAACGGTTTCCGGATCGTCGGAGGGGCTGGCATTGGCAATCAGCTCGCCTGGGGAGGCGAAGTCAATGCCGTAGAAGCACGGCCACTTCACCGGCGGGGAGGCGATGCGCACGTGCACCTCAGCGGCGCCGGCCTCGCGCAGCATGCGGATGAGAGCGCGCTGGGTATTGCCGCGAACGATGGAATCATCCACCACGACGAGCTTCTTGCCGTTGATGACCTCGCGCAGCGGGTTGAGCTTCAAGCGGATGCCCAGCTGGCGCAGGGTCTGGGTGGGCTGGATGAAGGTGCGACCTACATAGGCGTTTTTGACCAAACCGTGGGCGAAGGTGATTCCCGATTCGCGGGCATAGCCTACGGCGGCTGGATTACCGGATTCGGGTACTGGGATGACGAGGTCCGCGCCCTCCGCGGGGTATTCGCGGGCCAAGCGGCGGCCAATATCCACACGGGAGGCGTTGACGGAACGGCCCTTGATATCGCTATCCGGGCGGGCCAAGTAGACGTATTCGAAGACGCAACCGTGGCGCTTTGCCGGCGCGAAGTTCACGGATCGGATGCCAGCCTCATCGATGGCGACGAGCTCACCGGGTTCAATCTCGCGGATGAACTGGGCGCCGCAGATATCGAGCGCACAGGTTTCGGAGGCCACGACCCAGCCCTTGGCCAGGCGGCCAAGGACAAGCGGGCGCACGCCGTGCGGGTCGCGGGCGGCGTACATGGTGTGCCCATCGGTAAAGGTCAGGCAGAAAGCGCCCTTAACGCGCGGGAGCAGATCGCGGGCGGAGTCGAAGACGGAGGTGTCTTCATCCACGCCGTCGGCAAGCAGCATGGACAAGCACATGGAGTCAGAAACGGATTCCTCGTGCGGCTTGATGAGGCCGCGTTGCACGGCCTCCTCGCGCAGCTCCAGGTAGTTGACCAGATTGCCGTTGTGCCCAAGGGCAATGTCTACCCCGGTGGAGGAGGTAGAAAACATGGGCTGCACGTTGGACCATTCCTTGCCGCCGGCGGTGGAATAGCGCGTGTGCCCCACCGCTACGTTTCCTTGCAGGGCAGACAGGGTGGATTCATCAAAGATATTGGCCACCAGGCCCATGTCTTTGAATACGACGATGCGGTCATCATCGCCCACCGCGATGCCGGCGGCCTCCTGGCCGCGGTGTTGCAGGGCGAAGAGCCCAAAGTAGGTTAGCTTGGAGACTTCCTCCCCGGGAGCCCAAACGCCGTAGACGCCGCACTCTTCGCGGGGCTCCTGCTCATTGTGATCGTCAAGATTGGTGATACTAGGAGTATGTACTTCTACCACGGCGTTGAGTTTAGCCTGTCGCGCCGCCGGAAACTAACGGAATGAGCGGCAACCACTGCGCGATTTCGCCCGCGCGGGAGCCAGAAGCATCCACGCGACCAGTACTTACGGCCTCCTCCCAGTCCGCCAATCCGGTGGCAAGGCGCAGCCAGGTTTCCGGATCAGTCTCCACCACATTGGGTGGGGTGCCGCGGGTATGGCGGGGTCCCTCAATGCATTGCACCGCAACAAATGGGGGTACGCGCAGCTCCACGGAGTGACCCGGCGCGTCGGCTTCGAGGGTGCGAGCGGTGCGCCGGACGGCGTCGGCAAGCAGGGTCCTACCTGGCTTATCATGCTCCGCCGGGGCGGCAATCCAGTCTTTGATGGCCATGACGGCCGCGCGGGTGGCAGCGGGATCGACGGGCTTTTTCATAGCTACATCATAACTACTGTTATCTTGTTGTTTATGTCACCTACGCCTTCCGTTGCGGAAAATCAGAAATCGCCGGCGCTGACGCTGCGCTTTATGGCATCGCCAACCGACGTCACCATGGCCGGCGCCCCCGGCATCAGCGGCGGACGCGTCCTGGAATGGATTGATAAGGCCGCCTATGCCTGCGCCGTGCAGTGGTCCGGCCAATACTGCGTGACCGCATACGTGGGCCATATCCATTTCACTCGGCCGATCCCCTCCGGGCACATCGTGGAGGTACGCTCGCGCATCGCCATGACCGGCCGGTCTTCCATGCACATCGTCAATGAGGTGCTTTCGGCTGACCCGCGCGAAGGCATCTTCACTCGCGCCTGCGATTGCCTGGTCATCTTCGTAGCCAAGGACCCTGCCACTGGCAAGTCCACCCCGGTGCCGCCCTTCGTGCCGGAAACCGATGAACAGTGCCGCGTAGAAGAAGCAGCCAAGTCCCGCATTGAGCTGCGCAAGGCCATCGAGGCGGAGATGGAAGAGCAAACCTATGACGGGCCTTCCGATGCCCCGCGCATGGTCAACCGCTTCCTAGCCAAGCCCACCGACGTCAACTGGGGCGGCAAGGTCCACGGCGGCACCGCCATGCAATGGATCGATGAGGCCGGTGCGGCCTGCACCATGGAGTGGTCCGCCGAGCGCACCGTAGCTGTCTATGCCGGTGGCATCCGCTTCTACCGCCCGATTTCCATCGGCGACCTCATCGAGGTCGACGCCCGCATGATGCGTACCGATACCCGCTCGATGCAGATGTCCATCCACGTCCGCTCCGGCAACCCCCGCGGCGGCCGTGAGCACTTGCAAACCGCCATCCATGCCACCGTGGCCTATATCGCCCTCGATCATGATGGTCAGCCACAGGTGGCCCGCCCCTTCCATCCGCGTACCGAGGAAGATAAGCGCTTGGCCGAGCACGCCACCGTGCTGCGCGAGCTACGCGCCAAGTACTCGCCAAAACCTTTGGTGGTGGCGCCGACAAATCAGCACATCGATTAACTGCTCTCCCCTCGTTTCGGTGTTAGCAAGTCCATAGTGGCAGCGGCAACCCCGTCTTTATGCTTTAGATGGATTTATACGCGGACGACGGTTTCCTGCCGTCTGCTCTTATATCCACACAGAAACGAGGGAATATGCACACCCCAACTTTGCGCCGGTCGGTACGCACCGGCCTTGCCCTGATAGCTTCGGCCTGCCTCTTGGCGTCCTGCCAGAATCCGGATAACCGCCCAGCGGACGAAACTTCGGCCACCACACCCGAGTCTTCCGCCTCGCACAGCCCCACCAGTTCTGAGCCCGCGACCACAGAAGCAACCGAAACCTCCGCCACGGAAAGCGAGGGCCCACGCGCCACCGCCGAGGGACACGTGGTGGTCCTTTCTACCGGCGGCACTATCGCCAGCACACACGATAAGACTGGCGCGGTGGTGCCTACCGTTACTGGCTCCAAGTTGGTGGAACCGCTTTCTGGCACCTTTGATAACAACAAACTCACGTTAGAGGTCAAAGACATTGCTAAGCTGGATTCTTCCGCGATGACCTTGGACGATACCGATAGCATTATCACGGCCGTACACAAGGAGCTGCAGCGCAAGGACGTCGATGGTGTTGTGGTAACCCATGGCACCGATTCCATGGAAGAGACCGCCATCGCTGTCGATACCTTCCAAGACAGTGAGAAGCCGGTGGCCTTAACCGGTGCAATGCGCCCCTTTGATGATCCGAATCCAGATGGCCCGGATAACTTGGCGCTCGCGGTGAAGACCGTCACCGATCCCGCCAATAGGGGCCGCGGCACGTTTATCGCCTTTGCGGATCAGGTCATTCCTGCCCGCGGCGCTTTCAAGTCCGATACGTCCAAAGCCGATGGCTTTGCCAATAACAATGGCGAGAAGCAGCCTCAGCGCCCGAAGGCTCTGAAGTTTAAGCCACTGGGCAATACCCGCGTCGATATTATCGCCGCCTACCCCGGTGCGCCGGCTGATCTCATCCAGCGTTCCTTGGACAGCGGCGCCGAAGGCATCGTCATTGAGGGCATGGGCGCCGGCAATATCGGCGACGAGCTAGCACAGGCCGCTCAGGCCGCGGCCAAGAAGGTTCCGGTGGTGCTCACCACCCGCGTGGACCACGGCCCAGTGGAGGGAATCTACGGCGGAGCCGGTGGCGGTGCCACGCTTGCCGACGCCGGCGTTATCTCCTCTGGCACCCTGCGCGCGCCCCAAGCACGTATGCTGCTAGCCGCTGCGATTACGACCGGCACCGATGCTGAGGATCTCTTCGCTCACGCTGAATAAACACTCGCCTTGGAGCACCGGCTGGTGGAGTCACCACATTAATGAACGAGTTTTCATCAGCCACGCTTAGTTTCGACCTCGTCCCCGTCCGCATAGTCCGCCAAGAAGCGAAGAAACCGGTGAGCCGGCTCTGGGAGTCGGTTCTGCGAGCTCCACACCACACGTAGAGGCCGGTCAAACTTGATCTCAGCTACCGGAACCTCTATATACTCACCGGTGGCCAACTGCGACTCCACTGCTCGCCTGGCTATAACCCCTGGAGCGCCTAAGGCACCTATAGCAGCGCGTTGCGCCCCCAGAGATCCAAATTCTCCTGCAGGAGGAGCGAGTGACCCCAGAATGTCCTCTACTACCTCCCGCGTGCCGCTTCCCTGCTCACGCAGAACCAAAGGAGTAGTCTGCAGCTCCTCCTTAGTTACTGCAGCCATCCCCTTCAATGGTGCTGAAACTGTAGAAGTCCCAGCTTCATTTCGGTTATCCACCCGAGCCCAGTGATGGCCTGCGGGGACGACAACAACGAGTTCATCGTGTCCGGCTACACGCTGTTGCAATTCATGGGATACCCAGTTGCCTTCCACAATGGCCAATTCCGCCAATCCCTGTACTACGTAGCGCTGGGCCTCCCGGCTATTGAGCTGGCGCATACGCAGAAAAGTTTTCGGGTGAGCACGTTGAAACGCCGCAGCCCAGCGCGGGTAATCTACCTCGGCGACTGTATGCGAGACCACCAATTTAATTTCCTCGGTGACGCCTTCACCGATGGCTCTCTCAAGACCACGCGCGCAGTCGTTCAAGGCACCCTCTAGCACCTCGAGTACCCGGACAACCTGGGAGCCGACTTCCGTAGTAAAACTACCCGCAGCTCCACGCCAAAAAATGCGTTGATTTAGATGCCTTTCAAAATTGGCAATGCGATTACTCACCGACTGTTGGGAGACATTCAGGTGTATGGCGGCCTGATTCATACCCCCATACCGTGCCACAGCAAGTACGGCGTCGACTGTCTGGGCATCGGGGACAAATCCGCGCCGAACTGGTAAAAAGTCATCACTACTACCGATTCGCGAGGGGTACATATTTTCATTGTAACCCCGTCCAGAATGAACGCCCTCCCGCAATTCTGCCGTAAAGCTTAGCCTCAAGCGCATGTTAAAAATTCAGAACGAGATAGACCTTCCCCCGCTCGGCCCAGGCTGGGCCGGGGCCGTTATGGGCCTCGGAATCTCTTCTACTCTTATCGACGTACACGTAACTCCCCTATTAGGCTCGGCCCCCTCGAAAGCCATGCTTGGGGTTGTAACAATTCTTGCTATATCACTCGTATTTGGGTTTCTAAAGCACCATAATCCGGGATTTTACGCCGCCGACATGCCTGCTTGGGGCATGGTATCTATGGGCATACTTTCTTTGGGTAGCGCCTACTCCCTCATTTATGATGCCTGGTCGGTTCATACCTTGTGCTGGGCAATAGGAACGGTTCTCGGCGCGGTGACGTGCATCCGTTTTCTCGTGTTTCTCATCTGCGATCGCCCGTCAGCCCCCGCTTTCACCTGGGGACTACCGCTGGTTGCCCCCATGGTTGCGGCTACCTCCTCAGCTCAGTTGGCACCGCATGCCGGCGAGTGGGGATCGATAGTCCACAGCATTGGCGTAATCAGTTTTGCATTGGCTTGGCTTACAGGATTGCCTACATTCGCCTTCGTTTACCTGCGTACCATTCCGAAAATTCCTACCAGCTTCGCTGCCACTGCTTGGATCCCGCTCGGGCTGGTAGGCCAATCTACCGCGGGAGCACAATTGCTTGCAGGTGAACAATGGCACTTCCGCGCAATGGTCTACGGTGTAGCGATGCTCGGGCTTGGCATCCCGCTGGCCATTTACGCCATGAGCAAGCACTGGGGAGCGGCCCTAGGAAGCACCCCCATGTCTTATAACCCCACGTGGTGGGCTAGTACATTTCCCGTAGGTACCTGCTGTCTTGGTAGTCATACTTTGTCCACCCAACCTGCGGCACTGACGTTGGGCATGGGATGGATGGATACCATCAGCGCCGCCCTTCTAGTGCTGCTTCTTGTCCACGTCATGTGGGCTACTATCGGCGCAGCCGTGATCGGCTGGGCAAAAGCACGCTGAGTTTTCGAGTCTCATGACTTCTAGGTGAATACCCACCGTAGCGGCGTCAGTATGTGTACCCCCCTTCCATCTAAAAAGGAGTTTACAGGCAGTCCGGCAATTCCTGGGTGGAGGAGATAGACGTGCTAATAGTCGACCTACCCCTAGACGACGACCATCCACACCGCAACCAGGTGCACCACCGCCGCCGCAATCGTCGCGGTGTGGAAGTGCTCGTGGTAGCCGTAGTAGCGTGCGTTGCGCCCTGGCCACTTAAAGCCATAGACCAGCGCACCGAGCGAATAAACCACGCCGCCGGCAACGAGCAGCCAGACGACGGCCGCGCCGGCTTGCGTCCACAGCGTGGGCAAGAGCGGCAGCACCAACCAGCCCAGCGCTAGGTAAACCACCACGTCCAACCAGCGCGGGTGGCCAATCCACACCAGGTTCAAAATCGCGCCGAGAATCGCTCCTGCCCAGGCAACGCCTAGCATCCATGCCGCCTGTACCGGCGATAACACGATGAGGCACAGCGGCGTATACGTCGCCGCAATAAACACCGAGATGGTCGCGTGATCCGCCCGCCGCCACCACTGCACGGCACGCGCGCTCGCCCACGGATAGCGGTGATAAAGCGCTGAGACGCCAAAAAGCCCCACCAGCCCCACGCCGTAGACAGTCACGCCAAGCCCCTGCCACCAGTGCAGCGTCATCCATGCATAGGTAATGAGCACGGTGGAGGCAATCACCGACAGCAATGCTGCAATCGCATGTCCCCAGCCACGGCTTAGCGGCCTGGGACCGCGGTCGGCCATCCAGTACGTGCGCTGGACAAGGCCCGGCCCCGGCGCGCTATCCGCATGAATCTGTGCCACGAGGTACTTCCCTTCTGCTAGCCGCAACGAACCCGAACAAGAAACCTACGATACCGTAAGTCTACGGACGCAGCCGGAGGGATTCAAGGAAAATCGCCTCGAAATGCTGCTAACTTTCCACAGCAGAACCTTCCTCTACCAGCCCATCAACAATGCGTACCGTCTCCATCGCTACGCGCGTGACCTTGCCAATTAGGTCCACGATGCAGCGCGGATTGCCCACCTCATCGGCCCAATCCTTCGGGTCATTAACAATACCGGAGGCCTTGTCTTTCTTAACCTGGTAACGGTCAATCAGCCAGGCGAGAGCTGAGCGCGAGCCAAGCATATACTCATCCGCCTCCGCAGGAATACCACCGATGGTCACCTGCCTGTTGTAGATCAGCTTGGTCACGTCATTGACGTTTTTGCCTGTCTCCGGGTCCTTGCGCTTGGCCCATATCATCTTCTTAACGCGCCACGTCTCACGGTCAGACTCATCACCCTTGACCTGAATATCCAGCGGCCACGGCTCCACGGACTCGTAGTCCACGTGCAGGTCCATTAATTCTTTACCAGCCGCAGCAAACTTGTCGAACTCCGCACGCGAGGATGGCGTTTCAATATGCGGCAGCATCTTCTTCAAATCCGCCGCATTCTTCGTGCGATAGCCCGAGTCATGCAACTTTCCGTACACAAAGTGGAAGATGTCATCACCGCTTTTCGAATACTACGGCTTTGGACTCCCCCTGTAACCCAAGCATCTCGGCCTGTAGCGAGGCCCAGACTATAATCCTTGAAAATAGAAATCTTGTTTGGCTTTTGCCCCCAGTACCGGCCACTTTTCAAATTCTTCAGAGTGCTGGTGCAACCAGTCACCCTCTTCATTTGGTTCAATGGACTGCCAGTCAATGGTTTCAATCGCGGAGGAGTCGACGATCCCAAGCTTTTCTTCGACTGTCAGATAGTCACTAATGTCTCGGTAGTGAAGCTGGAAACCAGTCTTTGATACCGACGGTGATAGCCACGGAGTTGCGGGAACCAGAGCCGAAGACTTTGCCGCCTTCTTTGCGGGACTGTTCGCCAGCGGTACGTTGGTTGCCGCGAAGGTTAAAAATATAAAGGTCCGTGAAATCCTCGGCCATCGATAAGCGCACACCATCACCCGTATTGCCGTCGATCCACCCGCCATTGGACACGAAGGCTACTACCTCCTGGTCGCCGATGCGGTCGGTGCCCAGCGGAAAGCTCGCAAATAGGAATCGTAGAGGGTTCGCTGAGGCGTCGCCGTGGATTTCACAGCGTAAGTCTCTGCAATGCGCTTATCCAACCCCGGGTATTTCTGGTTGGCGTTTATATCATTGGCGGACTTTTGGCCGGCGGAATATGGCGGGTTGCCAATAACTACGTTGATGGGTGCCTTCTTCTGGCGCTCAATGGTGGCGTTGTTTTCGCGGAAGACGTTGAGGTCCGGAATGTCGCCGTCTTCGTGAATTTGGAAGGTATCCGCTAGAGCGATGTTGTTAAAGGTTACGTAGTCCGGAATTGGTTCCCCGTTGCGCTGCGGACATACTTCAAGGTCGAAATCCGAAAGGACGACACACACTAGGCCCAGCCGAGCACTAAAGGCTGCAATGGCGCTAGACCTAGAGCTGTAGCGAGCCTGCTTGCGGTTCCATTGAACTATGGAAACCATATGGGAGGCTGTGCCTTTCGGAAGCCGCCACTAAGCGGTGATTCGAGGAGAGCTTCCCAGTTTGTCGCCCCCCTCAGTAATATCTTGCCGTTACTAAAAGGGAAGTTGGATGCCGAACTTATGTAGCAGACTTTCTATCTGCTGCCGGTTAATGTACACAGTTCCAACTGCAATAGTCAGTATGCTGACGAGGGCACCAACTACCGCCCACATCTTCGACTGTGAAGAGGCAACGCTACTTCCTGTTTGTGGCTTGTACCCGCTGTCCGCGGTGGAATCAATATGAGCTTGAGAGTGGTCAGAGACAGAACCAAGCGGCAGACAAGCGGACAGCTCATCGATGGTATAAAACGTCGAGCCCTCACTTATTGGCTCACACCCCTCCTTGAAGGGAATTTCCTTCTCGTTGTACAGCATGCGCACGAGGGTCTCGCCATTGTCATTCTGGAAGGCATCCCACTGGATATTTGCTCCCATTGGGGAGACCTCGTCACCACGCCAATCCGAGTTCTGCCAGGTGTAGAGCTCTCCTGCGGGAACTCCATTCTCTGAGCCAGGCGTTTTCAGCAATGCGGCGAGCGGAATGATGGTTTCCGCGTGACCAAACCTATATTCCGCAGCTATATCACCACCGGCCGCGCGATCCTGTACGCCCTCAATCATTTCCTCAAGCAGTGGCTCATAATTGTCGTAAGAAACAGTGCGACCCTCGATAGCCGGCCCCTTCTCATAGAAGTCTTCTACATCCAATAGGTATGCAAAGGTAGGCCCGCTCGCATCGTCCATGTACTGATCAAATATCCACCCCTCAGCAGGGGTTTTCTCCTCATCAGCAAGTGCTGGAGCAATGATGTACAGGTTGTAGAACTGCAGCGCGGCGTCCACTATTCCTTCTACTGTCTTGCCATCCTTTTCACGGGCGCTAAATGAAATGGCCCCATCTTTTAACTCATCGATAAAATCCGAGGTGAAAATCTTGGACAGCAACTCCTGCGATGCTTCTTGGGAGGCCGGCTTGGAATAAGCTTCCTGGATCTTTTCCTGTAGCTGCGGTGAGTCTTTCCACGCCGAATATTTTTCGTACGACGGTGACTTCTTATCTTTATGCGCATACATCAGGTCAGTGCGTGGCTCGATGGTGACATGACCATCGTTGGTTCCGTCCACGAGGTTGTCAGCAAGAGTGGGAGCTTCCTTCAGCCACGCCGCACCGAAATTCCAACCAGAGTCATTAGCGCGGTCCTCACCCGAAGAGATGAATTTCACTTTTGAGTCGTCCCTGTCGATGCTGTGCATAAGCTCAGCATTGCGTTGCGCATTGCGCTGACCAATCCCCCGCAGTTCTTCCCGCCCAACTGCGGTGAGGTTTCCGTATCCGGCGTCTTGTCCGGCGCCACCGGCCAATTCCTCATTCACGGAAATCATCGCTTCTACCTGCGGAATGAGCTTTTCTCCTAAATCCGTGAGCTCACCACGCTCCTGGGCATACTCCAGCATCTGCTGCGCGAGGTCGTCATACTTAAAGCTAGACAGCCCACGCGAGCCATGCCGGTCCACCGTGGAGGTATAGATCTGTCGGAATCCTGCGGGAGCTTCGGAATACTCCCGCCCCTGCGGTTCATAGTGCTGCTTGGTGGAGTAATAGGAACCATGCTCGGCGGCCGTGGCTGGCACTGTTACACCAGAACACGCAACGGCGGCAATAAGAGCGAGAGTACGTATACGCATTGGACGTTGGCTTCCATGAGTAGTGGATATCTTGAAGAGGGACACACTCACGGTAGGCCGCTGACGTTACGGAAAGGTTGCCTGAAAGGAAAATGATTGAAAAGAACTCGTCCCGACGCTGTTCTTAGCCTTTGTCACTGCTCCTAACGAGAATTAAAGCCCGGCCGAAGCCGGGCTTTCCGCATTGTCGCTTAGTTGCGTTTGTCCAACGCCGGGAGTTTTTACTCCACTACAGAGTTAGCGCCCACAGCGTGGTCGAAGAGGTCCGGCAGGGTGGCGGACCAGGCGGCGACCAACTGGGAGATGGCGACGGACTCGCCGCCGAGGGTAAGGGCGCCGGTTTCGGTGGTCTCACCCACTATGGCGGCTGGGATGCCCAGCTCGCCGGCGCGGGCAAGCACCTGATCGGCGCGGTCGGCGGTGGTGGCCACGAGCACGCGGGAGGCAGACTCGGAGAAGGCGGCGACAAATTCATCCTCGTGGACTGCCGAAAGGTCCAGGTTGAGGCCGAGGCCGGCGCCGTCGGCAGTCGCACCAGCGCGCTTAGCCATCTCAAAAGCGGCTACTGCTAGGCCACCTTCGGACAGGTCATGCGCGGCGGTAAGCAGCTCATTGCCGTGGAAGAACTCGGCCAGGCGCTTCTCGTTGGCCATGTCCACCTGCGGCGGCAGGCCATTGAGGGAGGAAGCCTCGGAGGTATCGGCGCTCACCTGCTGCCAGATGGAGCCGCCGAACTCGTCCTTGGTCTCACCTAGGGCGATGAGAACTTCCTTTTCACCTACGGTGCCGAGCTCATTGCCAATGGCCTTGTGCACGTCATCGATAACGCCCAGCACGCCGACCACCGGGGTGGGCAGGATCGGCTCCTCGCCGGTCTGGTTGTAGAAGGATACATTGCCGCCGGAGACGGGGATGGAAAGCTCCACGGCGGCGTCGGCAAGCCCATGCACTGACTCGCGGAACTGCCACATAACGTCGGGGTTCTCCGGGGAGCCGTAGTTTAGGCAGTTGGTAATCGCGACGGGCTTGGCGCCGGTGACGGCCACGTTGCGGTAGGCCTCCGCCAGCGCGAGGCGGGCGCCCATGTTCGGATCCAGCTTGGTGTAGCGGCCGGATGCATCGGCGGACACGGCCACGCCGCGGCCGGTCTCCTCATCGATGCGCAGCACGCCGGCATCCGCATGGTGGGACTGGACGGTATTGCCGCGCACGTAGCGGTCATACTGGTTCATGATGAAATCGCGTGAGCACAGCGACGGGGAGGAGACGAGCTTCTGCAGGGATTCCACCAGACCACGCTTGTCGGTGCCCTGGTACTTCTGCAGCTCGTCCTGCCACTCCGGGCGGGCATAGGGGCGCTCGTAGACCGGGGCTTCGTCCGCGATGGTGCCGGCGGGAGCATCCACGACGACCTCACCCTGGTGGCGGATAACCAGGTGATTGCCCTCGGTGACCTCGCCGATCTCGGCGCAGGTTACATCCCAGTGCGCGCAGATTTCGCGGAACTTCTCCACGTTCTCCGGAGACACAACGGCGCACATGCGCTCCTGGGACTCGGAGGCGAGGATCTCAGCCGCGGTCATGTCCTTCGCACGCAGCGGAACATTATCGAGGTTGACCTCCATGCCGCCATCGCCGGCCGCTGCCAGCTCCGAGGTAGCACAGGCCAAGCCCGCACCGCCGAGATCCTGGATACCTACGACCACGCCGGCGTGGTAGAGATCGAGGCAGCACTCGATAAGCACCTTCTCCGCGAAGGGGTCGCCTACCTGTACGGCCGGCAGCTTACGCTCGGCGCCGTCCTCGAAGGTATCGGAGGCCAGCACGGAAACACCGCCAATGCCGTCCAAACCGGTGCGGGAGCCGAAGAGCATGACCTTATTGCCCTTGCCGGACGCAAAGGCCAGCTTGAGGTCCTCCACCTTGAGGGTGCCCACACACAGGGCGTTGACCAGTGGGTTACCCGCGTAGGTCTCATCAAAGACGGTCTCGCCACCAATATTGGGCAAACCCAGGGAGTTTCCGTAGCCGCCAATGCCGGAGACCACACCGGGCAGGACGCGCTTGGTATCGGGGGCGTCGGCAGGCCCAAAGCGCAGCTGGTCCATCACGGCAATCGGGCGAGCGCCCATGGCCATGATGTCGCGCACGATGCCGCCCACGCCGGTGGCCGCACCCTGGTAGGGCTCCACGTAGGAGGGGTGATTGTGGGACTCCACGCGGAAGGTCACCGCGTTGCCGTCGCCAATATCCACCACGCCGGCGTTCTCACCGATGCCGGCGAGGATCTTCTCCCCCATCTCCTCGGTCATGGTCTCGCCAAAATAACGCAGGTGCGTCTTGGAAGACTTATAGGAGCAGTGCTCGGACCACATAACGGAGTACATGGTCAGCTCCGCATCGGTAGGGCGGCGGCCCAGAATATCGTGGATGCGCTGGTACTCGTCATCCTTCAGGCCGAGCTCCGCGTAGGGCTGCTGCTCATCCGGGGTGGACTGTGCCTTTTCTACGGTGTCATTATGAACGGTCATTAAAGTGGCCTCCTTAAACCGCCGGCGCCTGGGCGACGGCCTTGATGGCGGATACGAAAAGTCCCAGTCCGTCGGTGGATGGGCCGGTCAGCGTGTCAATGGCGTGCTCTGGGTGCGGCATGAGGCCCACGATGCGGCCAGATTCATCGCTGACACCGGCAATGCCGTTGACAGAGCCGTTGTAGTTATCGGTATAGCGGAAGACCACGCGGCCCTCGCCTTCGATGCGGGCAATGTCATCATCGCCGGCCTGGAAGCGGCCCTCACCGTGCTTGGCCGGCACCAAAATCTTCTGGCCCTGCTCAAACTCGCTGGTCCATGCGGTGGTGGAATTGGCCACCTCCAGGTAGGTATCGGTGCAGTGGAAGTGCAGGCCCTTATTGCGGGTCAGCGCGCCCGGCAGCAGGCCCGCCTCGGTCAAAATCTGGAAGCCATTGCAAATGCCAAGCACCGGCATGCCCTGCTTCGAACGGTCAATAACGGACTGCATCACCGGCGCAAGCGCGGAAATAGCGCCCGAACGCAGGTAGTCACCATAAGAAAAACCGCCCGGCACTACGACCGCATCCACGCCGTGCAGATCGCTATCTGCGTGCCAGAGGCTTTTCACCTCTGCGCCGGCGGTGCGGGCTGCGCGAGCGGCATCCACATCATCCAGGGTTCCGGGGAAAGTGATTACTCCGATTGTTGCGGCCACTTACTTGACCTCCAGCCCAACAACCTCGTAGTCCTCGATGACGGTATTGGCCAGCAGTGTGGCGGCTACCTTATCTAGGTCCTCTGCGGTTACAGAGTCGTCGACCTCGATTTCGAAGCGCTTTCCCTGGCGCACATCGCTGACACCGGATACCCCGATGCGACCCAGCGCGCGGACGACGGCTTGGCCCTGCGGATCCAGAATTTCCGCCTTGGGCATGACATTGACAACTACACGAGCCATGAAAATATTGCCTTACTGTATGGGGCTTTGGTCTGCGCGGCTTAGTTTAGTTGGCACCCCCTGCTTTTACCTAGACTCACCCCCGCAGTGTGGGTTTCACCCCGCTTGGGCAAACTCTACGTGAACCTCAAACAACGCTCTGGCAAACTCCGGCGTGCGCTCCACCCCGCCCCGGCGCGGCGATCTACTAATAGACATCGCACACTATCGCTCTCATTTAAGGTTGAATCTATGTCTTCTCGTCGCCTAGGTGCGCTGGCGCTCGCCACCGCCTTGTCTACTGCCGCCCTTGCTGTACCCACTGCCACGGCTGCCACCGACGGCTCCGCCGCAGTCATCTCAGAGGTCTACGGGGGCGGTGGCAATAAGGGCGCTGCCTTCACCCATGACTTCATCGAGCTCTATAACCCCACCGATGCCCCGATTGACCTGAGCGGCTATACCGTGGAGTATTTCTCCGCCTCCGGCAACACGGGCGGCAAGGTAGTGCTTTCGGGCACCATCGCCCCGCATGGCTACTACCTCGTGCAGGGAGCGGCCGGCAATGGAGCGGGCGATGCACTGCCTACCCCAGATGCCGAGGGCAACCTCAACATGTCCGGTTCCAAGGGCTCCGTGCAGCTTGCCGACGCCACCGGATCCCCCATCGATGCCATCGGCTACGGCGCCGCTTCCCTCAAGGAGGGCACCGCTGCTGCGGGTCTGTCCAATGCCAAATCCGCCTCTCGCGACGCCGAGGGCACCGATACCGATGACAATGCCGCCGACTTCACCAGTGGCGCTCCCACCCCGACTAATACCGGTAATAAGGCTCCCTCCCCTCAGCCTGAGGATCCGGCCGAGCCCGAGCAGCCAGCTCCCGAGGGCGTGACCGCCATCGCGGATATCCAAGGCACCGGCGCTGAGTCCCCGCTCACGGACCAGACCGTTACCACCGAGGGTGTTGTCACCGGCGTGTGGAGCGAGGGTGGCCTCAATGGCTTCACCATCCAGACGGGCGGCACCGGCGCCGAGGCTTCCGACGCCTCCCAGGCCCTCTTCGTGTACATGGGTGATAAGCCAGCCGACCAGTACCCGGACCTCGAGGATTCCGTTGCGGTCACCGGCAAGGTCTCCGAGTTCTATGGTTCCACCCAAATCACCGCCGCCGAGGTCACGCAGCTCGATGCCCCGCTAGAGAAGGTCACCCCACTGAAGGTCGACCAGCTTCCTGATGGCAACGAGGCCCGCGAGCCCTTCGAGCACATGCTCATCCAGCCCGGCGAGCACACCGTAACCAATAACTACGCTCTCAACCAGTACGGCGAGATTGGCCTTGCCCCTGGCAAGGAAGCCTTCCGCCAGCCTTCCGATATCTTCTCCCCTTCCACGGATCCCAATTCCGATATCCAGAAGCTGACCAAGGACAACGCCGATAAACTGGTCACCTTGGACGATGGCCGCACCCGCGACTACTTAAAGACCGACCAGAATACCCCGCTGCCGTATATCGCCCAGGATGATGCCCACACCATCAAGTCCCTGCGTACCACCGATACCGTCTCTTTCCAGCACCCGGTCATCGTAGGCTTTTCTCACGAGCAGTGGCGCTTCCAGCCCACTACCCCAGTCACCGGCAACACCGCGGGCGCAGACCTGCCCATCTCTTGGGAGAACTCCCGCGAGGCTGAGCTGCACGCCATCGATGACGTCAAGGGCGAATACACCATCGGCGCCTTCAACGTTTTGAATTACTTCACCTCCCTGGGCGAGGAACTCGGCGGCAGCGCCTACACCGACCGCGAGGGCAATAAGGTCACGGTCAACCGCGGTAAGACCCGCGGCGCCTATACCCAATCCGCACTCGCGGACCAGGAACGCAAGATTGTCGCGGCCATCAACGGCCTCGATGCCGATGTCATCGGCCTTTCCGAAATCGAAGATGGCTACGCTGTCACCGGTGACTTTGCCCAGCGCGATAAGGCACTCAAGCACCTGACGGAAAAGCTCAATGAGGCCGCCGGCTCCGATAAGTGGGCCTTCGTTCCTTCCCCGTCCAAGGACGCCGTACCAGACTCCCCGGATGTCATCCGCACCGCGTTTATCTACCACAAGGATGTGGTGAAGCCTGTCGGCGAGTCCCGCATCTTCCAGGACGATCGCTTCACCGGCACCGCCCGCGAGCCTCTTGCCCAGGAATTCCAACCGCTAAAGGAGGGCGAGGAGTCCTTCGTTGCCGTGGCCAACCATTTCAAGTCCAAGGGCTCGGTGGCCAAGGGCGATGCCGATTCCGGCGATGGCCAGGGCAATAACCCGAACGTGCGCAACGCGCAGGCACAGGCCGTCCTCGATGCCCTCCACAAGCAGGAAGACTGGAAGGATAAGCCGCTTTTCGCCCTAGGCGATTTCAATACCTATACTCACGAGACCGCGCTCGACGTCTTCCGCAACGATGGCTTTACCGTGCCCGCCGAAAAATATGGTGCCGATCCCTCCTACCAGTTCTCCGGCCTGCTTGGCACCTTGGACCACGTGCTGGCAAACAAGGTAGCCACCGGCACGCTTGACGACGCCCAAGTCTGGAACATCAATGCCGACGAACCCGTCGCCTTCGAGTATTCCCGCCGCAACTACAATATCGTCGACTTCTACGATGACTCCCCGTTCCGCGCCTCTGACCATGACCCAGTCAAGGTCGGTTTCACCCTCGGTGCGGACGACTCCGCCGGCCAGCCAGACGATCCTGCGGATGATCCTGCAGATGATCCGGCGGATAAGCCTTCCGATGAACCTTCCGATAAGCCAGAGGACAAGCCGTCAGAAAAGCCCGGTAAGCCTGGCTTCGGTTCCAACTCCAGCACTAGCTCTGTCGGCGCCGGTATCGCCGCTGCCATCGCGGCTATCGCCGGCCTCGTCGCCATCCCCGGCTTCCTCGCTGTGACCGGCAATCTCCAGAAGGCCATCCCGGCCCCGATCTGGGGCATGCTGCCGCAAGAAGTAAAGAACTTCATCACCAGCCTGCAGCGCTAATCGCCCACAGACGCAGACCCCGCTCGCTTCGGAGAAATCCTAAGCGTGCGGGGTCTTAATTTTTGCGATTTCAACGATTTCGTCCATCTAAAACACTACAACCGTTGACGGAAACAGGGTATTAGATGGACGAAATCGTGCTACCGGACATAGACACCACCAACCATCCCCGCCACTTTTGTTCGCAGAACCTCTGACGAGGGAATGCGCTCCCTAATTTGGCAGGAAGGCGCCATAATCGGCAGGGGTCGCCCCAGCGTTAATAGCCCGGTCGGCAGCTTTGACGAAGTCATGGATCACCTTGCGGTCATCTAGGTTGCGGCCGGACACGGACAGGCGAACGGTATTGCCGCGCTGCGCGGACCTCTCTGCTGCACGAATGATGTTCTTGCGCCACCACTTAGCGGAGCCAAAGCCCTCGCCAAAGGACAAGTTACGGGCCTGGTGGAATTTGCCGGAATTGATCTGCAAAACACCGCGGGTAGAGGCTGCCACCTCAAACTTAAACTGTGGCAATACCTGCAGGGTGCCGGGAGACATGCGCCAGCGCGGCGGGGCGAAAATTGTGGGTTCGAAGCCGATCTTGGCCATCTGACGGGTCGCACCCGCGAGTCGCAGCTTTGCCTCGTGGGAGTCGAGATTCGCAAACTCTGCACGACGTCCCTGCACCGAGCGGTCGAAACCGTTGAGGATGAGTATGCGGCCGGCATCGGCTTGGTCTCGGAGCCAGCTTTTGGTGTCTTTATCTTTCGCAAGGTGCCAGTTGCCGTCGATATGCGGGGCAATAAGCAGGGAAACAGGAATCTCCTCTCGATCAAGGATCGAGAGGAGCCGGCTAGCCTGCTTCCGTGTGTCATCAAAGATGCTGGAGATCGATACCAGAAGGTGGCCATTCATAAGAAAAATTATCGCACAGGAATTTAGGATTCGCGCGCTGGCCCCCTATCCGGGTTTTACTTCTCCAGACCGGTGGCCTTATTGATCGTCCACGCATACTCGAAGGCGTTTTGGCGCCACTTTTCATAACGGCCGGACACTCCACCGTGGCCTGCAGCCATTTCAGTTTTGAGCAGGAACTCACCGCCGGTGGCCGTCGCCCGCAGCTGGGCAATCCACTTGGCCGGTTCAACGTAGAGCACGCGGGTATCGTTTAGCGAGGTAATAGCCAGGATGTCCGGATAGTCCTTGACCTCGATATTCTCGTACGGCGAGTAGGACTTCATGTAGTCATAGACCTCAGGATCGTGGTACGGGTCGCCCCACTCCTCCCATTCAGGCACCGTCAGTGGAAGCTCCGGCATGAGAATGGAGGTCAGCGGATCGACAAACGGCACGACGGCCTGGATGGCGGTAAAGCGGTCTGGGGCCATATTGGCGATTGCACCCATAAGCATTCCGCCGGCCGAACCGCCCTCGGCCACCATTTGGTCTGCGGTGGTCACGCCTCGGGCGATGAGGTCATCGGCAACGGCGATGAAGTCAGTAAAGGTGTTTTTCTTTTTGAGCATTTTGCCATCGTCGTACCATGTGCGCCCCATCTCGCCGCCGCCGCGCACGTGGGCGACCGCAAAAATCATGCCGCGGTCCATCAGGGACAGGCGGGTCACGGAGAAGGCCGGATCCACGCTGACCTCGTAGGAGCCATAGCCGTAGAGCAGAGTCGGATTCGGCTGGGTGCGGTCAAGATCGGCGCGATGGACAATGGAGACGGGGATGTCGGTGCCGTCGGCAGCCGTGGTCCACACGCGGTAGGCCACATAATCATCCGGATTATAACCACCGGGAACCTCTTGCTCCTTGAGCAGGGTGTACTCGCCGGTGTCCACGCGGTAATCGAAAAGCTGGGCGGGCTGGGTAAAGGACACATAGCTTACGCGAAGCACCGGCGCGTCCCACTCCGGGTTACCAGATACGGAAACGGTGAAAAGCTCTTCGTTGAAGTTGA
The DNA here is from genome assembly GCF_037908445.1 of Corynebacterium sp. KPL2825. Classification (NCBI taxonomy): domain Bacteria; kingdom Bacillati; phylum Actinomycetota; class Actinomycetes; order Mycobacteriales; family Corynebacteriaceae; genus Corynebacterium; species Corynebacterium sp. KPL2825. Next base: position 125,809 of record NZ_JBBMGI010000006.1, on the reverse strand, counting down.
GCTCTTCGAATTCGCCAAAGCCGTCGTTAATGCGCATGATGGCGGCACGGCCGATGCCGCCGCGGCGGTAACCCACCACAATTTGGTCGCGGTAGGTATCCACGCCCTCGATGCGGGTGGTTTCCTTATGAGGCAGCAGCGCGGGCAGATCCCGAAGAGCGGGCAGCTCGCCGTCGGCCTTGGTATAGCCCACCTCGAAGTTGGGGCCGGTGGCATTGTGGGTGACAATCCAGTAGTCCTCGCCCTTGACGACGACGTGATCGACGTCGTAGTCCACGCCGGATTCACGCTCCCACAGCAGGCGGAAGTCGCCCTCGGGGTTGTCCTCTTCGAGCACCCATACCTCAGAGGTCACCTTGGAGCTTATGCCAAGGAAGAGGTACTTATCAGAGCGGGCGCTGCCGATGCCGACGTTGAAGTGCTCGTCATCTTCCTTAAACACCTGCACGTCCTCGGACTGCGCGGTGCCTACCTTGTGGCGCCAAATGGTATCGGGACGCCATGCATCGTCGACGGTGGTGTAGAAAATAAAGCCGTCTCCAGCCCAGGTAGCGCCGTAGAAAATGCCCTCTAGGTGGTCGTCGAGAAGCTCGCCGGTCTCTAGGTCCTTGATGTAGAGTTCAAAGCGCTCATCTCCGGCAAAATCCACCGAATAGGCTAGGTAGCGGCCAGAATCAGAGATGGAGGCGGCACCGAGCGCGAAGAAGTCCTTCCCCTCGGCCAACGCGTTGGCGTCAAGGATAATCTCTTCCCCGTCCGGGGTGCCTTCCTCCGGGATAACCGGGGCGGTCCAGGGGTCGGACCCCTCCTCTACTGGAAGGCGGCAGGAATAACCGTAGCTCTTACCTTCCTCAGTGCGGCCGTAGTACCAGTAATCGCCGCGGCGGGAGGGCACGGACATATCAGTCTGTTTGATGCGGGACTTAATCTCCTGGAAGATATTCTCCGTCATCTCCTCCAAGTGCGCGGTCTTCGCCTTGGTGTAATCATTTTCGGCGTTGAGGTAATCCAGGGTTTCCTGGGATTCCTTATCGCGCAGCCACTCGTAGTTATCCACGAACTCCCGGCCGTGGAAGGAACGGGTCACGGGGTGGACGGCGGCTACGGGGGCGGAAAGATTCTCGTTGCTCATGCCGTCCCACTGTACGCGTGGCACCCCGTGGTGCGGGAGCTTCGGCGGGGAGTTAGTCCTCGGGCGAGAGGAAATCAGCGAAATGCTTGCCGGACAGCCGCTCATAGGCCTCGATGTAGCGCAGGCGGGTGGCGGAAACGACGTCGGCAGGCAGCTGAGGTGGGGTGCCGTCGGCGGCTTGGTCCCATCCGGAGGCGTCGGAAGTCAGCCAATTGCGCACATACTGCTTGTCGAAGGATGGCTGAACCTCGCCCTCGACATAAGAATCAGCCGGCCAGTAGCGGGAGGAATCTGGGGTGAGGACCTCATCGGCCAGCACGAGCGTACCGTCCTGGTCGAGGCCGAACTCGAACTTGGTATCGGCGAGGATGATGCCCTTGTCCTCCGCAAGCGCGGCGGCCGTGGAGTAGATGCGCAAGGTGGCCGCGCGTAGCTCCTCGGCGCGCTCGGCGCCTAGCTTGTCCACCACGTAGTCGAAGGACACGTTCTCATCGTGCTCGCCCTGTTCCGCCTTGGTGGCCGGGGTGAAGATGGGCTCGGGCAGGCGGGAAGCCTCCACGAGGCCATCTGGCAGCTCGATGCCACACACGGTGCCATTGGCCTTGTACTCCTTCAAACCGGAGCCGGTGAGAAAGCCGCGGGCCACACACTCGAAGGGCAGCATGTCCAATTTCTTGACTACCATCGCGCGGCCGAGGCACTCGGCAGGGATGCGCTCATCATCGAGCGGGCCGGCCAGGTGGTTGGGAAAATCGATGGAATCGAAGAAGAACTTCGAGGTCGCGGTCAGCACGCGACCTTTATCCGGGATGGCCGGCTCTAAGGCGTGGTCGTAGGCGGAGATGCGGTCCGAAACCACCATCAGCAGGGTGTTTTCGTCCACATCGTAGATATCGCGGACCTTGCCGGAGGCAAGATGGGTATATGAAGAAAGCTCAAGACGCATGGCTTTCATTCTAGCGCCCAGGGGTGGCGAGTAGGTTTCGATCAAATAAGCCCCGAAATCCGCGCGGGATCCGGGGACTATTTGATCGAATTGCGAAGGGAGCCGGAAAATGCGGGCTAGAGGATTTCGCCCGGGGTATAGGCGGCGGCCTTGGGGTGCTCGCCTACCAAGGCGTTAATGCGGTTGAGCACCTGGTTGACCTGGGACTCGGCAGCGCCGATGAAGGCGTGCTTATCGGCCAGGGCGGCCTCGAGGTCGGACTCGTCCATGGGCAGGCGGTCATCGGCAGCAAGGCGCTGGACCAAGTCCTGCTCGCCGCCGTTTTCGCGCATATTAAGCGCAACGGCTACGGCGTTTTCCTTGATGACCTCGTGGGCAGTCTCGCGGCCCACGCCGGCACGCACGGCCGCCATGAGGATGCGGGTGGTAGCCAGGAAGGGCAGGTAGCGCTCCAATTCGCGGTCAATCATGGCGGGGAAGGCGCCGAACTCGTCGAGGACGGTGAGGAAGGTTTCGAATTGGCCGTCGAGGGCAAAGAAGGCGTCGGGAAGCGCGACGCGGCGGACGACCGAGCAGAAGACATCGCCTTCGTTCCACTGCTGGCCGGCCAGGTCTGCGGCCATGGTGAGGTAGCCGCGGAGGATGACCTGCAGGCCGCCGACGCGCTCGCAGGAGCGGGCGTTCATCTTGTGCGGCATGGCAGAAGAGCCGACCTGGCCTTCCTTGAAGCCTTCGGTGACGGTCTCATTGCCGGCCATCAGGCGGATGGTGGTGGCCAACGAGGACGGGGCGGCGCCGAGCTCCACTAGGGCGGAGATGGCGTCGAAGTCGAGGGAGCGTGGGTAGACCTGGCCCACGGAGTTGAAGATGCGGTGGAAGCCCAGGTAATCCGCGATGGCGGTCTCTAGGGAGGCAAGTTTGTCTTCGGAGCCGCCCATGAGATCGAGCATGTCCTGGGAGGTGCCCATTGGCCCCTTGATGCCGCGCAGCGGGTAGCGCGCAAGAAGCTCTTCGACGCGCTCTATGGCCAGCAACATCTCGTCGCCGGCCGTAGCAAAGCGCTTGCCCAGGGTGGTGGCCTGCGCGGCCACATTATGGGAGCGGCCGGCCATAACCAGGGACTGGTACTCGGCGGCGTGACGGCCGATGCGGGAGACCACGGCGATGGCCTTATCGCGGATGATCTCCAGCGAGGTGTGGATTTGCAGTTGTTCCACGTTCTCGGTGAGATCGCGGCTGGTCATGCCCTTGTGGATGTGCTCGTAACCGGCCAGCGCATTGAACTCCTCGATGCGGGCCTTCACATCGTGGCGGGTGACGCGCTCGCGCTCCGCGATGGACTCGAGGTTCACGTCTTCCACCACGGCCTCGTAGGCATCGATGGCTTTGGAGGGGATGTCTACGCCCAAATCCTTTTGGGCGCGCATAACCGCAATCCAGAGCTTGCGCTCTAGGATGATTTTATGCTCCGGGCTCCAGATATTGGACAGCTCTGCGGAGGCATAGCGGGAGGACAGGACGTTGGAAATCTTCTTCTTTTCAGCCACGTGGCTATTATTCCATGCCTGCCCCACCGCGGGGTGAAGGGTTAGAGAGAAATCTCACCGTCTTCTGCTCGCTTGCCGATGTCCCGGCGGACAAAACCACCCGCAAACTCGATGCCGTCGACGGTGGCGTAGGCGTCTGCTCGCGCTTCAGCCAGCGTGGATCCCTTTCCCAGCACGCTAAGCACGCGACCGCCCGCGGTGCGGTAGGCGCCATCGGTATGCACGGTGCCGGCGTGCAGGACGCGTTGCGGATCATCCAGCGCAGCTCCGGAGATGGCATCGCCCTTGCGCGGGGAGGCCGGGTAGCCTTCTGCCGCCATGACAACGATAACGGCGAAGCCATCCTCCCATTCCAGCGGCGCGAGCTCGGCCAGGGTACCAGTCGCGGTGGCGTGGAGGGCCTCGGCCAATGGCGACTTGAGAAGGGAAAGCACGGCCTGGGTCTCTGGATCGCCGAAGCGGCAGTTGAACTCGACTACGGCCGGGCCTTCTTCGCCCCACGCCAAGCCGGCATAAAGCAGGCCGGAATATGGGGTGCCGCGGCGCACCATCTCCTTGGCCACAGGGGCGCAGACCTCGTCCACGATGCGCTGCACGCCCTCCTCCGGCAGCCACGGCAACGGGGTGTACGCCCCCATGCCGCCGGTATTGGGGCCTTCGTCGTTGTCATAGGCGCGCTTGTGGTCCTGAGCTGGCAGCAGCGGGACGACGGTCTCGCCGTCAACCAGGCAGAAAAGCGAAATTTCCGGTCCATCGAGAAAAGACTCCAGCAGCACCGGATTGCCGGCGGCAAGGGCGGCGTCTACGTGAGCGCGGGCAGCGGCACGGTCCGCGGTGACCACCACGCCCTTGCCACCGGCAAGGCCATCGTCTTTGACTACAAACTGTGGGCCGAAGCGGTCGAGCGCGGCCTCAATGTCTTCCTCGGCCGCACCTGGGCGTAGCTGTTCTGCGCGAGCGGTCTTGACTCCTGCCGCCTCCATAACGTTCTTGGCAAAGGCCTTGGATCCCTCGATCTGGGCTGCTTCCTTGTTAGGTCCGAAGACCGAGATGCCGGCGGCGCGCAGGGCATCTGCCACGCCAGCAACGAGCGGCACCTCGGGGCCGATGACGACGAGATCGGCGGCGATATCTCGGGCCAGTTCTACCATGCGGTCCGCATCATCTACCTGGGAGTATTCCGGGTGGACTGTGGCGAGAGTGGACATGGCCGCGCTGCCCGGCGCGGCATGGATTTCGGTGCTCTGGGGGTCGGCGGACAGGCCCTTAACAAGGGCGTGTTCACGGCCGCCCGAACCAATTACGAGAATGCGCATGCCCACCATCATAACCAGCGGGTAGCCTGGCACACATGGCTTCTGTATTTAGCAAGATCATTAACGGTGAACTACCCGCTCGCTTTGTCTACCGCGATGAGACCTGCGTGGCTTTCCTCTCCATTGAGCCGCTGCGCTACGGCCACACCTTGGTCGTTCCCATCGAGGAAGTAGATAAGTGGACCGACCTGGATCCGCAGACCTGGGCCCACCTCAACGAGGTCGCCCTGGAAATCGGCGGTGCCATCAAGACCGCGTTCAATACCCCGCGCACTGGCTACATCATCGCCGGATTCGACGTCCCGCATACCCACATCCACCTCTTCCCTACCGAAAAGATGGAAGAGTATGACTTTGCCAAGGCCTTCGACGCCGATAACACCGACGATGCCGCGATGGATGAGGCGGCCGCCCGCATCCGCCAGCACCTGGGCTGCAACGAGGAAGGCTTTCGCGAGGAGGACTAGGACTCAGAGGGGGCGTCGGCAAGCGCGGGCAGGCGCACCGTAAAGGTGGTGCCGCGGCCGAGCTCGGAGTCGACGCTAATGCTGCCATCGTGCTGTTCCACTAGGGAGTGCACGATGGCCAAGCCCAAGCCGGAACCGCCGGTATCGCGGGTGCGCGAGGTATCCGCGCGGTAGAAGCGCTCGAAGATATGCGCCGCATCTTCTTTGGACATGCCTTTGCCATCATCGATGACATCGATCAGCACGTCATTGGCTTCACGGCGCAGGCGCAGCGTCACCGTGGCCCCCTCGCCGCCGTGGCGGATGCCATTGGTCACTAGGTTAAGCAGCACCTGGTGCAGGCGGCTGGCATCACCATTGACCACGGGGATGGACTTGGCATCATTGGCCACCGAAATCTCGCGGCCGGGGAAGGCCGCACGCGCGGACGAGCCTACGGACAGGGCCAGCTCCAATAGATCCACCGGACGCAGGTCGAGGCGTGTACCCTCGGCGCGGGTAAGCGCCAGCAAATCCTCCACCAGCAGGGACATGCGCTTCGATTCATCATCGATCTTAGAAAAGACCATGTCCACGTCCTTGGTGGCACCGGAGCGATAAAGCTCGGTATAGCCGCGCAGGCTAGTAAGCGGCGTGCGCAGCTCGTGCGAGGCATCACCTACGAAGCGGCGCATCTGTTCCTCTTTGTCCTGCGCACGCACGACGGAGCGCTGTAGCTGCCCCAGCATAATATTGAGCGCGGCGGCCAGCTGGCCCACCTCGGTATGCAGCGGCCACTTGGGAACGCGCTTGTCCAGGTCGCCCGCCGCGATTTCCGACGCCGTCTTTTCCACCACCCGCAGCGGCCGCAACGCCCTGCGGATAAACCAGAAACCCACGGCCGCAATGGCGGCCAAGGCGATGGCGGCGATGGTCACCTGCACCATCGCCAGGCCGTGCAGGATTTCCTTTTCATGGGTCATATCCTTAGCGATGACCGTGATGACGCCATTAGAATCCGCAAAAGCCAGCGCGCGCCACTTGGTATTGTTCTCGATGGACCCAACGGTGGTGGGATAGCCGCCAAGCGGGATATTCTCCGCATTCGGTGTGGTCGAAGACGGCCCCGAATAGCGGATGGTGCCATTGGGCAGGTAGTTCAGCACCACGTATTCGGTAGGCGGGCGCTTAGTGTGATCACCGATAAAGAAGTCATTGCTGATATCGCGTGCCCACGTAGTCGATGCGGAGCGCAGCTCATCATCGACGTTATTAAAGAGCACATTGCGCATAATGGAGTTCACCGCAAAGGACGAGCCTGTAATACCCAGCCCAGAGACTACGACAAGGAGGATGACCAACCACGTACGCAGCGGCATTGCCTGCGGAATCTGGGAAAACATCCGCCGCTTGGAGGACTTGTCCTCCCCCTCGTCTTGCCCTAGGCCTTCATGCCACATGGATTGCGGGCGCGCTGCCGCTGGCGCAGGCGCCTGGCCCTGGGTCTCCTGTGAATCTTCCATTACCACAGCACTTTAGGAGCGCGGGGTGCGCAGTACATAACCCACGCCGCGCACGGTGTGGATCAACTGGGTATCGCCCGTATCAATCTTGCGGCGCAGGTAGGAGATATAGGACTCGACCACGTTGCCATCGCCGCCGAAATCGTAGTGCCACACGTTATCCAAAATCTTGGACTTAGACAGCACCACTTCTTTGTTCTGCATGAGGTAGCGCAGCAGATTGAACTCGGTGGGGGAAAGCTCGATGAGCTCACCGGCCTTGGTGACCTCATGGGTGTCATCATTAAGCGTCAAATCTGCGTAGCTCATGGTGGCGTCGTTGGTGGATTCTTCCGCCGCACCACCGCGGCGCATGATGACGCGCAGGCGGGTGATGACCTCTTCCAAGCTAAATGGCTTGGTCACATAATCATCCGCACCGATGGTCAGGCCGTGGATGCGCTGGTCCACCCCATCCTTTGCCGTGAGGTACAGCACCGGGCCGTCCAGCCCCTCCTGACGCAGCTTTCCTAGCAGCTCGAAGCCGTCCATGCCCGGCATCATCACGTCCAGGATGTAGGCATCAGGGTTTACCTCACGGGCTACGCGCAGCGCCTCGTGGCCGGAATTGGCGCTGAAGACCTCGAAGTTCTGGAACTTCAACGATACGGTGAGCAGCTCCACAATATTGGGCTCGTCATCGACGACAAGAACCTTGGCGAGTTTTTTGTCTTCCATGTTCTCCTCAGACTCCCTTAAAGGTTGCGAATTTCTATCACGCAATCATGACACGCTTGCTTCCCAGCCTACTGAAGAGTTTCTGGCTGAATCCTGTGAACATAGATGCTCGCCCTGGTCGCCGCAAAAGAAAACCACGCCCCTCCCCTAGTGAGGAAGAGCGTGGTAACTAACGCGGCGCGCTATTTAGAAGTCCTGCGGGCGTGGGATGTTGCGCAGGTTGGACTTTGCCATGGTGATCATCTGGCCCACACCACCGTCCAGAACGGTGCGGGTTGCAGCCTTGGAGAAGCCCATGAGCTGCTCGATGGTCAGCGTTGGTGGCAGGGACAGGGCGTTGGGGTCAGTAACGACGTCGATAAGAGCCGGGCCGTTGTAGGCCAACGCCTTCTTGATCTGCTCCGGAGCTTCCTTCGGATCCTCGATGCGGAAGTGCTTGATACCGGAAGCCTCTGCAATCTTGGCAAAGTTGACAGACTCGTGGTCGGTCTCGTGCTCCGGTAGACCCTGCACCAGCATCTCCAGCTTGACCATGCCCAGGGAAGAGTTATTGAATACGAACATCTTGATAGGCAGGTTGTGGAGCTTTACGGTCAGCAGCTCACCCATCAGCATGGATAGCCCGCCATCACCGGAGAAGGTGATGACCTGGCGACCAGGGTTAGCGGCCTGTGCACCCAGCGCCTGTGGCAGGGCGTTGGCCATGGTGCCGTGGCGGAAGGAGCCAATCTGCTCGCGCTTGCCGTTGGCAGTGATGTAGCGAGCGCCCCACACGTTGCACATGCCGGTATCGACGGTGAAGATGGCATCTTCATCCGCGTTCCTATCGATGAGGTCTGCAACGTACTCTGGGTGGATCGGGGTGTGCTTTTCCACGTTGGAGGTGTAGGCCTCCACGACGTGCTCCAGCTTGCCGTAGTGCTTCTTGAGCATCTTGTCCAAGAAGGAGCGGTCCTTCTTCTCATCCACGTGCGGCAGGATGTTCTCGATGGTAGCGGCTACATCGCCGGTAACCGGATAAGAAATCTTGGTGCGGCGGCCGATGTGGGAGCCGTTGATGTCCACCTGTGCCACATTGGCATCCGGCAGGAAGTCGTTATACGGGAAGTCGGTACCCAACAGGATGAGCAGGTCAGCCTCGTGGGTGGCCTCGTGTGCTGCGCCGTAGCCCAGCAGGCCGTTCATGCCCACATCGAATGGGTTCTCGTACTGGATGTACATCTTGCCACCCAGGGCGTGGCCGATAGGAGCCTTAATCTTCTCCGCCAGCTTCAGCACCTGTTCGCGGGCATCCTTGACGCCAGCGCCAACGAAGAGGGTGACAGTCTTAGCCTCGTTGATGGCCTGGGTCAGGGCCGCAGCCTCGGCTGGGTCTGGGAAGACAACCGGGCGACCGGTAGAGATCTTGGACTCCACAAAGGAGTCATCGTCGGCGTCCTGCATGGAGACGTCGCCCGGGATGACCAGCACGGAAACACCGTTGCCCGCCATGGTGGACTGAATGGCGTGGTGCAGGACAACACCGCCCTGCTCAGCGGAATTGACCATCTCGCAATAACCAGAGCACTCCTGGAAGATTGCCTCTGGGTGGGTCTCCTGGAAGAACTTGGAGCCGATCTGGCGGGATGGAATATGGGAAGCCAGTGCCAGAACCTTGGCGCCGTTGCGGTGGGCGTCATACAGGCCCTGGATGAGGTGAGTGTTGCCCGGACCGCAGGATGCAGCACATACTGCCAGCTTGCCGGTGGTCAGGGAATCTGCCTCAGCGGCGAAGGCTGCAGCCTCCTCATTGCGGACGTGAATCCACTCGATGGAGGAGCGACGAACTGCATCCACAATCGGATTCAGAGAGTCACCGACCAGGCCATAAATGCGCTCGACCCCCTGCTTTTCTAGGGTGTCAACTAGCTGTTCTGCATAGTTACGTGCCATTAATTATCATCCTTAACTCTTAATTGGTGCTAATACCACTGTGCTACTTACACCGCAGGAAAGTCCACTATTCTCCTATACACTCACACAGTGTCCCCAGCTGTGAGGAAGGTAATACTAACCTATCTTTGACTGTAAACTATAACGACCGTTCGGTACTGTTTACTCTGCTATGAGTATCCACCCGCCCCGCGCACGAAGCCTTACCGCTCCGGCCTCCACGGCCGCGCAGCGGTGGTCTTTCTGCGCCGTCATCTCTCTGGGGTTACTCATGGTTGGGCTGGATAATTCCATCCTCTACACCGCATTGCCGCAGCTATCGCAGCAATTGCATACCACCGATACCCAGCAACTATGGATTATCAACGCCTACGCGTTGGTACTCTCCGGTCTCCTTCTCGGTACCGGCACGCTAGGTGATCGCACCGGCCACCGGCGAATGTTCCTCATCGGTCTGGCCATTTTTGGCGGCGCTTCCTTACTCGCCGCCTATTCCCCCAGCGCCTGGACGCTGGTCCTAAGCCGGGCCTTCCTTGGCTGCGGCGCCGCCATCATGATGCCATCGAGCCTTGCGCTTATCCGCCTTACCTTTCCCGATGAGGTGGAGCGCAACACGGCCATTGGCATTTGGGGTTCCGTCGCCGTCATCGGCGCGGCGGCCGGCCCCACCGTGGGCGGCTTCTTTTTGGAGCACTTCTGGTGGGGCTCAGTATTCCTACTCAATGTCCCGGTCGTGGCCCTTGCCCTCGCGTTGACCTTGCTCCTAGCTCCGCCAAACGCCCCAAATCCCCTTAAACACTGGGACTTTCCTTCGTCCCTGTATTCCCTTATCACTCTTACCAGCCTGGTATTGGCCATAAAATCCCTGCCACACGCGTGGCCGGTGAGCGTCGCTGCGGCTGCCGTCTTCGTCTGCGGCGCGCTCGCCTTTGCCCACCGCCAGACCCGCTTGTCAGATCCCCTTCTGACCTTCGACATCTTTGGCTCCCGCGTCTTCAGCGGCGGGGCCTTAGCGGCCGGCGGCGCCATGTTCGGTATGTCCGGCCTGGAGCTACTCAGCACCCAAAAGCTGCAGCTTGTCGACGCCCTCTCACCCCTCCACGCCGGCCTTATCATCTCCGCCATGGCGCTATCTGCCATCCCTACCTCCATCCTGGGCGGCGCCACATTGCATCGCCTGGGATTCCTCCCGCTCATAAGCGGCGGATTCCTCCTTATGGCCACCGGCATGACCCTGCTGCTCGCAACCCGAGGCGAGACGCTTGCCCTACTCGTTGTCGCCCTCGTCCTCACCGGCCTAGGCGCGGGCCTTGCCATGTCCGTATCCTCAACCGCCATCATCAATGCCGCGCCCCTCCACCGCACCGGCATGGCCGCTGGCGTAGAGGCGGTCTCTTATGAATTTGGCACCCTGATTTCCATTGCCCTGACCGGAACCCTCGTGCCTTTACTCATGGCCCGCGAACTCCCACCTCACCTCGCAGAACTAGGAACCGACGCGCTGCATCACCCCGCTTCCCACGCGACCGCCGCCAGCGCCTACAATGCCGGGTATCTTTCCACCATCGGTGGCCTGGCTTGCTTCGCCTTACTCCTAGCCGCGATAACCGCCTGGTGCTTCCGCGATAACCCCAAATCAGGAGATCCCCATGCCGCGAATCAACAAAAAGACCGCAGCCCTTGAAGCTGCGCTCGACATCATCGCCGCCGAGGATGTCTCCGGCCTTACCTATGACTCCCTGGCGCAGGCGACCGGCATGTCCAAGTCCGGTCTCATCTACCACTTTCCTACCCGCCACAACCTGCTGGTAGATTGTCACCGTTTTTGCGCTGAGCGCTGGGAAGAAGAGCTCGAGCAACTAGCCGGCGGCCACCCTGCCAGCGAGCTCAGCTTGGCCGAGCGCTCCCGCGCCTTGGTGCTCTCCATGGGCAAAAAGGATCCGCTCGTCAAGCTGCTGATGTGTGTGCACTCCCAGACTCACCCAGATTTTTCTGCCCAATGGGCAGATGTGGATGCACGGTGGATGGTGGATCCCTCCGCCGCCGAGACCGACGAGGATGACCTGCTCGTCATGTTGCTTAGTACGGGGCTGTGGGTGCACGATCACCTCAACCAGCGCAAGCTCTCCCCCGCTAACCGCCAACGCATGGTTGACCGGCTTTTTGGGCTTATTGATGCCCCACAAAACACCACGAAGGCTAGGCCCACGCTGGACCCAGCCTCCTTTTGAGCTGGAGACGAGACTTGAACTCGCAACCTACGCTTAGGTTACAGTAGCTCCACCACTTTCACTTAGTGGTCTATCTTCCAGATATTGCAGGTAAAAGACTTAACCAGTCCACCTGATTGCATACATTCTCACTAATTCCGCGCAATACTTGGACACTTTTCGGACACCACTAGAACGCTTCCGTGTAGTCAGCGACCACACTAGGGCGAGCTAAATAAGACTGCTCCGTCACCTTCGTGGAGGCATGACCCAAATATCTCGACGCGGCCATGACCCCATGAGACTCCTCAATCCGAGTCGCTACCGTCTTCCGAAAATCATGCGCATGAATATCCAAATCACCACGCGCCTTCTTCAAGTCGCCAGACACGTTAGGGACAGTGCGATAGGTACCGTTCCTCGTTGGAAACACAATCTCTCCCATAAACGGCCGATACTCCTTCCCCCACTGAACCTTCAGCGCCTGGAGCGCACACTGCTTGACGGGAATCGTCCGCCGCGACTTTTCGGTCTTAGGGTGCGAATTACGTCCGCCCTTGTTGTCAACTGTGCCAGCAACCGTGACAGTGCCGTTCTCGAAATCAATATCCTGCCACCGAAGCGCCAACACTTCACCAATCCTCATGCCACTACCGCGCAGCACGTCCACGATCTCCACTAGGGACTCACCACGTTTCGTGCCGGAAGAATTGCCACCACACCACTTCTCTATCGCAGAACGGTATTGGCTAATTTCCTCATCGCTTAAAGCCCGTACTTCTTTTCTGGAAGTCTTCTTCAGCTTCGTATCCCGAACCGGATTCCGCGCTACCACACCCCAACGCACCGCCATGCCGCACGCGCTCCCCAACGCAGCCCGAGCGGTCTTAGCAGTCCCTGGCGTCAATGATTCGAGGAAGGTTTGCACCCTTTGGGTAGTCAGCTCGTTCAGACGAAGCTCCCCGATGTTGGGGTTGATGTGCATATCCACACATTTTCTGTAAGTGGTCTTTGAAGACTCCGTGACGTCATGCTGCGCCAGCCAAATGTCCATCAGTGTGGAAACTTTGGAAGCACTGCGCAACTCGTCACTATCGTTCCCCTGAAGCCTTTCGGAGCAGCGCTTTTCTAGGGCAGTTCGGGCAGCAGTAGCGCTTCTTCCCGTGGCCCGAACCCTAACCGTTTGACCATTCAAAAGTCTTAGACGAGTTGATACTTGGAACTTCTTCTCCCCAAGTTTTCTAGGCTCCGAAATCTCACCGTGCGTTCCTGGAGGGGTGGCCGGCCTACCGCGAGCCAATTCCGAATACCCATTCTCTCAGTACAGAACGAGCGAGCTCTATGTGTTTGCCGATAGAGTCGAAGTATTTCTTAAGTTCTGCTTGTGCAGCGGTTGGAACGTCGTTGTCAGTGGAGTCTAAAGCTACATCAGCCCTGTTGTACGAATCAACGAAACCTTTAAGGGCCAAATAGACCGCCTCCTCGTCTCTAGCCAGATCTTGCTTCAGGCTCAGATAGAAAGCATCGTCCTCAGAAATGGGCCTTGTAATCATTCGGGTCAGGTCTTGTTGAAAAATGTCGGCTATAGCCATCGCTTCGAGGGCTTTGGCGCTCTGCTCCCCAGACTCAATCCTCCGCAGTGTTGTTGAGTGCATTGTTACTCCCCAAGTGTCCTTGAGTAGGTCAATTAACGCTTGGCGCGAGATTGAACGAGCTTTCCTAAGTGCACTTAAATTCGAGCCGAAATAGTCTTCCTGAATTTCTTCGCCACCACTCACTAGCTGCACCTTTCCAAAATTGTTCCATATGTGTTGTTCAGTGCGTACATATTGTATACACTAGGTGTTGCACGCAGAGAACAGACTGTTCCGAATGGTGCAACACATTACACACTGGAAAGGATACCCATGTCCCCGGCAACAACCACACTTAGGGCAGCGGCCGATCTGCTCGGCATCTCTAAAAGCAGTGCGTACACCGCAGCCCGTAACGGGACTTTCCCGACAAAAGTTATCCAAATTGGTGGACGCTATGTCGTTCCGACGAACCCCCTTCTAGAGCTCTTGGAACTCGACGAATTGCCGAAGGAGGTGGCGTAGGTGCGGAAACAGTATCTTCCCCAGGACTCGCTGGCGTATCTCGCTGATAGTGTGCTCGCTTCGCTCGACGCCGCTAACGAGGAAATCCAGGACATCAACGGCACCTGCCCGGAGTTCGACGAGCTACCCGACAACCTGCAGAACGCGATCTACATCCTCGACGGAATCCGCGACACTGTCCGCAAGGAAGCCATGCACCATAACGTGCACCGCGCCACTCATTACAGCAATGGGCTCCCCGTTCGCCTGCACTACAAGGGCGAAGTCGTGACCGACCCGGAGGGCATGAGTTACCGCCCGGACAACATCACCACGATGCACCCGAACGGCACCCCAGACGCTGTAATTCCGCCCCAAGACAACGCCGCATAAGGAGAAGAAATTGACCACCCCTAATAAGAAAACCCCCGCTGGTGCTGGGAACACCAACGAGGGAGCAAGCGAGACTGGTGCAGACTCGACTACTCATAAGCATAGCAGCCGCGAGCTTCGCCGAACCATTGCCAAGGTTCAGGCCGCTATCTCCAACAACAATCGCATCCTTCGCCAAATCAACGAGGAATCACTCAACGCGAGCCCGGCGGAGTTCCAGGAGCTCGACGCGGGTTTCGGAAAAGTTCAGAGGACTAACACCGTGCTGACTAAGCAGCTCCGCTCCCTCGTTGAGGAACACCACCAGGTGGTGCAACAGGAGCGTGACGCCGCCAAGCAGCATGAGGAAGAAAAAGCCCGCCATAATGCCCGCAGGCGCGAAGAAATCACTCGCATCACGGGGCATTCTGATTGGTCCCCTATGGACCTGAAATACATGCTCGTCGAACGCTACCGCGAAGGCGGCGACTACATGACCGTCCTCGACGCCATGAAGGCCATTGACGACCTCGACCTCCAGCGCGCCGGCCTTAACTCTTGGGGAGAAGGTGACGAGTGATGCAAGAACGCTACTCCGTTAACTACTACAGCCCAGGAATCAACATCGTTCGCAATCGCGACGAGTATGTGGACGCAGGACTCCAAGATTACGCCCACGTTCACGTGGTGAAGGAAACCCGCTTAGACGGGCGTTACCGCTGGGAGGCAGACGGAAACAGTTTTGAGAACTTCTATTCCGTTATGTTCAGTCGCTCTGATTGGAAGGTCTGTTCTGTCATCACTGACCACCGAGCCGGCCGGTCTGACGGTGCTCTCGTCCCGGGCGATAGGGAGTTCCAAGACATTGCCGCCGAAGTGACCGAGTTCTTCACTCGTATGAGCACCACCACCATCGACGGATCGGAGGCCCGCAAATGACGGTTAATGCGGACGCTCTTCTTTCAGTAGCGGATCTCATTCTTGTTGCTGACGCTGAAGACCTACTCCAACACCTCGACCTTCCCAACACCCTCGCAGCATAAGGAGCACCAGCATGGCGCGCCGAACCAAGACGAAGTACATCCCCGAGATGAACATCACCAAGGAGACCTATAACGGCAAAGAAACCATCGAACAATACTGCACAATGCGCAGCGACCACGGATATTCCGACATGGAGATGAATCCGCTCTACCTCGAATCGAACCTCCAATCCCATCTCTTCGACATCCTGGCCGAGCACATCGACCAATACGACTTCAACATTCACCTAATCGCTGAAGTCATGGCGAACGCTGCAATCGAAGCGCTTCGGAATACGGACTTAAACAAGTTCCCGTATGACCCTCACTACTACTAACCCCTATTAGCCCTACTGGCAGGCACCAGCGTTCGAGCCGCTGGAGGGCACCAGCCCCACAACACGGGGAAAACAACAACCAAACAAGTAGAGCTGGCAGACATTTCATACCCACCCCGACCCGAAGGAAAACGATAAGTGCCAAGCGCTGTAAATTCCTACCAACGATTCCTCGAAGCCGCCGATGTGGCAGGACTTCACTACCGCGAACTTGAATCCGGTAAACGCGCCCAGGTGCAAACCCCAGGCCATAGTGACCAAGACCGAGGGACGAGCATCACCTATAACGGAGATCAGTTACTTGTTCATTGCCACAATGGCGACACTGGCACTGTCCTCGACACTCTTGGTCTCTCACTGTCCGACCTATACGACGAGCCAAGCGGCGCCCGCTATGACTACGGCGACGGCCGGCTCGTCCACCGATCGCCTGAAAAGTACTTCCGCCAAACTGGCAACACTAAGGGCACTAACCTTTACGGATTGCAGTCCCTATCCCTCCCCGGCCCCGTCTACGTAGTAGAAGGCGAAAAGGACGTTAACACGGCCAATAACGTGTGGGGCGCTGCTGCAGTATCCCAAGCCCAAGGAGCAAGCACCGGCCCCGATAAAGCCGACTGGGCGCCGCTTAAAGGCCGAGACGTAGTTATCGTCGCCGACGATGATAAACCGGGCGAGAAGCGCGCTGACAAGGTCTTTACATACCTCACCGGCCTCAACGCACGACCCGAATCGGTACGCATCGTAAAAGCCGCTGCAGGAAAAGACCTCTCCGACCATATCGCAGCCGGACTCAACGCCACCGACCTTAAATCAGTAGGTGACAAGGTTGGGCGCCGCCGCGTGAAATTGATTAAGGCAAGCAGCGTTAAGACCGAAAAAGTCGATTGGCTCATTAAAGAATGGATTCCAGCCGGAATGCTCACTCTCCTTGCAGGGCGTGAAGGTATCGGTAAGTCCACCATCGCGTGCGGTTGGGTAGCTGAGTTCAGTAACCAGGGCATGAAATGCGCCTACCTCAACTCCGAGGATTCCCGCTCGTTTACGGTTAGGCCCCGCCTGCAGGCTGCAGGGGCGAACCTCGACAACATCTTCTTTATCGACGTAGAAACCGAAACAGGCAACGAAGGGCATCTCCGCCTACCTCAAGACACTGAGATTCTGTTTCGTGAACTCGTAGACCAGGGCGTGAAGTTCGTAGTCCTCGACGCGGCTAAAAGCTCAATGGACCCGAAGCTCGACGGTTATAAGGACGATCATGTTCGCCAGTTTCTTGAACCACTGGCAGCAGCCGCCGATAAGTACAACATCACCATTGTTGGGCTGGCTCACTTCGGTAAGAAGGAAGGCAAAGACACCGGCCGGCTTCTCCTTGGCTCCATCGCATGGAGTCAGATAGCCCGAAGTGTGTTGTCTGCAGCCGTAGACGAGGACGGCCGCTTAATCGTGACCAACACGAAAGCCAACCTAGCTAGGGGCATCGTTTCTCGCGAAGCCCGCATTGTTCCGCGCCCCGTAGCTATCGACGATGGCACTCTCACAGAGTTAGGCGCCATTGAATGGGGACAATTCACAGACACGCCGGCTACGGAGCTTCTCGAAGCTCAAAGTGATGAGATGCAGGACGAGCGAAGTGAGATTGAAGCGATTGTCCTCGACTATCTCGAAGCATGTGGTGGAAGCGCCCCGGCTGGAGAAGTTCTGAAGGTGACGAGGGCTGCAGGACTCAACGATAACGCGGTCAAAAAGGCCCGGAAGAAGATCGGAGTGAAGACCGAAAGGCAAGGTTTCGGCAAAGGCGCCAAGTGGGTTTGGGCCATAGATGCCGCCATAGGTGCCATAGATTCCCACGCACGAGAACGGGAATCTATGGAATCTATGCGGGAATCTATGACGAGTTCAACCCCAACCTCCGAACTTGAATCCACGAAAACCGGTAGGGCCATTCGGGCCAACACTCCCCTAGGGGTAAATAACAGTGGCCCAACTGGCGATATGCAGGGAAAACACGATGGCCCAACTGGGCAGAAATCACAGTCGGGCCACGGGCCACACACTGGCCCAACTGGACAACTTTTCACCCTCAACACGTCCACCACACCACAACCCAACGACCTAGAGGACGCTGTCCTCAACGCCCTCGACACCACCCGGGGCCAAACCACCAAGCAAATTCAAAAGCACCTTACCAAGCAACAACTCGACCAGGCCGATGATTTCTACACCGTCATCGAACGCCTGCAAATGAAGGGGCTAATTCGAATTAACGAGCGCGGACTTTTCGTGCGCAAGGAGACTGCATGAGGGCTCGATTCAAAGCTCCTAGCCATCAATGGCGCTCCGGCGAGCTTACCGTCACTCCTGTACGGGCCCGTCAACGACATCGCAGTTTGCGCATCACCCTCACATCACGCGACGGAGAAACTATAGTCTTTGAGGTTCAGGACAGAGATATTTACCGACTTGCAAACAGTATCACTAGCCAGATTGAAGCTTGTAGAACCACGGGCGTCGTGGATTCATGATGGTACAGATAGCAGCCGCTTCAAGTGTTCTATTTCTTAGTTACGAAAACGTACGAATGGCCAGTGGAAGCGCGGATAGTTAGGCCAGAACCCCAACCTAAAATTCGAAGCTCAAAGAATCCCTACCCCGCAACTATGCCCTCAACACACGTTGGGGGCATATGTAGTTTTAACAGTCAGACATTCCCGCCCTGTGGGGCATTCCGCGCAGGAGAACCCGGGCGCGAAGCGTGCCACTCACGCACCTCACCCGCATCCCACAAAGGGGTACGGCCATCAAGGCGGGCCACTGGCCCAGGAGAGGGGTTCAGTGCGCTGCGGCTGCGGTAGCTGCGCCACGTCGTAGCAGTAATGCCACAGTGCTCAGCACACTGGTGAACCGTCCACAACTCCCGCCCGGTGTCCGCGTCAGTGATGTGCAGTCTCATTTCCTCCACACTTTCTTGAAGGTTGCGTAGCCGAGTACCGCTACCGCCAAGACAGTGAGGATCGTGCTGGATGTAGTGAAGCCGTTGATGATGTTGATGATGATGGATATGGCCAGTAAGGCCAGGGCGATGAGGTAGAGGGTTCGTGTGGTCATGTTGTTGTCCTTTCGTTTAGTGTTGGAGGGGTAGCCCCCAGGGTTCTGAGTAGTTACAGTATTCAGAACCCTAGGTGGCTACTTTGTGCGGCGCGCTGTATGGCCGCCTAAGCAATTAAGGGGTACTACCACCCCAGCGGGAAAATAAAACGCCTTAAACGGCGATATTGAACAGGCAAAACACCGCCCAACATACAAAGATAGGCCACCCGATATATACCGAGCGGCCCCCTTTTTACGCCTAGTTACGCGCCTTAGTCTTTGACCAGCGAGGCCTTCATGCGGGCGTAGTCCTCAGTAGCCTTGTTGGACCGGTAATTTAGCGCTTTCAGAAGCACAGAATTACTAAGAATCCAATCCTGAGCTTCCTTAGGGAGACTGTAAAAAGCCGCAGACCCAATACTTAAAACAATGGCATATGCCTGAAGCAGGTCATCGGAACTGCTCGTTGCAGCAGGTGCAACTGGCGCTGCGGACGCTACAGCCGGGGAACCGCCACCAATCGCTGCAGCAACAGCCACAGCAGCCACAGACTTCTTAAACCTAGACATGATTTTCCTTTCAGGGAAGAAAGTTTAACGACATTAAGCACACAGCTTGTAGCCGCTACTTAGTCAGTTAATCGCCAAAGAAAATCTGCCCGTTACCTATACCGATATTTTCATTTCACACCCCCAATACCGCCGTCACCTTAACCGGGAACAGCGCCGCGCTTTGATTGCAGAGTCACTCAAAGCAGATCCGCAGTTGTCGAACCGGGAACATGCTCGACGAACTGGGACGAGTGATAAGACAGCAGGGGATGTACGCAGTGGCTTGGAGGCAGGTGCGAATAATTACGCAGCTGAGCCTTCCCCTGTGGTTGGAGTGGATGGTAAGACCTACCCTTCGTCTCAGCCACGCCGGGAACCTGTGGAACAGCAACCCCAGTCTCGAACTCCCCACGGCAGATTAAAGCCCCACATTTAATGGGTGTCCACCAATCATTGGTTACTACATATTATTTTCCCTATAGGAGCGTTAGAAAAATGTTACTAACCAGCAGTGTCCATATACCGGGAGGATGGACCTTGCCCATGCGGGGGAGGCACCCCCCACCCCTAGGTGATGGTGGTCACATGTTGTTTAGAGAGTATTTTTATTTCTTTGTGTGAAGCATTGAATGAATCGCTATTGACTCTTTTATGTTTAGTTGTGCTGGCTGCTCTTTAGGTGGGGAAGTTTCCATATTTCCAGGTTCGGAAGTATGCGCTTTGCGAATCCATCTACTCGACTTCCCTTAATCCAGAATCCTGGACTAACTCCACTCAGCGCGCCTCAATGGTCGCCCTGCATAAGTCCGTAAACTTTATGCACCATCTGACATAATCTATATTATCGGACAACATATAATTCAAGGTTGTGCATACACCTTCACTACCTGCATAAATGCCTGTATAGAAGGCGTATTACATTGCTTATTATCGTTGTCCGGTTCTTACTGTCTCGTTCCCTTCAATGTTGCTAGACTGCACCGTATGGAAGAATACACACCAACGTGGCTAGAAGCTATGACCACTGACAGTGCACGCGCAATAGCGAAGTTGACAGGTTTGTCGCATACCACCATCACCCGGGCATCTAAGACTGCCACTCCCCCTCCTGGCGTAGTGGTGGCAGTTGCAAGAGCTTATGGCCACAACCCCGTTGTGGCGCTATCCAAGACGGGGCTGCTCACTCCCGATGAGGCACGGCCCTGCAGTCACGAGCATGAGCTGAGAGGATTTTCAAAGAAGGTGCTGCTGCAGGAGCTTTTGCGCCGCGAGGCTGCTCAGCCAAAGGATCTTTAAGTGGACATTTTTTGGACACTTTGAAGAAAGTATTTAAGTTCCGACGCGTTAAAAAGGCTCCCTGACCTTTATTTCTTTGAGCTGGAGACGAGACTTGAACTCGCAACCTACGCATTACAAGTGCGTTGCGCTACCAATTGCGCCACTCCAGCACCGCGGGAGATATCCCGCTCGTTGCATAGTACCCGAGCACCAACGCTAAAGGGAAAGCCGGTCCCCCATCTATGCATTGACAGGGTACAGGGGCTAAAGTTCAGGCAGAATCTATCCCACTTTCTCAGCGCTTTTTCGAGGGTTATTTCCGTGTCATTTTTGTCCGCTATGCGGGAGCGCCTGCGCGCTTCCTCGGGCCAAGTAGCCATCATCGACGCGGCTAAAGCCGCACCGCCGCCATCGCCACTCGCCCCGATCGATCTCCATGATGCCGCTCAAGTCACCGGCGTCATGGAGATCGCCGCCCGCATTGGTGAAATCCTCATCGGCGCCGGTACGGCTAACTCGGATGCCCGCGCCCAGGTACACCTGGCGGCATCTTCCTATGGCTTGCACTACTGCCACGTGGATATCTTGATGAATACCATCACCATCCACACCACCATCGGCACCGGCGAGCAGCGCCAAAACCTGCACGTCTTCCGTGTGGTGCCGAGCATTGGCGTGGATTTTTCCAAGCTCTCGGCCGTCGATAAGCTCATTCGCTCTATCCACTCCGGCCAGATGCCACCGGCCATGGCGGAGCAGCGCCTCGACGAGATTGACCGCATGCCCGCCCCTTATAAGCCGGCCACGGTCATGCTCGGCTGGGGCGCGATGGGTGGCCTGATTTCCATGATGCTCGGCGGCGATCTGCTCGTCGGCGTGGTGGCCTTTGTGGTTTCCGCCTTCATCATGGGTCTGAACGCTTGGTTGGCCAACTATCGCTTGCCGCCCTTCTATCAGAATGTGGTCGGTGGCTTCTTCGCTGTCTTCCCTGCCGCCATTTTGTACAACGTGGCGGCCTCGTTCGGCATTAATTTCTCGCCGGCACAGATCATCGCCTCCGGCATCATCGTGCTGGTAGCGGGTCTAACCTTGGTGCAATCGCTGGTCGACGGCATCACGCGCGCCCCCGTAACCTCCTCCGCCCGCTTCTTTGAGGCGCTGCTATCTACCGGCGCCATCATCGCTGGCGTGGGCGTGGGCATCCAGCTGGCTGATTCGCTGGGCTTTAACCTGCCGCCGCTGGCCACGCTGGCCCCGCCGGTCTACCACGAGATTCCGCTGCTGGTGGTGCTCGGTGGCACCGGCTCCGCCGCCTTTGCGCTAGCCTGCGGGGCTGCCTGGATCGAGATCACCATGTCGGGGCTTACCGCCGCGGCCGGCATGATCTTCTATTACTTCGTGGTGGTGCCGTTTGGCATCGGCCCGGTGATTGCCTCGGGCCTGTCCGCTGTGGTCGTCGGCCTGGCCGGCGGCTTGATGTCGCGCCGTTGGGGCATCCCGCCGCTTATCACCATGATCGTGGGCTATACGCCGATGCTCCCCGGCCTCATGCTCTACCGCGGCATGTACGCCTCGCTCAATGAGCAGATGATTACCGGCTTTACCAACATGGCAATGGCCCTGGCCATCTCCGGCGCCCTGGCCGCCGGCGTAGTACTGGGCGAGCGCGTGGCCCGCCGCCTGCGCCGCCCGCAGTACTTCCGCCCCTACTCCGCTTTCAAGCGCATCGGCCGCTTCTCCTTCCACAAGGCCACGCACTTGGCCCGCAAGGCCCCGCGAATCCCGCGTGTGCCGATGTCCCCATTTGCCCCGCGCGTCAATCGCCCGGAGTTACCACCCAAGCTCGGGCCGAAGCCGCCGCAGCAGCACCCGCGCCACGAGGCCCAAAACCACGGGCCGCATACCCGCTCCGCCGCGGACCTGTGGCCGGAGGATTCTCAGTGGCCGGCGCAGCCGCAGCAGCACGAGAAGACCACCTATACCGTGCCGGGCACCGAAACGTTTCGTGCCCAGAAACCGGAGCAGCCGGGCACCGAATCCGGACCCGAGCGGCCCTAAACGCCGCCGGTAGCGTACAATATTTGCTCTGATAGCTTTTCTTGCAAGCGCTTAAGTAGTTTCCACAACGTTCAGGAGGACACGTCGTGCCACCCAAGGTCCAAGACACCCACCCACAGGCTGACCAGAATCACGCCCTTGAGGAGGAGACCTCCCGCGCAGCCCGCCGCATCGTGGCCACCTACGCCCAGGACTTCCTCGACGGCGTGACCCTGATGTCCATGCTGGGCGTGGAGCCCAAGGGCTTGGTACACAAGAAGGTTCTGGCGGAGCAGGCCGATGCCGCCCCGAAGAAGTCGACCAAGAAATCCAGCAAGAAGTCCACGAAGAAGTCGACCAAAAAGTCCACCAAGAAATCGACAAAGAAGTCGACCAAGAAGGCCACGAAGAAAGCGACGAAGAAGGCCTCTAAGAAGGCAACAAAGAAGTCTGCTAAGAAGTCTTAAGTTATTCTTGCACCATGAGTGAGCATGGCAATGACTTCGTGGTGGTGGCCAACCGTCTGCCGGTTGATCTAGAAACCCGGCCCGATGGCAGCCATACGTGGAAACCCTCGCCAGGCGGGCTGGTCACCGCCTTGTCCCCGGTCCTTGAGTCCCATCAGGGCTGCTGGGTGGGGTGGCCCGGCGTGACTGACACCGCACCTGAGCCCTTCCGCACCGATGCCGGCGTGCTGCTGCATCCGGTCAAGCTCACCGAGTCCGATTTCGAGGGCTTTTATGAGGGCTTTTCCAATGCCACCCTGTGGCCGCTCTACCACGATCTCATCGTCACCCCTACCTACGACCGCGATTGGTGGCACGCCTATCGCGAGGTCAACCTGCGCTTTGCAGATGAGGTAGCCGAGGTCGCCGCCGAGGGTGCCACCGTGTGGGTCCAGGACTACCAGCTACAACTTTTGCCCGGCATCCTGCGCCAAAAGCGCCCCGATCTCACCATCGGGTTCTTCTTGCACATCCCCTTCCCTTCTGCCGATCTCTTCCGTCAGCTGCCCTGGCGAGAGGAACTCGTGCGCGGGCTGCTCGGCGCGGATCTCATTGGCTTCCACTTGGAGGCCAATGCCCGCAACTTCCTGGAACTCGCCCGCCGCCACGGCCTCGACGTAGAAGGCGAGGCCAGCACCCGCGAGGTCACCGCGCATATTCACCTGCCGCAGGGCCGCACCATCGGCGTGGGTGCTTTCCCTATTTCTATCGCCGCGAAGGATTTTGCCGCGTTCACTGCGGAGGATAAGGGGGACGTCGCCAAGCTGCGCGAAGAGCTGGGCTCGCCCCAGCGCATCATCCTGGGCGTGGATCGCCTCGATTACACCAAGGGCATCCTGCAGCGGCTGACTGCTTTTGAGGAGCTGCTGGAGTCCGGAGCACTCGACCCGGAAGAAGTAGCAATGGTGCAGCTGGCCACGCCGTCGCGCGAGCGACTTGATCATTACAAGGCCACCCGCTCCAAGGTGGAAGAGGCCGTCGGCCGCATCAACGGGCGCTTTGCGCGCGTGGGCCACCCAGTGGTGCACTATCAGCACCGGGGCGTAGCCAAAAGCTTGCTGCGCAGCTATTACCGGATGGCCGATGTCATGCTGGTCACCCCCTTCAAGGATGGCATGAATCTGGTGGCCAAGGAATACGTGGCCTGCCACGACGATGGTTCGGGCGCGCTAGTGCTCTCTGAGTTTGCCGGGGCTGCCGATGAGCTCAGCCAGGCCTACCTGTGCAACCCCTTCGATATCGAGTCCGTCAAGGCCGCCTTGCTCAATGCGCTCACCGCGCTTGACGATGCCCCCTCTGCCATGTCCCAGCGCATGCTCGCCATGCACCAGCAGGTCACTGAGCACGACGTACAGCTATGGTCCCAGTCCTTCCTGAGCTGCCTGCGCCATGCCGACGCCGAGGAGGCTGGCGCATGATTCCTCGCTGTGCCCGCCTCATTACTCCGCTCGCCGCTGCGTGCGCCGCCACGCTGCTAGTTGCCTGCGGCTCCGGCGAAGAAGAGCCCCAGGCCCCTGGTGATGAGCAGATCCTGGATAAACAGTGGCAGGTAGTCTCCATCAACACCACCCCGGATGCTGCCTCTACCATCCCGGAATCCATCCCGCAGGCACCCACGTTGAGCTTTGGTGAATCTACGCTGGTAGGCACCACCGGCTGCACCCAAATGGTGGGAAAGGTGACCTATTCCGCCGATGAGGAGCGCCAAAATATCCAGGATGGCAACCGCCTGCACTTTGATGAGGTGGATTATGACGAGACCGCCCAGGATTGCCATGGCGCGTCCGTGTGGGCCGATAACCTGCTGCGCAACTTGATATCCGCTGGCCGCGATTTCCACTACACCGTCAATAGCAATAACCAGCTGGTCTTAGAGCTGGTTACAGACGAGGTAGACTCGCCGTCTATCAAATTGGTTTCCCTCGGCAATTAAATACGTAGGCTGGAAGCCATGACGCTTTCCACCACCATCAAGGCCCTTGCCGCCGCCGAGCACCTCGCGGTGGTCTCGGATTTTGACGGCACGCTCTCCCCCTTTGCCACGGCCATCTATGACGTCGAGATGAACCAAGACTCCCTGCGCGCCTTGGATAAACTTGCTCATCTGCCGCATACCACCGCGGCCGTGCTGTCCGGCCGCCACCTCGCAGGCCTGCAGCGCGTGTGTCCACTGCGCGAGCCCGTGCTTTTTGGCGGCTCCCACGGTGCCGAATCCTCTTGGGAAGAAACGGATCTAACTCCCGCGATGCGCGAGCATCTGACCGCCAAGGAAACCGAGATCCGCGCAATTATGGAGCGCTTCCCAGGCGCGGATATCGAGGTCAAGCCGTTCCAGCGCGTACTGCACCTGCGGGCGCTCGAGGAATCCGATCCTGAGGCGGCCGCCCAGGCTTATGAAGCCGGTCTCGCACTCGATCCGGGCGGCTTCCCACGCACGGCCGGTAAGTCCGTCGTGGAGTTTTCTGCCACTCAGGCCACCAAGGGCACGTGGTTAGACGAGCTACGCGAGCGTACCGGCGCCACCGCCATGGTCTTTTTGGGCGATGATGTCACCGACGAGGACGGTTTCCGCGCCCTCCATCAGCCGCCGGACGTCGGTGTCAAGGTAGGCGAGGGCGATACGGCGGCCGTAGTGCAGCTTGCCGACGTCGACGCCGTCGCCCACTTCCTCACTGAGCTTGCCACCGCCCGCGCGGCCCATATAGGTCACTCCCGCGGCGACGACGCCTAGCCGGTAAACCCCGGCCTGCCCCGACTTAACGCGGTGGTGCCACGGTCCGCCCCGCCGCGAAATTCGTCCGCAGTACCCGCCGCGACACCGCCGGCACGGCCGCCGCCGCATTATCCGCGGCGGCGATGAGGTTAGAGAGCATGTGGCCGGCGGCGGCGCCTTTGGCCTTATTGGGCTGGATGATGGTCGTCAAGCCAAGGCGCTGCGCCGCATCGATGCCGTCGAAGCCGGTGACGGAAAGCTCACTGGGAATATCAATGCCCCGTTCGCGCGCATAGGTCATCACGCCCAGCGCCATGGAGTCGGTGGTACACAGGACTGCGGTGAGCTCAGGGTGGGCGTCGAGAAGCAACTGCGCGGCCGCCCGCGTGGTTTGCGCATCATTGATGTGCTGGGTGACCACGGGCACGGTTTCCGGCGCGATCCCCGCCTGCGCAAAGACGTCCATAGCGCCCATGACGCGCGCGTGCTGCACGTGCATATCGGCCTCTTGCAACTCCTCCCAGGAAATGGGGCCATCGTGGCGCTCGCGTTTGAGGCGAATGGCCAGCACGCCAATCTTGCGGTGGCCGGCCTCCACCAGCGCGCGGGCGGCCGGAGCAATCGCGGCTCGGTCATCGATCCCTACAAAAGGCAGGCCCGAATCCGTCGGTTGATCGCAGACCACCACCGGCAGGCCGCGCCCGCGCGCCGCCTCCAGGTAGGCATCCCCAGCCGCCACGGAATAAACCACAAAGCCATCCACGGCAGCCGAGCCGACCAGGCTGGTCGCTTCCGCTTCCCCCTCCGGGCCGGCCGGGATGAGGGTAAGCATGCTTTGCGCGCCGGCCGAGGCCTCCGCCATGCCGGCCAAGAAATCCACCGAGGCCATGTCTTCGAAGGCATAGGACAGGTGCTCAGTCAGCAGCACGCCCACCGCGCCCGCACGGCGGGTGCGCAGGCTACGAGCCGTGGGGTCCGGCCCGGGGTACCCTCGCGCTTTCGCCGCTGCCAGAATGCGCTCGCGCGTTGCGGCCGAGAGCTGGTCCGGCCGGCTATAGGCATTGGACACCGTCGTGCGCGAAACACCCAGTTCGGCGGCCAGCGAGGCCAGCGTCTTGCGGGTGGGGCTGCGTTTCACCATGGCCGTAAGCTTACCCCCCCGGCCGCGTTTTCAATACATATTCAATTGACAACAATTACCATCAACAGCACACTGGGAGCTATGCATAACTCACTTCGCGCAACCGCCACCCTCCTCGCGGCCGGCGGCCTCCTCCTCACCGCCACCGCTTGCTCCTCCTCTGACTCTCAAGACTCGGCCGCCGAGCCCGGCGCTCAGAAGAAAATCTCTATCGTCGCTTCCACTTCTATCTGGGCCGATGTTGCCCAAGCCGTGGCCGATACCGCCTCCGGCGTGGACATTGAGGTCAAACCCATCGTGGAGGGCAATGGCGTCGATCCCCACCACTTCGAGCCTTCCGCGGCCGATATCGCCAAGGCCGAAGACGCGGACCTGCTCGTAGTCAACGGCGGCGGCTACGATTCTTGGATTTACCAGGCCGTCTCCGAGCAAGACAACATCATCTCCGCCCTGCCGCTGACCGACCACGGCAAGCTGGCCGATGACCCCAATGTCATGACCATCGACGCCGCCAAGGCCACCGCCAAGAAGGACCCAAAGAAGGTCACCAATATCGAAGGCAACGAGCACATCTGGTACGACCCGGCTGCGCTCGACGAGGTCGCCGGTAATATCGCGGACCAGATCAATGAGCTCAATACCGATGCGCACGCCAGCACCGAGCGCGTGGACTCCCACGTCAACCGCCTGCGCGACAAGCTCAAGGAGCTACCGGGCGATCTCTCCTACGCCCAGACCGAGCCGATTGCGGACTACATCATGAAGTACACCTCCGGCAAGGACGTCACCCCAGAGGGCTACCGCAAGGCCACCATTTCTGAGGGCGAGCCCACCGCGGCCGACCTTGCCGCCTTCACCAAGGCCATCAAGGACCACAAGGTGGACCTTCTCATCTTTAACCCGCAGACCGAAACCGATACCGCCGGCCGTATCAAGTCCGCCGCGGAGGATGCGGATGTCAATATCGTCGAAATCGGCGAGACCCCGCCGGATGGCAAGGAGTTCTGGACCTACTATGACGAGGTCACCGACTCCCTGGGGAAGCTCTAGTGCTCATCCAATTTCATGACGCAGCGGTTGCCCCGCTGTGGTCCAGCCTTAACCTCGCCGTTGACCGCGGCGAGTTTATCGCCGTTTTGGGCCCCAATGGCGTGGGCAAATCCACCCTGCTCGGCACTATCTTGGGCACCCGCAAACTCACGGCCGGCAGCGTCGACGTGGACTGCCGCGTCGGATTCATCCCGCAGCAGCGCATGTTCCCGGCCGACCTGCCCCTGCGCGCCCGCGACTTAGTATCGCTCTCCCTTGCGCACGGCGCTTTCCGACGCCGCCGCCCTCCCCGCCACCGCGTCGACGAGCTCCTCGCCGAGGTAGGTGCCACCGGCCTGCGCGACCGCCGCGTAGGACAGCTATCCGGCGGCCAGCAGCAACTTATCCGCCAGGCCCAAGCGCTGGCCAATGACCCAGAGCTCATCCTTGCCGATGAGCCGCTGCTCTCGCTCGATCCGGCGCGCCAGCAAGACACCGTGGAGAAGCTAGATGCGCTACGCCGCGAGCGCGGCACCTCCATCATCTTTGTCACCCATGGCATCAATCCGGTACTCGGAGTGACCGATAAGGTGCTCTACCTTGCTCCCGGCGGCCATACCTTCGGCGCGGTAGATGAGGTCATGCGCTCCGATGTCCTTTCCGAGCTCTACGGTTCCAAAGTCAACGTCTTAAACGTCGATGGGAGGCTTATCGTTGTCTAGCTTCATAGAAGACACCCAGTACCTGCTGAGCGTTGATTTTGTACAGTCCTCGCTCATCGCCTCCGCGCTGCTGGGCATTCTTTCTGGCGTGATGACCTCGCTCATCGTGCTGCGCCAGATGTCCTTTTCCGTCCACGCGACTTCCGAGCTCGCGCTCATGGGTGCCTCCGCCGCACTACTTTTCGGTCTCAACTTAGGCTTTGGCGCGGTCGCCGGGGCCATCGTGGCCGCCATCATCCTCGCCGTACTGGGCTTTAAGGGCCAGCAAGACAGCGCCATCGGCGTGGTCATGAGCTTTGGCCTAGGACTGTCGGTGCTATTTCTGCACCTCTATCCGGGCAACGCGAATACCGCGATGACGCTGCTGACCGGCCAGATCGTCGGCGTATCTTCGGCCTCGGTATGGCTTTTGGCCGCAACCACCGTAGTCATCCTCTCCGCCGTAGCCATCCTGTGGCGCCCCATGCTCTTCGCTTCGGCCGACCCAGTTATGGCCCAGGCGGCCGGCGTGCCGACCCGTTTCATCTCGGTCGCCTTCGCCGTACTCGTGGGCCTAGCGGCCGCGCAGTCGGTACAAATCGTTGGTTCACTGCTCGTCATGGCGCTGCTTATCACCCCCGGCGCAGCGGCCGTGCAGATTACTTCCTCGCCCCTGCGCGCGGTCATGTGGGCCACCATTTTCGCCGAGGTGTCGGCCGTAGGCGGCTTCATCTTATCGCTCGCGCCTGGTCTTCCGGTCTCGGTCTTCGTCACCACCATTTCCTTTGTCATCTATCTGGTGTGCCGGCTCATCGGCTGGCGGCGCAATAAAAGCGCAGTGCGCGACGAGGTCGCTGCCAAACGCTTCCACGCCGACTGCCACACCACGGCCGAGGAGCACCACGCCGACTAAACTGGGCGGCTATGCACGTACACCGCCGCACCGCGGATGTGGATTGCCGCACCCGCCGCTTCCTCGTCATCACGCCGGATAATCCCGGCCCGCATCCGGACCTGCTGCTCTTCTTCCACGGCTCGTTGCAATCCGGCAACGTGATGCGCCGCTTTACCAATGGCACCTTCGACGAGCTTGCCGATGCCACCAACACCATCCTCGTCTACCCCGACGGCGTGGATCGCCATTTCAATGATTGCCGCAGCATCCTACCGGTCACCGCCCGCACGGAGAACGTTGATGACATCGCCTTCGCCACGTATCTCGTTGAAGCTATGCAGCGCGAGTTCGGCACCGCGCGCACCTTTGCTTGCGGCTATTCCAATGGCGGTCAGATGGTGCTCCGCCTGCTTTTCGACGCTCCCTTTACCCTCACCCGCGCCTGCATCTTCGCCTCCACCTTGGGCGAGGGCGATAACCACGCGCCCAGCAACCCGGATGGCTACCGGCCCACGCCGCTGCTGTTTTTCCACGGCACCGCGGACCCATATGCGCCTTATGAAGGCGGTGTGGCCGGGCTGGACGCCGAGCGCACCCGCGGCCGCGTGCTCTCCGCGCCTGCCACCGCGGAATACTTTGCGTTGGCCAATGGCTGCCAGCCACCGCGCGACTACCACCCCGCCCCGGATGTCACCGCCACCGAATACGCCGGCGATTTTCCCGTCGAACTATGGACCATGGAGGGCCTTGGCCACGTGATTCCCTCTAGCATGAGAACCGACCCGCGCATAGGCCCCAATACAGATTCCTTCCGCGCTGTGGATAAGGTCCGCGACTTTTTCGGACTCGGCACCGCGCAGTCCTAGTTATCCACAGCGGCGCGCCTTATCCCTCGCCTCTGGTCGCGTCCCGCACCTAATGTGTGGAGCCATGAACGCGCTGCACACTTTCTTGACAGGCCTAGCCGCCGGCATGGACATCATCGCCGACTGCCACGGCCTAACTCAGCGCGCGCTAATCGAGGCCGGCTGCCCCGACACCACCGCCACCCGCCTGCTCGCCCTCGCCGATACCTACTTCGGC
The DNA here is from genome assembly GCF_037908445.1 of Corynebacterium sp. KPL2825. NCBI lineage: Bacteria > Bacillati > Actinomycetota > Actinomycetes > Mycobacteriales > Corynebacteriaceae > Corynebacterium > Corynebacterium sp. KPL2825. The sequence goes on along the minus strand of NZ_JBBMGI010000006.1, from coordinate 95,206 downwards.
CCGACCGCGTTTAGCCGCCTCCAGCGCGAATCCATCGCCGCCGCTCGCACCAATGGGCACAGCCTTACCGCGCTGCTGGCCATCGAGCGCTACGCCACTCGGCTGAGAAATAAGCGTCAGGCCTGGGCGCTGCGGCGGGAACTGTGCGGGATGAAGGGGGATGCCTCGGACGTCGAAAAGCGGGGGCGTAAACGCGTGCGCGAGATTAAAGGCCCGCCGCAGCGCACACCCGGTGTCAAGCTCTACCGCCGCGCCGAGGGCCCCTGGACTATGACGATTACCGGCAAATCCGCCGATATTGCGGATATGCATGCCGCGCTGGATAAAGATGCCCCGCTAGATTCGGTGCGCAAGATTTTCCAGGGCAAGACCGCCGCCTCCGGTGCGTCCGTGACCACCAATGTGGTGCTGCGCTTGGACGAGCTCGACCGCGTTGTCGACACCGCAGGCGATGACGTCACCCTGCAACTAACCAACGGCGCCCGGATGACCGGCGCAGACCTCGTGCGCCGCGCATTTACCGAGCATGGCTATGTCACCCTCATCCATCCCGTTAAAGGCCCGGTGAATCTGTATCGCACGGAGCGGCTCGCCTCACCCAAGCAGCGCACCATGGCGGCCGCGGAAAATCCCACTTGTCCTTGGCCCCAGTGCAATTATCCCGCCGACGAATGCCAAGTCCACCACCTCACCGCCTGGCGCCACGGCGGCGAGACAAACCCCGAAAACCTCACCATCGCCTGCCCGTACCACAACGGCGTCAACGACGATGACCCCAACGCCCCGCCAGTTCGCGGCCGCTTGGCCCGGGTGAATGGCACCATTAGGTGGCTGCCGCCCTGGGCAGAAGGCGGCTAGAAACTCTCGCTAGAGACTACTGGGCCGCGCGGCGCTGGCGTGCGAATTCGGAAAGCACAGAACCGGCCGCGACGGAAGCATTGAGGGACTCGACCCAATCCGTCATAGGGATGGACATGATGACGTCGCAGTTTTCCCGCACGAGGCGAGAAATCCCCTTGCCCTCGGAACCGATGACGATGACCACGGGGTCCGTCGCGCCGTTATATGTATCCAGCGTGTGCTCGCCGCCGGCATCTAGGCCGACGACCTGGTAGCCGCTCTTTTGGAATTGCTGTACGGTGCGGGTGATATTCGTCGCGCGGGCGACCGGCAGGCGCGCCGCCGTGCCGGCCGAGGTACGCCACGCCACGGCAGTCACGGATGCGGAGCGGCGCTCTGGGATGATGACGCCGTCGCCACCAAAAGCTGCCACAGAGCGAATCACCGCGCCGAGGTTGCGCGGGTCGGTGATGTTATCCAAGATGACGAACATGCCCGGACGGGCACTTTCGGCCGCACGGGAGATGAGCTCGTCGACATCGGCGTATTTATACGGCGGGATCTGCAGCCCGATGCCCTGGTGCATGCCGTTGCCGGTCATGCGGTCCATCTCGTGGCGCTGCACCTCGATGATGGGGATATTGCGGGTATTGCACATGGCCACGGCCTCAGACAGGCGCTTATCGTTGCGGGTACCGGCCACGATATAGAGCGTGGTGGCCGGAACCTTGGCATGCAGACACTCGATGACCGGGTTGCGGCCCACGACCATCTCGGCGGTCTCCTTCTGGTGACGGCCGGAGTTGCGGCGGTCGCGCTCCAGCTTGGCCTTGTGCTTGGCGTGGTAAATGCGGTCCTCTGCCTTGGGTGTCGGGCCCTTGCCGGCCAAGCCCTTGCGGCGCTGGCCGCCGGAGCCCTTGGTTGCGCCCTTCTTATTGGTCTTGCGGATTCCCGCGCCACCGCGGCCGTGGGTACGTGCCATAGTTTATTGTCCTTTCGGAGTGCTTAACGCTGCGCCAGCGACCAGGTCGGGCCGTCTGGGGTATCGGTGATGGTGATGCCGGCGGCCGCGAGGCGGTCACGGACGGCGTCGGCAGTAGCGAAGTCCTTGTCCGCACGCGCCTGGGTGCGCCGCTCCAGTTCAGCCTGCACCAGCGCATCCAACGCGGCATCCGCCCCGCTAGCTTGCGCTCCATCTTCCCACTCCAGCGGGTCAAAGCCAAGTACGTGTGCCATCGCCCGTACCTGGCCGGCCAGCGTGCGCGCCCCGGCCTCATCGCCGGCGGCAAGGGCCTTATTGCCGGCGCGAACGGTGGTGTGGATTTCCGCCAGCGCCTTGGGCACCGCGATATCATCATTCATCGCGTCTTCAAAGCCCTGCGTCCACTCGCCCAGCTCCAGGTCATCGAAGTGAGCGAGGAAGTCCTCGATGCGGCGGTAGCCTGCGGCGGCCTCGGTCAGCGCGGCCTCGGAATACTCCAGCACGGAGCGGTAATGCGCCGAGCCCAGGTAGTAGCGCAGCTCCACCGGACGCACCAGCTCGAGCATATTCGGAATAGAGAGCACGTTGCCCAGCGATTTCGACATCTTCTCGCCCGACATCGTCACCCAGTGGTTGTGCATCCAGTAGTTGGCAAACTTATCGCCGGCCGCGTGCGACTGAGCAATCTCGTTCTCGTGGTGCGGGAACTGCAGGTCCAGCCCGCCGCAGTGGATATCGAAATTGGAGCCCAGGTAATAGGTAGACATGGCCGAGCACTCCAGGTGCCAGCCCGGTCGGCCGTCGCCCCAGGGGGTGGGCCAGCTGGGTTCGCCCGGTTTCGCGGCCTTCCACAGGGCAAAGTCTTGGGCGCCGCGCTTGGCGGAATCTTCGCCCTCGCCCTGTTCCATTTCTTCTACCTTGTTGCCGGACAGCGAACCATAATCCGAGCCTTCGGCCTTGGTCCATGCGGCAACGTCAAAGTAGATGGAGCCGTTTGCGGGGTAGGCAAAGCCGGCGTCGATAAGCCGCTGCATATAGTCGACCATCTGGGTGACAAAGCCGGTCGCGCGCGGCTCTACCGAAGGCGGAAGCACGCCCAGGGTGTTATAGGCCTTGGTGAACTCGCGCTCATACGTGGATACCCACTCCCACCAGGGGCGATTATTCTCGGCCGCCTTGGTGAGGATCTTGTCATCGATATCGGTGACGTTGCGCACCAAGGCTACGTCATAGCCCTGGGCGAGCAGCCAGCGGCGCAGGATGTCGAAAGCGACGCCGGAGCGCAGGTGCCCGATGTGCGGCTGGGCCTGCGGGGTGGCGCCGCACAGGTAAATCGAGGCATGGCCGGGGCGGATCGGCTCGAAATCGCGTTGGCTGCGGGTGGCTGTGTCATAAATGCGCAAAGTACTCACGCCACTTAGTCTAATTGACGCGTGCGCGGGGTTAGTGCGGTGGGCTAGGCGCGCCAGACGACGGCCGTAGCAACCGCCGCACGCCCCTCCTTACGGCCGGTGAACCCCAGGTGGTCCGTCGTGGTAGCAGATACGGACACGGGGGCACCGAGGATTTCGCTCAGCACGGCCTCGGCCTCTTCGCGGCGCGGACCCATCTTGGGGGTCTGGCCGATGAGCTGGGCGGCGGCGTTGCCGATGATAAAGCCCTCAGATTCGAGGAGCTGGCGGCATTCGCGCAGCAACTTCGCGCCGGAAACGCCATCGTATTCGGGGCGGCCGACGCCCACGAAGGAGCCGAGGTCACCGAGGTGGGAGGCGGATAAAAGGGCGTCGACAAGCGCGTGCGCTACAACATCCCCATCGGAGTGGCCCTCGCACCCGTCAACGCTTTCGAAGAGCAGGCCGGCGATCCAGCAATCCTTGCCGGCCTCGATTTGGTGGGCGTCGGTGGCAATTCCAACGCGCGGGATAATCGGATTAGTCATGGGTCTCCTCGGTCAGGGCGTGGGCCAGGGTGAGATCGATGGGCGTGGTGATCTTGAAAGCCAGGGTATCGCCCGGCACGGTTGCCACGCGCTCGCCGTGCCATTCCATGAGGCTGGCGTCATCCGTGGCGGTAAATTCGGGCTGCTGGGCCCAATAATCGAGGTTGGCCTGGCGCAGCGCGGACAGGCGGAAGGCCTGCGGGGTTTGCACTGCGCGCAGGCGGGAGCGATCGGGGGTGCTCAACACGGCCTCATCCGCGACTTCCTTGATGGTATCGGCCACCGGAACCACCGGCACGGCCGCGGGAGCGCCTTCCAGCACCCGCTTGGCGACGCCCCGCACCATCGCCGGCGGCGTCAACGCACGGGCCGAATCGTGGATGAGCACCACGGCATCCTCGTCCGGGATTGCTTGCAGGCCGGCCCACACGGAATCGGCGCGCTCGCTGCCACCGTGAACGAGGCGAATCGGGGCGGCGCTTGCAGCGTCAGTAGCACCAACGGCGTCGATGCGGCCGATAATACGCGCGGCCTCAGCCTCCATGTCCGGGCTGACCAGGACGATAATTTCATCGACTACCCCGGAGGCCAGCAATGCTCGCACGGAGCGTTCCAGGAGGGTGCGACCGCGCAACTCGACATAAGCTTTGGGCACCTCGGCGCCGAGGCGGGTTCCCTGGCCTGCGGCCGCGATGAGCGCGATGACGCGCTGTTTAGTCTTCGTCGTCGAAGGAGAGGTCATCGAGATCGATGTCGTTGTCGATATCGGTGGTGATGGACTTATCATCTACCAATCCGGCGGCGCGGTGGCGCTCGATGGTGGCATCGATTTCTTCCATCATGGTGTCGGCCTTCTTCTCATCGACCGGCTTGGCCAGTGCGAGCTCACCTACCAGGATGGTGCGGGCCTTGCCAAGCATGCGCTTCTCGCCGGCCGAAAGGCCGCGATCCTGGTCGCGGCGCCACAGGTCACGCACAACCTCGGCGACCTTATTGATATCGCCGGAAGCCAGGCGCTCCTGGTTAGCCTTATAACGGCGGGACCAGTTGCCGGCCTCTTCGACGTCCTCGTCACGCAGCACGGAAAAGACCTTTTCTAGGCCTTCCTTGCCCACGACGTCGCGTACGCCGACGTTATCGGCGTTCTTGATGGGCACGCGGACGACCAGGTCGGACTGGTTGATGTGCAGCACCAGGTATTCGAGCGTCTCGCCACCCATTTCGCGGGTCTCGATATCCTCGATGACGGCCGCACCGTGGTGCGGGTAGACGACGACCTCGCCGACCTTATACTCCATTGCCACTCCTTGTGTTCCCGATTTATCCCGGTTGACTAAGGCCGCTATTTTATCACGCACGGCCGCCCCGACTGCGGATACCCCCGTATACCCCCACGGTCTACCCGCCCGATTTGGGACAACTGTGTACTTTATCGCGAAAGGGACTAGGCTAAAGCGTTGACAAGCCCTGTGATCGCAATTGATGGAGGATGCTCAACGTGCAGTCCCTGAAGTCCGCCGCCCGCCGCGGTGCCATTATTTCCGTTACCGCCGTCTCCGCTCTGGCGTTGGCTTCTTGCTCGGCGGGTCATGTCACCCAGACCGCTGAAAAAGTGGCTGCGGTCGATGGCGCTTCTGCAAGCACGGAAGATAATAAGGCTGCAGTTCGCGATGTCACCATCCTGGTAGAGCCGGACGGCACTGCTGCACTGAAGTTCAGCGCCATTAACCAGGGCTACGACACCGATGTCATTTCCTTGGAGTCCGTGAAGGTCGATGGCCAGCGCGTTGAGATGAAGCAGCCACAGCCGCTGCACCGCGATGAGTCCATCATCGCTGATTCTCAGAAGAACCTGGAAGCTAACCCCCAGCAGGATTCCGAAACCGTCCAGTACATCGCCACCAAGTTGAAGAATGATGACTTCGGCTACGCCGGTGACCGCCCGGTTACCTTCGAGTTCTCCAATGGCTCCATCGACGTAAACGCCACCATCGCTGCCACCCAGATGCAGTCCGGCGAGTTCGACCGCGACGTCGAGTCCTCCGAGGGCTACTCCTCCGAGGCTCCGGAGAACTAAGCCATACCACTTTCCTGCCCCGCTCCCAGCCCGCTTCGGGCTGGGAGCGTCTGTGTGTTTTAGGCTAGAAGCCATGGCCAAGAAAACCCGCCCCATCCATACCTGTTCCGAATGCGGCTACGTCTCGCCCAAATGGCTCGGGCGATGCCCGGACTGCGGTGCGTGGGGCACGCTGGAGGAAAAGGCACCGGTGGTGGCGGTGCCAGGGGCGTCGGCAAGCAAGGGCGTAGCCCCGTCGAGTCCGGCACAGCCGATTACCAAGATTGGGGCGCAGGCAACAAAGACGGTGCGCACCGGTATCGGCGAGTTGGATCGCGTGCTGGGAAGCGGCATCGTGCCGGGCTCGGTGGTGCTTATGGCCGGCGAGCCCGGCGTGGGCAAATCCACGCTACTGCTGGAAGTAGCCTCGCGGTGGGCACAGCTCGGCCGCACCGTGCTCTACGCGACGGCCGAGGAATCCGCCGGCCAGGTCCGCTCCCGCGCCGAGCGCACCGGCGCCTTGCAGGAAACTTTGTATTTGGCGGCCGAGTCCAACTTGGATGGGGTCTTCGGGCACGTCGATAAGCTGCAGCCTAGCCTCATCATCGTCGATTCGGTACAGACCATGCATGCCGTAGGTGTGGAGGGTGTATCCGGTGGCGTGGCACAATCGCGCGCGGTAACGGCCGCGCTGACGTCATTGGCGAAATCCACGGGCATTCCGGTGCTACTGGTCGGCCACGTCACGAAGGACGGCAACGTGGCCGGGCCACGCGTGCTGGAGCACCTTGTCGACGTCGTCTTAAACTTCGAGGGCGACCGCCAATCCAGCCTGCGCATGCTGCGCGGCATCAAAAATCGCTTTGGTGCCACCGACGAGGTGGGCTGCTTCGAGCAGACCTCCGGCGGCATTCGGGAGGTAGCGGATCCCTCCGGGCTATTCCTCTCGCACCGCGGTTCTACGCCGGATGGCTCGGCCGTGACGGTCGCGATGGACGGGGTGCGGCCGATTCTGGCGGAAGTGCAGGCGCTGACGGTGGACCCGGTGGCGAAAAACCCGCGGCGGGTGGTTACCGGGCTAGATTCCAACCGCGTGCCGATGGTGCTCGCGGTGCTCCAGGCCCGCGCCGGCCAGCGCACCAATGATAAAGATGCCTACGTCGCCACGGTCGGCGGCATGCGCATTACGGAAACCGCGACGGATTTGGCGGTGGCGTTGGCGACGTGGTCCTCGTTGCACGAGCAACCGCTGCCGGCCAAGACGGTTGTCATTGGCGAGGTGGGCCTGGCCGGCGAGTTGCGTCCAGTGCCCAATGTGGAGCGGCGCTTAATGGAGGCCGCGCGGCTGGGTTATAAGAACGCGATTGTCCCACGCGGGGAAATCGAGCCAGTAGACGGCATTCGCGTCCACCAAGCTGGGACGCTAGGGCAGGCCATCGCTGCGGTGGCGGGCTAGCGCCTAGCGCAGCGTGAAGTCCTGCGGCGGGGAGGAGTTATCGCCGATGATGGTGTGGGCGAAGTAGGCGCCTGGCTCAGCCGCGGGGCGATTGGTGCATTCGCCCGGCTTGGAGGCTTGGCGGGACCATTCGGCCTCGAATTTTACGTCCTTGCCGGCCGGGAAAGTCTGCGAGCCGGTCTGCACGGAAGCATAGCAATCCGTATCGGACCACACGCGCTCGTTATCGGCCATCTTGTAGACCTCGAAGCGCAGCAGGTTCTTGTCTAGGTCGATTTTGCAGTCTGCGGCCGTGGGGTTGGTGACTGTCATGAAGAACTTCGGCAGTTCGCCCTCCGGCACGGAGTAATTCAACATGGAGGTGCGCACCTGGAGGTCTGCCAGGTCGCAGGTCTTTTTTGCGGCTTCGGAGCTCGCGGCCGCGGAGCTGGACGGCTCGCTTTCGGCAGACACGCTTTCCGACGCCCCCTCGGCCGACGCCTCCGCGGAGGTCGCGGAGGTTTCTGGGGCGGCAGAAGATGCGGTCTGCTCCGGCGTAGGCGCGGGTGCGGCGGTATCGGCCGGCTCATCGCTGCTGCCCCCGAAGGCAGCCACAGCCGCCCAGATCAGCACCACGACCAGCACGAGTACGATAATGAGCGCCGCTACTCGTCGGCGCTTGTAGATCTCTTCAGGTAGGGGCTTTTTCTGCGTCACGCTGTCAATTTTAAGCGGTCGGTGCGGGCCGGTGCGCTAAGCCGGCGCCGCGTGTCAGGCTGCTACTTCACGCCGAGGGTCTGCAGGGTTTCCACGCTGGAGTCCTCCAGCAGGTAGCGCGCGCCAATAACGCCCAGGGCGCCCTCGTCCAATAGGCGACGCACGTTGGGAACACTGGCGACTAGTTGGGCGACGGTCTGGCGGGTGTGTTCCCGCTCGACGTCGTCAGTCGTGGCATTCGGGCCCGCCACCAAGGCGGAGGCGGCGACTTTCTCAATAATGGGTCGCTGCAGGCCGGTGGGTAGCTCGCCGCCAGCCACGAAGCCGGTAGCCGCGCCCACCGCGCCACAAGATTGATGGCCGAGGACCACCAGCAGGTTGGGTTTGAGGGCGGCAAGGGCGTAGTCGAGGGAGGCTAGGACGGCGTCGTCAAGAATGTGGCCGGCGGTGCGAATGACAAAGGCATCGCCGAAACCGATATTGAAAACGTGCTCGATAGGGGCGCGAGAATCGGAACAGGAAATGACCACCACGCGGGGATCTTGACCATGGGTCAGGCCCTCGCGGTTATAAATCTCGCGCACGTCGACGGTCTCGCCGTCCAGCACGCGCTGATTTCCCGCCTGGAGGGCTTCCCATACGGCCTGCGGTTCGTGGGCAACATTACGTAAAGGCATAGACCACATTCTAATGCCCTAGACTATCTCCCACGATGGATTCGCAAGCTCTTCTTTCCTGGTTCGATGCCAATGAACGCGACCTGCCGTGGCGCCGGCCTGGCACGAGCGCGTGGGGTGTGCTGCTCAGCGAGGTCATGAGCCAGCAAACCCCGGTCGCGCGCGTGGCTCCGGTGTGGGAGGAATGGATGCGGCGCTGGCCCACCCCGGCGGACTTTGCCCAGGCCACCCGGGCGGAGGTACTGCGCGCCTGGGGAAAGCTGGGCTATCCGCGGCGTGCGCTGCGCCTGTGGGAGTGCGCGGCGGCCATTGGCGAGGGTGAAGTACCGGCGGACGTCGATAAGCTGCTGCGCCTGCCGGGCATCGGTGACTACACCGCGCGGGCCGTGGCGTGCTTTCACTTTGGGATAAACGTGCCGGTGGTCGATACCAATGTGCGCCGGGTGTATGCGCGCGCGGAGGACGGTAGGTTCTTGGCGCCGCAACCGTCGAAGCGGGAATTAGCGGCCGTGGCGGAGCTGTTGCCGGCCGAGAATGGGCCGCGCTTTTCGGCCGCGCTCATGGAATTGGGAGCGCTGGTGTGCACGGCGAAGAATCCCGCCTGCGAGCAGTGCCCGCTGCGCGCGAGCTGTGCGTGGCAGCTCGCTGGCCGGCCGCAGCCCAGTGCAGAGGAGCAGGCACGGGCGAAAAAGCGCGTGCAGAAATTCGTCGGCACGGACCGACAGGTGCGCGGCAAGATTCTGGACGTGCTGCGCGCGGCGGAGCGGCCAGTACCGCAGTCCGAGATTGACGTGGTCTGGCCCGATGCGGCACAGCGCTCCCGGGCGTTGGCTTCGCTGCTTGCCGACGGCCTCGCCGAGCAAAACGACGCTGGCCTGTTCCACCTACCCATTTAGGCGACTAATAATGGTCGGCTATAATCGCAGGTCGCGATCCAGGGCGTGTGATCTGGTTAACGCCATCGGCCGCGGAAATTGAATCCGCCCGGCAGGTTCACCCACATGCCGCCGCGGGAATTAAAGGTGACCGGCCCTACCTTGGTAGACATCGACGCGCCGGATCCAGAGACGTTGATCCAGCTATTCTTGCCGGTCTTTTTTCGTGAACGATACTGAAGTCCCATAAGCATTTATTTTAGCAATTTCACTTCCACCGTTCCTACTACCCAGTAGGTTTTGGATGTGGAAAAGATGTGCATCAGACTTTTAGCCGTTTGTTCGCTCTTTCTCGGTTCCCTGCTAGTTCCACCTGCAGCGCAGGCTGCGGTAACCTCAGCGCGGCCATCGCCGCACGTACTCGACGGAGTCGGCCGCGGACAGGTATTCACCTATGACACCACCACGGATAGCGGTCAGCCGATTCAGGCCTCGGCAACGTTGTATGAGCCAAATGCGCCGTGGCGCGGTAAAGGCGAACGCCCCACCATCATCTTTGCGCCCGGCACCCGCGGCGCCGGCGACCAGTGCGCACTATCGCGGGCAGGCATGGGGCTAGGCTCGGTAGGGCTCAGCAAGGTCGGCTCCCCCACCATCAATGCCAACTACGAATACGGCTTTTACATGGGTGCGCTCCACCATGGTGCGCGGGTGATCGTCGCGGATCTCATCGGCTTAGGCATGCCAGGGCACCACACCTATGTCAATCACATTGAGGAAGCGCACGCCATGCTCGATGCCGCCCGTTCCGGATTGGAGCTAGCCCACGCTCCGAAAGACGCCCCTATCGGCTTTGCGGGCTACTCGCAAGGCGGCGGCGCCTCGCTAGCCGCAGCGGAGTTCGCCGATTCTTATGCACCTGAGCTCAACGTGGTCGGCACCTACTCCGGCGCCCCGCCGGCTGACCTACCCAAGGTAATGAAAGCTATCGACGGTTCTTCCATCGTCCACGTGCTGGGATACGCCATCAATGGCTTTGCCGAGCGCGACCCGCAGTTCCGCGACGCAGTACTAGAAGAGCTCAACCCTCGCGGCATCGACTTCTTGCGCTCGGCGGCCACCAGTTGTACGGGTGACTCCATCCTCATGTGGGGTTTCAGCAATACCCGCCAGCTCACTCGCGCCGGGGAATCGCTGTCTGAGCTAGTAGAGCGCAAGCCCATTATCAAAGAAACCTTGCTGCGGCAGAACCAGCGCAAGCACCCGCTGAAGGGCTCGGCGATGATCGCTAGCTCGCCACATGATGGCCTCATTCCACACCAGCAGGTCCGCGCAGCCGCCGGGGCATATTGCCAGATGGGTGGAACCGTGGACTTCATAGCCGCGCCCGGCACCGCGACAATTCCAGGTGCAGGCGCCGACCACGCTTTACCGCTCTACATCAACGTCCCGGTGGGCTTGAAGTACCTCTTTGATCGCTTCGACGGGAAACCGGCGCCGTCCAATTGTGCTGGCTAGAGATCCCGAGCATAAGAAAACTGCACGCAACGAAAAACCACCCAGCCTCGCAGAAAGCGAGAAGCTGGGTGTCTTATTTATTTTCCGGCTTACATCGGCTGGCCGGCGCCTGCTGGCGGCGGGTTATGGCCATCGTCATCGGAGTCGGTGTCGGACTCTAGGTCGGTGCCGGCGGCGGTGGAACCGCCGTCGCCTGGGACATCTGGGGTGATGGTGTCAGGCTCACTGGAGTCGGTGGACTCTGTGTCGTTGTCGCGCACCTCGGTATCGTCCAGCTGAGGCTCCTCAGTCTCTTCCGGCAGAGGCTTCGGGCGCGGGCTGAAGGTGAACGTCGCGCGCGTATTGTCCTTGGACTCGCCGTCCCAGCCCTCGACGTCGACGGTGATGATCTCACCGGCGCCGATTTCGCCGAAGAGGATCTTTTCGGAGAGCTGATCCTCGATCTCGCGCTGGATGGTGCGACGCAGCGGACGAGCACCCAATACTGGGTCGAAGCCACGCTTGGCCAGGAGGTTCTTGGCCTTGTCCGTAAGCTCGATGCCCATATCGCGCTCCTCCAGCTGCTTGGCCACGCGGCCGATGAGCAGCTCGACCATTTCCACAATCTGCTCCTGAGTGAGCTGGTGGAAAACAACGATGTCATCGATACGGTTCAAGAACTCCGGGCGGAAGTGCTTCTTCAGCTCGTCGTTGACCTTCTGCTTCATCCGATCGTACTGAGCATCCGCATCATTTTCGGAAGAGCCAGTAAAGCCCAAGCCCACCGGCTTCGAGATGTCCTGGGTACCCAAGTTCGACGTGAAGATGAGAACGGTGTTCTTGAAGTCAACAACGCGACCCTGGCCGTCGGTAAGCCGGCCATCCTCTAGCACCTGCAACAAGGTGTTGTAGATCTCCTTGTGGGCCTTCTCAATCTCATCAAAAAGCACGACGGAGAATGGCTTGCGGCGAACCTTCTCGGTAAGCTGGCCGCCCTCTTCGTAGCCGACGTATCCCGGAGGGGCACCGAAGAGACGAGAAGCGGTGAAGCGGTCGTGGAATTCGCCCATATCGATCTGGATGAGGTCATCATCCGAACCGAAGAGGAAGTTAGCCAGGGACTTCGACAGCTCGGTCTTACCCACACCGGACGGGCCGGCGAAGATGAAGGAGCCGGATGGACGGCGCGGGTCCTTGAGGCCTGCACGCGTGCGACGGATGGCGCGGGAGACGGACTTGACCGCCTCGTCCTGGCCAATGATGCGCTTGTGCAGCTCTTCTTCCATGTTGAGCAGACGGTTGGATTCCTTCTCCGTCAGCTTCAGGACAGGGATGCCGGTCCAGTGCGCCAGCACCTCTGCGATCTGGTCCTCGCCAACCTCGGCGATTTCCTCGAGGTCACCGGAACGCCACTGCTTTTCCTTCTCAGCGCGCTCCTCGCCCAGCTTGCGCTCCTTATCGCGCAGGCCAGCTGCCTTTTCGAAGTCTTGGGCATCGATGGCCGCTTCCTTTTCTTTGCGGACCTCCGCGATGCGGTCATCGACCTCGCGTAGGCCCTTTGGCGCGGTCATGCGCTTGATGCGCATACGCGCACCAGCCTCATCAAGAAGGTCGACGGCCTTATCCGGCAAGAAGCGGTCATTGATGTAGCGATCCGAGAGGGAAGCTGCAGCGTGCAGCGCCTCATCGGTATAAGACACGCGGTGGTGAGCCTCGTACTTATCGCGCAGGCCCTTCAGAATCAAGAAGGTGTCATCCAGGGAAGGCTCGTCTACCTTAACCGGCTGGAAACGACGCTCGAGGGCGGCGTCCTTTTCGATGTGTTTGCGGTACTCATCCAAGGTGGTAGCACCGATGGTCTGCAGCTCGCCACGGGCCAGCTTTGGCTTGAGCAAGGAAGCTGCATCGATAGCACCTTCAGCAGCACCAGCACCGACCAAGGTGTGGATCTCATCGATAAACAAGATGATATCGCCGCGCTGGTTAATCTCCTTGAGGACCTTCTTCAGGCGTTCCTCGAAGTCACCGCGGTAACGAGAGCCGGCCACCAGGGAGCCTAGGTCAAGCGAGTAGAGCTGCTTGTCCTTGAGGGTTTCCGGGACCTTGCCGTTGACGATGTCGAGCGCCAAGCCCTCGACCACGGCGGTCTTACCAACGCCCGGCTCACCGATGAGCACCGGATTATTCTTCGTGCGGCGAGAGAGCACTTGCATAATGCGCTCTACCTCGGACTCGCGGCCAACGACAGGATCAAGCTTGCCGTCCTTGGCAGCCTGGGTGAGGTTGCGGCCGAATTGATCAAGCACCAGGGAATTGGAACGCTCACCGGAACCACCGGAGCCGCCACGAGCGCCGGCGCCAGCACCTGCACCGACTGGACCGGAGCCTTGGCCATTGGAGGAGCCGCCCTCCTGCTGGCCGCCTTCGTAGCCGGACAGCAACTGGATAACCTGCTGGCGCACGCGTGGCAGGTCGGCGCCGAGCTTGGTCAGCACCTGCGCGGCGACGCCATCGCCCTCGCGAATGAGACCCAGCAGCAAGAACTCAGTACCGATGTACTTGTGTCCCATCTGCAGGCCCTCACGCAGGGAGAGCTCAAGAACCTTCTTGGCACGTGGAGTAAAGGGGATGTGGCCGGTGTGTGGCTGGCTACCCTGGCCGATGATTTCCTCGACCTCACGGCGGACATCCTCCAGGGAAATACCCATGGATTCCAGTGCCTTGGCAGCGACGCCTTCGCCTTCATGGATAAGGCCGAGCAAGATGTGCTCGGTGCCGATGTAATTGTGGTTAAGCATGCGTGCTTCTTCCTGCGCCAAAACGATGACGCGGCGAGCACGATCGGTAAACCTCTCGAACATGATTCCCCTATACTTTCGCTTCTAATGTGTCACCCACTCTAACGCGGCAATCCGCCGATCATTTCCGGTTTTACTCCCAGATGCCCGCAATACCGCGATAATTCCCCATCTTCGCAGCTCACACGGGTGTACGCCGGTAGCGAACAGGGGCACGGGCATGTAATCTGGAATCGTTTTATTGTTCCCCGCCCCTCTTCCGCACTGTTTAAGGAAATCTCCACCGTGCCGCAACTTCCTGAGTTCTTCGCCACCCAACACAACCTGCACGAATTGGCAGTAGTGGATGAAGCTCCTTCCTCTACACTCTTTGCCGTGGAAGACGGGGCCACGCACCAGCCGCTGAGCGTGGAGATTTTCGCCCCAGGAATCACCGGCATGGTGGAAAAGTCCACCGCGTTACATGGATTGCATCACCCGGCTATCGCACCGCTGGTAGGCACGGGCACTACCGCAGACGGGCAAGAGTTTATTGTGCGCGAGGGGTTTGTCGGCACCCAGCTTTCGCAAATACCCAATAATCTCAGCCGCACGGACGCGGCGGAGATCTTTGGCCCCCTGGCCGGTGCGGTGGACTTTTTGATCTCTCGCAAGCAGGCAGACTTTGCGGTCCATGGGCTAAGGGAGGCCCGGGTGGGCGTCGACAAGCAACGGCAGATTTCGGTACTGGCCGCGGCCGGCCCGTCTCCCGAGGAGCACGGCGAAGCGGTAGAGGCATTCGAGCAACTCGTCGCGCGCAAGTGCCCGGACTATAAGGCCACCGGCACGGCGGATAGCGCCAAGGATGTGGTGGCGCATCTGCGCCCGCAGGGAGAGTTCGATACCGCGCAGATCCCGCGCGTGCAAGCCCCCGAACCGCGCCCCCAGCAGCAATTCGCCCCGCCGCAGCCACAGCCACAGCCGCAGCCGCAGCAGCAGGCGATGGCCCAGCCCATGGGGCAGCAACCCATGGGGCAACAGCCCATGGCGCCAGCGCCGCAGAAGAAGGGCAAGGGCGGTCTCATTGCGTTGATTAGCGTGTTGGCGGTGGCCGCGATTGCTGCCGCGGCGGCGCTGTGGTTCTTCTTGTCCTACCCCAGCTGGAATGACAAAGAACAAAACCTGGCGGATGCGTACCCGAACCTGGTGAGCTCCCGTAGTGGCCAGGAGGGCTTCGATGGGGCAAAGTGTTCCTCGCGTGAGCCGGAGTCTGGCCAGGAGGCCAAGATTTCCTGCGTGGGCGATGGGTTTAGCTATATCGTGACCTACTACCCCAGCATAGAAGAGCGCGATGCCATGCTTCCCGACGCCGAGCCGGTGGAGCTTTCCAATGACCAGTGCACCATCCAAAGCTATGAGACCACCGCGGATGTTCCTACCTACGTCATGGCCGTTGAAGGCACCCAATCCGCGTTCCTCGTGTGGGGCGATAAGGCTGAAAACGAGCGGCTGAACCTGCCGCTGTGCGCCTCTTAAATCGCACTCTCAGAGTTTCCGGCCCGCCGCGCATAGCGTGTGCGGGCCTTATGCCTGTCCTAGTGGCTACTCCGTCGACGGCACGCGCTTGAGGAAGGGGGCCAGCACAATAACCACCAGCGAGAGCACGCCTGCAAAAAGGAATGCCCAGTGCGCACCGTGAGCGGTGGCAGCAGCATCATTCATGCCTTGTGCCAGGCCAGCCTTGGTGCCACGGCTAAGGAACGTCATCAAAAAGGCAGTGCCGGCCGCGCCCGCCAGCTGCTGCAAAGTATTAAGGATGGCGGAGCCGTGTGAGTAGAGCTCATCCGGCAGGGAGGCCAGGGACGTCGTCATCAGTGGCGTCATCATGAGCGCAATGCCGAGGGCGAATAGGACGTGCATAGCAATGACCATCCACACAGCGCTGTCCTCAGTGAGCAGGGTCATCAGCCACGTACCCGCGGCAAGGAGAAGGGCACCTGGAATCATCAGCGGACGGGGCCCGTGGACATCATAGAGGCGGCCTACCATCGGGGAGATGCCGCCTTGCAGCAAGCCGCCGGGCATGACGACGAGCCCGGTGACCAGGGAACTTACCGCCAAAGAGGTCTGCAGGTAGATGGGCAGGACATTGACCACGCCAAGCAATAGCCCGAACATCAAAAGCATGCCGAGTACCGCCACGGTGAAGTTCGGAACCTTAAATGGTCGCATATCCAGCAGGGCGCGATTGTCTTTAGCCAGGCGCACTTGCCGGAGGGTAAAAAGCGCCAAGGCCACTAGTCCTATGGCGAGGACGAGGATGTCTATGAGGCCTTCGCCCTCCAGAATATTTTCTAGGGACGATACGGCATATACCAACCCGCCAAAGGCAAGGACGGACAAAATAACTGAGGGGAAATCCAGCGGGGTATCGCGTTTATCGCCCACGTTGACTAGGCGGAGGTAGCCGGCGACGCCGATGAGGCCGAGCAGCGGAACCATGGTCCAGAAGATGACGTGCCAGGTGAACATGCTAAGAACCAGACCACCCACCGTAGGTCCGAGCGCCGGGGCCACGGAAATGACCACGGAGATAATGCCCATGACGCTGCCGCGACGCTGCGGCGGGACGAGGGTCATCGCCACCGTCATCAAGGTGGGGATCATCAACGCAGTACCCGCCGCTTGGAAAACGCGCCCCACCAGCAAGATGCCGAAGGCTGGGGCGAGTGCCGCAAAGACTGTACCGGCAAGGAATACACCCGCGGAGGCGAGAAAGATCTGGCGGGTGGTGAATTTATCCATGAGAAAGCCGGTGGTCGGGATGACCACGCCCATGGTGAGCAGGAAACCGGTAAGCAACCACTGGGCGGAGGTAGCCGGGATGTCAAAGTCCGCCATGATGGCAGGCAATGCCACCGAAAGGGCGGTCTCGTTCAGGATCATCACCATCGCACCAAGGACGAGGATGGTGAGGTTGATTTTTACCTCTGCGGAAATGTGCGGATCTGGTTTCTGAGACACCCAGATAGGATACTGAGGCCGCCGATATGGGGAAAGTCGGGGAGTATAATTTTAATGTCTTCCTCCGCGCGGTCAGACCGCGCCACCCGAATATATAGAGAGGCCATCCCAGTGCGTTTTCTCCAGGATTCCCGCCCGCCGTACGAATTGACCTATTCCGATGTGTTCATGGTGCCCAGCCACTCCGAGGTGGGCTCGCGCCAGTCGGTGGATCTCACCACTGAGGACGGCACTGGCAATACCATCCCGCTCATCGTGGCCAATATGACCGCCGTGGCCGGTCGCCGCATGGCCGAGACCATCGCGCGCCGCGGCGGGCTCACTATCCTGCCACAGGACCTATCCCTGGATGCGGCCGCAGAGACCATCGCCTCCGTGAAAGCGGCTGACTTGGTCTATGACACCCCCATTATCGTGAAGCCGCACCATACCGTGGGCTATACCAGCAACCTTTTGCACAAGCGCGCTCATGGCGCGGCCATCGTGGTCGACGGGGACATGCCCATCGGCATTATCACACCGAAGGATCTGCGCGGGCAGGATAATTTCACCGCCGTCGGCCAATTGATGACCACGGATCTGGTAACGCTGCCGGTGGGCATTGACCCACAGGAGGCCTTCACCAAGCTGCGCAAAACCTCGCGGAAGTTGGCACCGGTGGTCAACCCGGATGGCACCCTGGCCGGAATCCTCACCAGGAAGGGGGCGGTGAGGGCGAAGATGTATAAGCCGGGCGTCGACAAGCAGGGCCGGTTACACATTGGTGCGGCCGTGGGCATCAACGGCGATGTGGAAGGCCGCGCCCGTGCCCTAGCGCAGGCGGGAGCCGACGTCCTAGTCATTGATACCGCACACGGGCACCAAGACAGCATGCTCAGCGCGCTGCGCAAGGTAAAAGCGCTGGACTTGGGGCTTCCCATTGCTGCCGGCAATATCGTCACAGCGGAGGGCGTGCGCGAACTGGTGGCCGCCGGCGCGGACATCATCAAGGTCGGCGTGGGCCCAGGCGCGATGTGCACCACCCGCATGCAAACGGGTGTGGGCCGCCCGCAATTCTCGGCCGTCCTGGAGTGCGCTGCGGCAGCCCGCGAGGTTGGCGCCCACGTCTGGGCCGATGGCGGCGTGCGCGACCCGCGCGATGTCGCTCTTGCTCTGGCCGCCGGTGCCTCCAATGTCATGATCGGCTCCTGGTTCGCCGGAACCTTTGAATCCCCAGGTGACCTGCACAAGGACGCCGATGGCGCCTTCTACAAGGAATCCTTTGGCATGGCTTCGCGCCGGGCAGTGCGCGGCCGCAACTCCGATACGGAGGCCTTCGAGCGCGCCCGCCGCGAGATGTTTGAAGAGGGGATTTCTACCTCTCGTATCTACCTCGACCCCGAGCACGGCGGCGTGGAGCATCTAGTGGACCGAATCATTTCTGGCGTCCGTTCCTCGTGCACTTACGCCGGCGCCAATTCCTTGGCTAGCTTCCACGAACGCGCCACTGTGGGCGTGCAGTCCGCCGCCGGGTTCGCGGAGGGGCAGCCGCGCGCCACGAACCGTTAATAGGCTGCATGCTACGTTGACAGATATGCTAACTCGCTATGACCAAGCGGCCTCCCGCGCGGCCGCACAGGTTATGGGGCGCTACTCCACCAGCTTCTCGCTGGCCACGCGGCTCTTGCGCGGGCGGGTGCGCGCCGATATCCGCCACTTATACGCGGTGGTGCGCATTGCCGATGAGCTTGTCGACGGCGCCGCTGCCCAAGCCCACACCGACCCCGCCGCCGCATTGGATGCCTACGAGAAAACCATCCTGGCCGCACCGCAGCAGCGACTGCACACGGATCTCGTGGTCCACGCTTATGCCTTAACCGCGCGTCGCTGTGGCTTCCCCCGCGAGTACCTTGCTGCCTTCTTTCACTCCATGCGCGCGGATCTTAAACAACGCGAGTATTCTTCGGCCGAGCTGCAAGACTATATCTACGGCTCGGCGGAAGTCATTGGGCTTTTGTGCCTACAGATTTTCCTAGCCGAGGAAAGCGTTTCACCCGCCGACCGCACTGCCATGGAACGCGGCGCCCGCGCGCTAGGTTCGGCATTCCAGAAGATAAACTTCCTGCGTGATTTGGGCGAGGATAGCTCTACTTTGGGGCGCACCTATTTTCAGCAGGCCCCATCCGGCCGGATTGATGAGGCCACCAAGTCCGCGCTCATCACAGAGATCCGCCAGGAGCTTGCTACCGCCGCGCTCACCATCGACTTGCTACCTGCCTCCGCACGGGTTGGTGTGAGCGCGGCGGCGGATATCTTTGCCGAGCTGACCAATCGCCTCGCCGCAACCCCTGCTACGGACCTCGCCACCACGCGCGTATCCGTGCCCAACCACACCAAGGCTTGGTTAGCGGCCCGCGCAGTGCGCCGCCTCGGCCACAGCAAGCACGCCCCACACCCAGCCGAAGATTAAGGAGAATGTCATGCACGCCGTCGTCATCGGAGCCGGCATCGCTGGACTCGCCACCGCCGCCTTGCTCGGCCGCGAAGGATACGAGGTCACCGTGGTGGACTCGCTGGATGAGGTGGGAGGCCGCGCCGGCAGCTTTGCAGAAGACGGCTTTCGCTGGGATACGGGCCCGTCCTGGTATCTCATGCCCGAGGCTTTCGATCATTTCTTTGCGCTGTGCGGCACCTCTACCGAGGCGGAGCTAGATCTGGTGGACCTCTCCCCCGCCTACCGTGTTTTTCACGGGGATGCACCCGTAGACGTGCACTCCGGTATCGAGGAAGTCACCGCGCTGTTCGAGTCCTTGGAACCCGGCGCGGGAGACAAGGTCCGGCAGTACTTGGCGCAGGCCAGCGATACCTATGACATGGCACTCGAGCACTTCCTCTACACCACCTTCTCCGCGCCGCTCAATTTGGTGCACCGCGATATTCGCGCCCGGCTTTCTCGCCTCGTGGCTCTGCTTTCGGCAAACCTGCAGCAGCACGTGGGCCGTAGCTTTGCTGATGCCCGCCTGCGCCAGATTCTGAGTTATCCGGCGGTCTTTTTATCCTCCGAGCCGGCCGCCGCCCCAGCCCTATATTCCCTGATGAGCCACACCGACCTGGTGGAGGGGGTGCGCTACCCACAAGGTGGTTTCGCCGCCGTGGTCCAGGCCGTCTACCGACAAGCGAAGAAGTTTGGCGCCACCTTCCGTTTGGGCGAGGAGGTTACCTCCATCAAGGTATCTAATCGGCAGGTAACGGGCGTGCGCACGAACAAGGGCGCCATCCACGCCGATATCGTGGTCTCCGCAGCGGACTTGCACCACACCGAGACCCAGCTTTTGCCGCCGCAGCTGCGCACCTACCCGGAGCGTTACTGGGGTCGGCGCAATCCGGGCCTGGGTACCGTGCTCATCTTGGCCGGGGTGAAGGGCAAGCTGCCCGAGCTGGCACACCATACGTTGCTCTTTAGCAAGGACTGGGATCCGGATTTCCGCGCCGTCTATTCCGGCCCAGAGCCCTCCCGGCCGTTGGGGGCCTCCGAGTCCATCTACGTGTCCAAGACCTCCGCCACCGACCCAAGTGTCGCCCCCGAGGGCCACGAAAATCTCTTCATTCTGGTGCCGGTGCCGGCCGCGGAGGCGCCCGGGTTTGGCAATGCCTATCACGCTGAGGAGTCCGAGCGCGTTGCTGCGATTGCCGACGCCGCCCTCAACCGCATCGCGGCCACGGCCGGAGTGCCGGATTTGCGAGAGAGGGTCGTCGTCAAGCGCACGCTCGGCCCGGCCGATTTTGCCGAGCGCTACCATGCCTGGTCGGCCGGCTCCATCGGACCGGCACACACGCTGCGACAGTCGGCGTTTTTGCGCGGACGCAATGCCTCACGCAAGGTAAACGGCCTCTACTATGCGGGGGCTACCACCGTGCCGGGCGTCGGTGTGCCAATGTGCCTGATTTCGGCCGAGAACATCATTAAGCGCCTGCGGGGCGATAAATCCGCCGGCCCACTCGTGCGCTAAAAACTTAGATATCCAGGAGAACTACTCGCCCGCTGCCACTCGAATCCACGCATTTGGGCAAGCGGTTTTCCGGCTTTGCGTCATCTAAGAACTTTGGCGCGGATACATCGCACGCCCAACCTTCGAGCCTGAGGAAGCCGCGGGTATTTACTTCCTCCGGCTTAAAGTCGTGGTTCACGTAGCTATCTACGACCTGCATAGCTTTGGTGCAGTTCGTGCCATCGACTTGCACGTAGACGTTCTTTCGTCCCCATTTTGTATCCATCTGCCCACATATAGTGCCCATTTTGGCGTTGCCATTGGAATCGGGCTTAGGTGGGAAGGTATCGGAGTAGTACTGACCGTTGTCTTTTACGGTGAAATGATGTCCCTTCGCTGTGACCGTGAACTCATCCGAGTTTGGTGCCTCGAAGGTAACGCCTTCAATTTCTACCTTCTCCCCTGCCTTGAGCTGTTTCGACGGAGTCATATCACCTGGATCCACCGCGCCAGATGGGAAGAATCCCTCCCCCTTTTTGAAGCTGACCATATTAGCCTCCCACTGCGGCTGGTTTGGGTCTGGCATTAGGGGTGGATCTGCGAACTGCACGGTGCACCACGGGCCTGCGGAGAGCTCTTTAAAGGAGCACGAAACTTTTCCATCGGGACTTTTAACTCCCCACGCCTTCGACTGCGCGTATTCGGGGCCCTTCGCCAAAAAGTCCTCGGCCGAACGCATGGTCAGCCCCGAGGAATCCACCTTCTTTTCTGATTCGGTAGTTTCTTCCGCTGTGCTCTCTGGGGAGGAAGCTTCCGCCGAGCTAGTTGCGGTGCTTTCGGTCATCCGTGGACGGAATTGGGGCGCTTCCTCGTTACTGTCAGCAGAGGAACATGACGCAAGCCCAACGGCCAATACAGGTAGGGCAAGGATAGGGAGAATTCTTTTCATGCCTCGCATTTTTCCATGCGGTGAGAAACTGCGCTGGTCTTTTGCAGCAGGGGTGCAGGAACGAACATGAGCAGGAAATAGCAAAGCCGTCAGCCCGCGCGGGCTGACGGCCAAGCGATAGGACGCTAGGTGCTACTTCTGCTCGGGTTTGACCAGCGGGAAGAGCACGGTTTCGCGGATGCCCAGGCCAGTCAAGGCCATGAGTAGACGGTCCATGCCCATGCCCGTACCGGCTGTAGGCGGCATGCCCTGCTCCATAGCCGCGAGGAAGTCCTCATCCAGCACCATGGCCTCATCATCGCCACCGGCGGCCAGGCGGGCCTGATCCTCAAAGCGCTCGCGCTGGATAACCGGGTCCACGAGCTCGGAGTAGCCGGTTGCCAGCTCGAAACCGCGCACGTAGAGGTCCCACTTTTCGGTCACGCCCGGCTCGGAACGGTGCTGGCGGGTCAACGGGGAGGTCTCAACCGGGAAATTCTTGACAAAGATAGGGCCTTCGAGCTGGTCCTCGCACAGGACCTCCCAGATTTCCTCGACCAACTTGCCGTGGCCCCAGCCGCCGTCCTTAGGGACGTCGAGACCAATGACGTCTGCAATGCCCTTGAGCGTCTCGACGTCAGTATCGATGGTGACCTCCGGCTGGCCCGGGAACTTACGCTGCAGGGCCTCATTCAGGGAGGGGTACATCTCGATTTCCGGCCATTCTTCGCCACCGAAATCGAACTCGGTGCCATCGGCAAGGGTGACGGTGGTCGAGCCGAAGACATCGCGGGCAACAGCCTGGATGGACTCACGCGTCATGCGGGCACAATCGTTGTAATCGCCCCACGCAGCGTAGGTCTCCAGCATGGCGAACTCTGGCGAGTGGGAGCGGTCAACGCCCTCATTGCGGAAGTTGCGGTTGATTTCAAAGACGCGGTCAATGCCGCCCACGACCGCGCGCTTCAAGTACAACTCTGGAGCGATGCGCAGGTAGAGGTCAATATCCAGCGCATTGGAGTGGGTGATAAACGGGCGAGCGGCTGCGCCACCGTGCAGGGTCTGCAGCATCGGGGTCTCGATTTCTACAAAGTCCTGGCTTTCCAGGTAATTGCGCAGCGCGCGCATGACCTTGACGCGAATCATGGCGTTCTTGCGGGCATCTTCGCGGATAATGAGGTCGTTATAGCGCTGGCGCACGCGGGTATCTTCAGCCATATCGGCGAAGGACACCGGCAACGGGCGCAAGGACTTAGCGGCCATGGTCCATTCGGAGACCATGATGGACAGCTCGCCGCGGCGCGAAGAAATCACGCGGCCGCGCACGGAGATGAAATCGCCCAAGTCGACGTCGGACTTCCAGGCGTCGAGACGCTCTTTGCCTACCTCTGCGAGGGAAAGCATGGCCTGCACCTGGGTGCCATCGCCATCTTGCAAGGTGGCGAAGCACAGCTTGCCGGTATTGCGCATAAAAATAAGGCGACCGGCAATGGCATGGGTGACCTCGGTTTCCTCACCAGGGGCCAGGTAGGTTACGCCCTCTTCGTTGCCAGGCTCTTCGCCTTCAGCCACGACGCGGAAATCATGGCGCAAATCCTTTAAAGAGATGGTGCGCTCAACGGTTACCGGGTAGGCCTCTACGCCGGATTCCAGCAGGCGATCGCGCTTTTCGCGGCGGATGCGCAGCTGCTCAGGGACATCGTTTACTTCATTATTCTTCTGCTCGCTCACGTTAGCCAAGGGTAGTCGATCCCCACCGCAGCACGCGATTTAGCCCACGCCACCCTCTCCCGGGAAAGGATTTACGCATAATTCACTTCACTGTCACCTCGGGGTCAACACACAGTTACGAAGATGACCTTTTATATATGACTGTCCCCATATGTAATCAATATTTTTCGACATTTTTGGAGCACTACCCATGGCGCTTAAGGGCCGCAATCTTCTCTCTAGTCTCTTCACATCCTCTCGTTCCAGCCTGACTTGCACCTACAAGTGCGGTAATGCCTGCTTTGGAGAGTGCGAGAACAAGTCCGATAACCCGTACTTCGGTGACCAGTTCTCCCGTCGTACCGCCCTGCGCGCGGGCAGCCTGTCCGTCGTAACCGTCGGCGGCGGCGCCGCGCTGGCTGCCTGCTCTAGCCCAGACGATGCTTCTACTGAGGCGTCTTCTTCCGAGGGCAAGGGCGGCAAGACCTCTGAGGCGAACGTCGAGCTAACCTCCGCAGAGGGCATGAAGTTTGACCCAGTACAGCCGAATGAAAAGGACGAAGTAGTCATCCCGGATGGCTACGAGCAGTCCGTGCTCATCGCGTGGGGCGATCCGCTGTTTAAGGACGCGCCGGAATTCGATGACAAGAATCAGACCGCCGAGGCAGCAGAGAAGCAGTTCGGATTCAACAATGACTTCGCCGGCCTCATCGAGCACCCGGACGATGACAACCGCCTTATCTACGTTTGCTCCCACGAGTACACCACCGAGCCGCAGATGTTCCCCAACTACGATGCGGACAACCCCACCGAAGAGCAGGCCAAGATTGGCTGGGCTGGCCACGGCCACTCCATCGTGGAAGTATCCAAGGTAGGAAACACCGGTGAGCTCAAGCGCGAGTTTGGCCCGCTCAACCGCCGCATTACCGCCACCACCGAATTCACCTTGGTCGGCCCGGCTGCCGGTTCCGATTTTGTAAAGACCTCCGCCGATAAGACGGGCAAGAAGGTCAAGGGCACTCTGAGTAACTGCTCCGGTGGCATCACCCCGTGGAACACCATGCTCTCCGGCGAAGAGAACTTTGACCAGTACTTCGCTCACGCCAAGCTGGATGACAAGAAGGCGCAGGAGTCCCTAGAGCGCTTCGGCATGGAAGATGGCGAGTCCCAGCGCAAGTGGGAGCGCTTTGATAAGCGTTTCGACGTCTCCAAGGAGCCGAACGAGCCGAACCGCTTCGGCTGGATCGTCGAGATTAACCCACTAGATCCTAAGTCCACCCCGGTCAAGCACACCGCTCTGGGCCGATTCAAGCACGAGGCCGCCAACATCCACATCGCCTCCGATGGCACCGTGGTGTGCTACGCCGGCGATGACTCCCGCTTCGAGTACATCTACAAGTTCATCTCCACCAAGAAGTACAAAGAGGGCGACATCGAGCACAACCTCACCATCTTGGACCACGGCACCTTGTACGTAGCCAAGGTAGAGGGCAACTCCCCAGCCGACGAGATTGACGGCTCCGGCGTACTGCCCGAAGACGGTGCCTTCGACGGCGAGGGCAAGTGGATTAAGCTGCTGACCTCCGATACGGAAAACAATAAGTTCGAGTCCCACGTCGACGGCATGTCTGCAGAAGAGGTTGCGGTCTACACCCGTGAGGCCGCCGATAAGGTGGGCGCGACCAAGATGGACCGCCCTGAGGATATGCAGGTCCACCCAGACTCGGAGAAGGTCTACGTTGCCCTGACCAACAATAAGTACCGTGGCGCTACCGGCGAGAACGCCAAGAAGAACAAGGAAGAGCCTATGGAATGGGCTCCTATCAAGGAGAACAAGAACGGCCTGGTCATGGAGATTGAAGATGCCCACGCTGGCGAGAAGTTCACCTGGAACCTCTTCTTGGTCTGTGGCGATCCGAAGGAGGCTAATACCTACTTCGGTGGTTTTGACAAGGAGAAGGTCTCCCCGATTTCCTGCCCGGATAACCTGGCCTTCGATAGCCACGGCAATCTGTGGATCTCCACCGACGGTAACGCGTTGGAGTCCAACGATGGCCTCTACGCGGTGACCACCGAGGGCGATACCCGCGGTGAGCTGAAGTGCTTCCTTACCGTTCCGGCAGGTGCCGAGACCTGTGGCCCCATCGTCACCGATGAGCGCGTGATGGTCAACGTCCAGCACCCAGGTGAAACCGATGATGCCACCTTTGAAAAGCAGACCTCTCACTGGCCTGACGGTGGCAAGTCCACCCCACGCCCGGCAGTGGTTGTGGTGTGGAAGAAGGACGGCAATATCGGCGTCGATAAGAAGTAACCACCACCTGGTTTAAGTACCCACCACGCGGCCCTTGTTCCTGCTCGAGCAAGGGCCGCGCTTTCGTCTATCCACGGCGACTGAACCAAAAGTCTCCGGGTACCCTTCAAATATAAATCCACCCATCGGTCTCCCCCACAGGCAAACACATATGTGAGTTATGGCATACTATTCGCACGTGTGATGCACGCCACCTGCCCGTCTATGAGGAGACACACACTATGAACTCTCTTGTCCTCGCCGTCATCGGTATCGCGATGATGGTCGCCGGCTATCTGCTCTACTCCAAATTCCTAGGGCGAAGAATTTTCCGGCTATCCCCGAATTACTCCACCCCGGCCCACACCATGGAAGACGGCGTGGATTATGTCCCGACCAATAAATACGTCCTGTGGGGGCACCACTTCACTTCCGTAGCGGGTGCAGCACCGATCATCGGTCCTGCCGTAGCCGTTATCTGGGGCTGGGTACCGGCCTTTCTCTGGGTGACCATCGGCACCATCTTCTTCGCAGGTTTGCACGATCTCGGCGCTCTGTGGGCCTCCCAACGCCACAAGGGCCAATCCATTGGTACCTTGTCTGGGCGCTATATCGGCAAGCGCGGGCGCAACCTCTTCCTCATCGTCATTTTCCTGTTGCTTTTGATGGTGAATACTGCCTTCGCAGTGGTCATCTCCAACCTGTTGGTATCCACTCCCACGGCCGTCATTCCCACGTGGGGCGCCATCGCCGTCGCGCTACTTATCGGCCAAGCCATCTACCGCCTGAAGTGGAACCTACCGCTGGTATCTATCGTGGGTGTGATCGCGCTCTACGCGCTGATGATCATCGGTGACCGCGTTCCCGTGGTCTTGCCGGATACCGTCCTGGGGATTCCCGCCAATGGCGTGTGGATCATCTTGCTATTCATCTACGCCTTCATCGCTTCGATGCTGCCAGTATGGGTGTTGCTGCAGCCACGCGATTACATCAACGGCCTACAGCTTTTCGTAGGTTTGGCCATCTTGTACGGGTCTTTCCTTATCACTCGGCCCTCGATTATGGCGCCAGCGTTGCGCGATAACGTACCAGACGGCACCCCGGGCATCTTTCCGCTGCTCTTTGTCACTATCGCCTGCGGCGCCGTCTCCGGTTTCCACGGCGTGGTGGCCTCCGGCACCTCTTCCAAGCAGGTGGATAAAGAAACCGACGTGCGCTTTGTGGGCTACTTCGGCGCCGTGGGCGAGGGCCTGCTCGCACTGGGCACCATCATCGCTACTACCGCTGGCTTCAAGACCGCCGCGCAGTGGGAAGAAATCTACTCCGAGTGGAACGCCGGCGGCGTGGATGCCTTCGTGCAAGGCGGCGGCGCGCTCATGAATGAGGGCTTGGGTATTCCTACCTCGCTTTCCGGCACCATCTTGGCCACCATGGCCGTGCTTTTTGCGGCCACCACTATGGACTCGGGTGTGCGCCTGCAGCGTTTGGTGGTCCAAGAAATCGGCGAAATCATAGGCGTACGCATCAAGGCTTTGGCCGCCACCGTCATTGCGGTGAGCTTGGCCTTTGGGCTGACCTTCTCCGCCGGCGTGGATGGCTCGGGCGGCATGACCATCTGGCCGCTATTCGGCACCACCAACCAGCTCATGGCAGGACTCTCCTTGGCCATCGTGGTAGTCATCCTCACCCACTTACGTCGGCCGACGTGGCCAGTGGTCATCCCGCTCATCTTCGTTACCGCCATGTCCCTGTGGGCCGCGCTCCTGCAGCTAAAATCGCTATTTACTAGCCAGAACTGGCTGCTGTTCTGCATGGACGCCATCATCGTGGTGGCCACCATCTGGGTCATTGTGGAGGCCGTCGGTGCCATCTCTCGTGCCCGCAAGGAGGCTCCACTGGAGTGGTCCGATGCTGATCTTGACGCCCCGCTGCCCGAGCATGCTCGACAAGCTTAGGGCTTTCGGGGCCGGTCTCAACGAGTTCTACCAGGCCCCGTACCGCGCCAGTTTTGCCAGGGCTCAGCAGCAGGAAGACGATCTCTTCATGATGCTGGTGGCCTCGGAGGCTCTGGGCATTCCCAACCCGGCCAGTTACTACACCCTGGAGCTTTTGCCGTTGGTCTATGAGGATTTCCACGCCTGGCATACGCGCATGGGAATGGAAAGATCCCCGCTGGAGAATATTCAATGTTGTTAGAGACCGCCCCCATCATGTTCTTTGGCGGCAAGGGCGGGGTGGGCAAGACCACCTTGGCCACCGCCACCGCGCTGCGCCTGTCCCGTGATCACCGCGTCTGCTTGGTCTCTACGGACCCAGCGCACAACCTGGGGCACATCTTTGGCACCGCGCTTGGCGATGCCCCCGTGCCCCTCACCCCTTCCCTCTCCGCCATCGAGATCGACCCGGCGCGCGCCACGGAACAACATCTTGCGCAGGTAGGTTCTGCGATGCGCCGTTTCATGCCCGAGCATCTGCATGGCGAGGTCACAAAGCACCTGGACTTGGCCCGGCAATCGCCCGGCACGCAGGAGGCAGCACTATTGGAGCGTATCGCGGCGCTCGTCGGCGAAGAGTCCGACGTCGATTTCCTCATCTTCGATACCGCCCCGTCTGGGCATACCTCGCGGCTGATGGCTTTGCCAGAAATCATGGCCGCCTATACCGATGGGTTGCTTTCCCGGCGCGAGAAGTCCGATAAATTTGGCTCACTGGTACGCGGAATGTCGCCCGGCAACAGCGCGAATAATGACCCCGTGGACCGGCGCAATCAGGAAATTCGCGCCACTCTTTTCCAGCGGCGCGAGCGCTTTTCCCAGCTGCGCGCGGCGCTGACTTCACCGCGCACGGTCTTCCATATTGTCCTTACCGCCGAGCGCCTGCCCGTACTCGAGTCAGCCGAGTTCCACGCGGACCTCACCGGAAATGGCGTGCGCGTGGGGTCCATGCTGGTTAACCGCCGTACCCCTGCCAACCAGGGAGAATTCCTCGCCGCCCGTCGCGCGGCCGAAGATGAGGCGCTCGCACTTCTGCGCGCCAAGCTCCCGCAGACCCCAGTGCGCGAGGTTCCGTGGCTGCCGGAGGAAGTGGGGACTCCGGGGGCCGTCGAAAAGCTGGCGGAATTTCTCTAGCTCTTCTCCCAACCAGCCCCATCAGGATTTCTAGTCTGCTAAAACCGAAATATGACTTTGCTCACCAAGGAATACCTGTCCCAGTTGCGCAAGGAGGCTGCGGCCGATTCACGGCTGCGGCTGGCCCGCAACGCCATCACCAACGTTGGCGCGGCCAAGGCGGCGCTTGACCGCGACCGCATTACCGCCTTATACCCCACCACGGAAACCAAGCTGGATAGCTTGGATGTAACGGATCAAAAGCGTTCCGGCCGCTGCTGGATGTTCGCTGCGTTAAACGTCTTCCGCCACCGCGCTGCGCAGGAACTCAACGTAGATAATTTCGAGTTTTCCTTCACCTATCTGCAGTATTTTGACAAGCTGGAGCGGGCCAACCTGGTTCTCAATCAGCTGCTGGATAAAAAGGACGCTGGTTGGGATGAGCGCACCGTGGCCGCAGTGCTCGACCACGCTGGAGCCGACGGCGGCTGGTGGTGCTTCTTTAGCAACCTGGTGGCCAAGTACGGCGTGGTACCTGCCGAGGTCATGCCGGAGGTCCGCTCGTCTGGACATACCGCGGAAATGAACCGCGATCTCGCCACGGTGGTGCGTCGCGCCGCCGCGCTAGATGGCCCGCGCGAGGACATCCTTGCTCAGGCACGCAAAGATTTCCACCGCATCCTGGCCATCCACCTGGGCACCCCGCCCGAGGAATTTACCTGGGCGTATCGCACCAAGGACGAGCAATTCGTGCGCCTGCACTCCACCCCGCGCGAGTTTGCCAAGAAATACCTACCCCACCTCGACGAGTTCGTGGTGCTGGCTGATGACCCCCGTTCCACCAACCCCAAGCATCGCGTATTTAGCAGCGCTGATGAAAGCAATGTGCTGGGTGGCGCGCCACAAGAGTACTTAAACGTCACCGTGGAAGAGCTCAAGGAGACCGCCAAGCGCAGCCTAGCCGCCGGCGAGCCGGTGTGGTTTAGCTGCGACGTCAACCGTCAATTCTCTTTCCTCAACGGCGTATGGGACGAGGGACTGGTGGATACCGATGGCCTCTACGGCATCGATTCCACCATGACTAAGGAGGAGCGTTTTACCTCCGGCGAGACCGCGCCTACCCACGCGATGGCGCTCACCGGTGTGGATGGGGACCGAGCTTGGCGCGTGGAGAACTCTTGGGGCTCCAAGCCACCACGCAAGGAAGACGGCGAGGATGTGCCCGGCAAGGGCTTTGCCACCATGTCCGATGCCTGGTTTGACCAGAACGTCTTCCACATCGCCGTGCGCAAGGAGCACCTGAGCGATGAGCTTTCTCAGGCGCTAGATACCAAACCGATTGAGCTTCCCCTCTGGGACCGGATGAACTAAGGAGAATCGAGAAATGACCGAGATTAACCCGAACGAGGTTCATGCCGCCAATGCTGAGCTCGCCAGTGATGCCACGCTGCGCTTGGTACGCAATGGGGTGGCTCAGGAAGGCGTCGATAAGCTCAGCCTCGACCGCGAGGTACTGCACACCCTTAACCGGGTGACCAGCCATAAGCTAGATTCCTGGGGCGTGGCCGACCAGAAGGCTTCGGGCCGCTGCTGGATTTTTGCCGGCCTGAATTCCCTGCGCGGTGGGCTGATGGACAAGGCCAAGCTTAAAGATTTTGAGCTTTCCCAGACCTATATTTACTTCTTTGACAAGCTCGAGAAGGCCAATTGGTTCCTTAGCGCCATGGCTGAGCTGAAGGACCGCGATATTACGGACCGCACCGTAACCAAGCTCATGGATGATCCGATCGATGACGGCGGCCAGTGGTCCATGTTTGTCGCACTGGTGGAAAAATACGGTGTAGTACCGCAGTACGCCATGCCGGAAACCGCTTCTTCGGAGGCCACGGTGATGTTGAACCATAACCTGCAGACCGTGCTGCGCCGCGCCGCGCACCGGATCCGCAGGGGCGAAGAGGGCGCGCACAAGCAGGCGCTTGCCGACGTCTACCGTATCCTCACCGCCGACCTGGGCCTGCCGCCGGAGGACTTTGTCTGGCAATATCGCGATAAGGATGATGAGTTCCACCGCGCGGGCACCTTTACCCCGCAGGAGTTTGCCAAGGAATACCTGCCCGCAGACCTCAGTGAGTACGTGTGCGTGGTCAATGATCCCCGCAATGCCTACGGCAAGCTCTACACCGTGGAATACCTGGGCAATGTGGCCGGCGAGCGCGTAACCTATCTGAACGCGCCGGTGGAGGTGCTGCGCGATGCCGCGCGTGACTCCATCAACGATGGCCAGCCGGTGTGGTTCGGCTGCGATACTGACCAGCAATCCGATGATGAGCACGGCGTGTGGGCCAAGCAGCTGCACGATTATGAGGCCTTCTACGGCGTGGAGATGGATCTGGACAAGGCACAGCGTTTGCGCCTGCACGAGTCCATGATGACCCACGCGATGGTATTTACCGGCGCCGATATCGCCGAAGGCGGCGCAGTACAAAGCTGGCGCGTGGAGAATTCCTGGGGTCCAAAGAAGGCCGATAAGGGCTTTTGGACCATGGCCGATGACTGGTTCGATGAGTTCGTCTTCGAAATCGCCGTGCACCCTTCCCGACTGCCGGAGCAATACCAAGCGGCTTTGCAGTCCGAGTCCGTGACTACCCTGCCGGCCTGGGACCCGATGGGGGCCTTGGCGCGCTAGGTCTGCGGTGCGCCCAAGCGCCGCACATAGAGCATGCACACCAAGTCGCGGTCCTCGTTGACCGCGATGGTGCGCTCGCCTACCTGGCTAAAGCCGCGGGCGTCATAGAACTGATAAGTGCAGCCGTCATCGGTAAACAGGTAGATATTCTTCCCGGAATGGCGGGATTCGAAGGCCTCAAGTAGTGCCGTGCCCACGCCGCTCACGCCGGAATTGGGATCCGCGACGAGGAAACCGATTTCGCCATCAATGGGGTGCTTGCCCAAGTACTTGAGCAGCATGTCCTGATTGGCGGCATCGTAATCATCGCGGTGCCCGCCCGGGCGCAGATTATTAAAGATTTCCACCGCGCGGACAAATGCCTTGCGCCACCACGGATATGGCAACGCGGGCTTGCCCTTCATGGAGGCCAGCAGCACGCCGAGGAAGCGGTCGCCATCGTAAGCGGCCAAGATATCGGTGGCCTTGGCGCGCTCTAAATCCCAAAAATAGCGGCCATAGGCGCGCTCGAAGCGAGGATTTTTCACAAACCAGTGCAGATGCATGCCTTCAATGGCAAAGGAAATGGCCTGGGGTTCATCGCGCGGGTCTAGGTCGCGGATCTGGATATCGGTCATTAGTCCTCCGATAGCTGTTGGGAAGCGGCATCTTGTGCGCGCTGTTGCTCGCGTTGCTGTTCGCGTTCGAGCTCGGCCTTGGCTTCGTGTTCTTCAATATTATTAAAACCGATGCCCAGCGGCAGGCCCACATTATCGATGAGCCGGACGCCACCGATTGTCGCGGCAACAAGCAGGCGGGCATCACCTTCTACGGGAGGGGCCCCTAAATCTCGACCGCGCACCTCGAGATACTCGGGTTCAACCCCCGCGGCGCGAAGCACCTCCGCGGCAACCTCACGTACCTTCTGCGCACCGGCCTCGGCGGCGTGCGCGCCAGCGGTGAGCGCGGCAGATAGTGCCGCGGCCTGCTCGCGGGATTCGGCCGGCACGTGGGTATTGCGCAGGCTCATTACCACGCCGTCGGGCATGCGCACAGCGGGTACGCCTTGCACACGGACTCCTAGGTGGAAGTCCTGGACCGCATGGTGGATGGCAAGGAGAAGCTCGTAGTCCTTCTCGCCTAAAAGGACGTCGGTTGGCGCAAGCGTCAAAATGAGCGCGAGGTAAAGCGTGAGATCCCCGCTGAGATCCGGCTCGAGAGCGGTGGCGGCGTCGGCCGGTGCTACGGCGATGCGGCGTCCGTGTGGCCACAAGGACTCGGGCGAGTACTCCCACACGATGTCCACTCCTTCGGCCCGCAGAAGCTCAAGGTCCTCCTTCTGCGGGGACTGCAGGGCCACGACGGTAACGGCGCCCCGGATGCGCTTCGCCGCGCGCACCAGCGCGATATGACCGGCGTGCACACCGGTAGTCAGCGGCACGAAGGCGACCGGCCGGCCAGTCTTGTGAAAAGCACTACCGACCATGCGGATGCGCTCAATATCGTTGATGACGGTAGCGTTTCCCAGCTCCAGGCTCATCGGCTCTCCTCTTGTAGGGCCCACATTTCTAACTCTTCGCGGCCGTCCACCTCTCCTAGGCGGCGGGCAACTTCCACGTAGCTGCGCCGCAAGCCGGGGTCAGTGGCGCCGCGGTAGGCGGCGATAATTTCTTCGGTGTCCATGTCCTCACCCACCAGGGGTGGCTCTTCTGAGGGCGAGAGGAAATGAGCATCAACCGCCGCAGAGATATGCAAGCGCCGCAGCATTTCGGCGTAGTAGGCGCGGGCGGCAAAGGGGGCACGTTCGGCGTCGGAAAGCGCTACGGTCTCTGCGTAAAACTCGGCGATATTAAGTTCCACCACGGTCTCGCCCAACTCATCCAGGGTGGTCACCGCCCAGCGCTTAAGTGTAAATGGGGCGAGCGCCGCGACAACGCAGCCGTGGGTTTCCAGGGGATCCAATACCTGCACTCCGCGCGAAAGGCAGGTGTGGAAGACGATTAGTCCGCGATGGACGTGTGGCTCGAGTAACTCCACGGTAGCTTCCAGACGGGCATCGCCCACGGCGATAATGAGAGTCTCGAAGGAAGAAAGCTCGGCTGGATCCGAGAGCATCTGCACCTCATGGCCGGCGCGTTCCATGGCATTGGCCAAGGTAAAACCGGCCAAGCTACGGCCAAAGAGAGCTACCCGCATGCGTGGCGGGCGCATTTATTTATCCTTCTTATTCTTTGCCTGGGCCAGCAGCTCGGCCACGGAGACCGCGCCCTCGCGCTTATCGTCGCTGCGGCGGCGGCCACGCGACTCCGGCTCCTCAGCAGCCGCGCGATGATGCGAGCGGGCCGCCTTCTGGCGTACTGGCTCGGACTTTTCTGGGGCCACGTGCTGGCCGGAGCCCGGGTACTCCGCGCGCTCATCGCGCTGCGATGCCGGCTGCTGCGGGATGTCCTGGGTCTCGTCATTGGCCGTGGTCGCAGCCTCCGGCTTACGGTGGCTGCCGTGGTGCTCGCTGGAGGCGGAAGCGTGGGTGGTCTTCAGGGAGTCATCGCCACCGGTATCCCAGCGCACGGCCTGGAAACCGCCGGTATTAAAGGTAGAGGCGCCAGAAGACTTGCCGGAGGTACGCTGCGCGCGCGTCTTTTCACTAATGATGTCATTGAGTGGGTTGGACTCAGCGTGCGCCGCGGACGGCTGGTTCCCCAGGCGGCCGGCGATAGCATCGGCGGACGGGGCGCCGGAAGAAGACTGGGTGAAGTCCACGTTGCCTTCCTCCGCATCCGGGCGCGCGGCGGCCGCGGTCTGGGCCTCCAGCTGCATGATGCGGCGGGCTTCTGCGTGTAGGGCGGCCGGCTCATAGGTGAATTCGTGGCCGGAAAGATCCTCAATCTGCTTGCGGATGGACGCCAGCTCGGTGCGGATCTCATCGAGCAGTTCCTGGTCCGGTAGGGGCTGGCCATCGGCCGCGCGGGCTTGCTTCAGCTCGGCGCGGTGGGCGCGCTCCTGCAGTTCCAGCTTGGTCACGGATTCTTCGGCCTGGCGGCGGTAGCGCATCACTAGGAAGAAGCCGAGCACAGCGGCCCATAGGGCGGCGATGAGTGCAATCTTTAGCGCTGCGGCAGAGCCGGAAATCAGCATGACGATGCTGGCTAGGACGGCCAGCACCACGAGGACGATGAGCCCGATCTGGCCCAGATCCGGCTTGGACGTCTTGGCGGAAGTAGTGTGAGAAGAAGAGCGCGGCTCAGTCATGCTCACTAATGTACCGTTTGTACCCCATCTGGTGGGGGCGGGGTCTCACAGTGTCGCTCCAGCCGCAGGCCAGCAGCGCACATGGCAAGGCCACCGAGCGCCGAGGCAATGACCCCCACCAGGTCATCGGAGGCGGCCGCAAGCGTGCCGGCGTTGGGGATAACGTAGACGGCCACGCCTGCATAGATTCCCCCCACGATGGCTCCGGTCCACGCCGAGGCCTTGCCCACCAGCATGAACTGCGTGATGGTCATGGGATTAAGCTGCGAACTATCTAGGCCGATGCCATGCTCGTCCTCGGTGGCTTGGTCCACCTTCCAGGTCAGCACTAAGCAGATGACCGCCATGAGCCACAGCGTGGCCGAAACCGTCACTGGGATGTGCAGCATGGAGCCATAAAAGCGCGTAGTGAGGATGGCCGCGGCGGCGGCAAAGAAGACCCCGGTGCCAATGAGGGCACCCAACGAGGTCCGTTTCATAGCTCCTCCATCATGCCCAACCGGCGAATATCGGCGCGCTCCTTCGGGTCGAGTGCTGCCACCCGCTTGGCGACGCCCTCCCCACTCAACCTAGCACCACCATCGGCCGCCAACCAGGGAATCAGCACGAAGGCGCGCTCGTGGGCATAAGGATGCGGGACGGTGAGCTCCGGGTCATCGGAGGTGTATCCCTCGATGTCCACGATGTCTACGTCTAACGTGCGCGGGCCCCAGTGACGCAACCGCACCCGCTCCGCGGCCTCCTCGAGCTTCTGCCCGCGGCGCAGCAGTTCCTTGGGTGACTCGTCCACATCCACAATGAGCACGGCATTGAGGAATTCATCCTGGTCCGTTACTCCCCACGGCGGGGTGGCATAGACCGGCGAGGCGGCAACAATGTCGCCGGCGAATTCGTCGAATACCGTGCGCAATAGCTTCACGCGGTCATCCATATTGGATCCGATGGATAGCACCGCGCGCATTAGAGCGTCCTCGCGTGCTTGCGGGAGCGGCGGGCGACCACTGCGACATCGGCAAAAGTGCGCGGAATCGGTGCCTTCGGCTTATGAAGCGTGACCTCGACGGCGTGCAGGCCCTCGAAGATGGCCATGATGGTATCGGCCACCTCGCTAGCGACGGTCTCGATGAGGTCGCGGGCGGGGCCTTCGATGATGTTTGCAGCGACGTCGGCAAGCTCGGCGTAATTGATGGTCTTGGTCAGATCATCGGTAGCGGCGGCCTCGGCGAAATCGGACCAACAGGTGATATCCACGATGAAAGGCTGGCCGGTACGCTTTTCTTCCTCAAAGACGCCGTGGTAGCCAAAGCATTCCAGGCCGGTGAGTTCAATGCGGTCTGCCATGATTTACTCCTCAGGTTTACGTGATAGAGCCGTGGACTTCATAATTCCATTGCTATCAGCGCCATTGCTATAGCTGCCGCTGGCGTTGACCCCGCCTGTGTAGTCATTGCCGGCGTTCCAAGCGGCCGCCACATCCACGGCGTCGCGGGAGACGGCAACCTCATGCACGCGCACACCCCACGCCCCCATCTGGGCGGAAATGGCGGTTACGGCCGCGGTAGCGGGATCGGCCAGCAGCGGGCTGGACTCCACGCCGCGATCCTCCCGAATGGCGGCCAGGAAGCGTTTACGGGATGCTCCTACCAGGAGGGGGAATTCGCCGCCGAGGAACTCCGGCAGGGCCTTGAGCAACGCCCAATTATCCTGCGGGGTTTTGGCAAAGCCCAAGCCCGGATCGAGCACGATATTATCGCGGCGCACGCCGGCGTCTAGCGCGTTATTCGCCAGGCGTTCTAGGGTTTCTCGCACATCGCGCACCACATCGCCGCCGTGATCCGCGCTGCCGGCCGCGGAGCCGAATGCGCCCTCCTGCAGCGTACGCCAGTGCATGAGGCACACGGGCACGCCGGCCTCGGCCATCGCGCGATACATCTCAGGATCCGCCAGGCCACCAGAGACATCATTAATCATGTCCACTCCGGCCGCTGTCGCCGCACGTGCCACCGAGGCGCGCATCGTATCCACGGAGGTGCGGATGCCGAGCTTGCTCAAGGCCTGAATGACGGGCACCACGCGGCGCTCCTCGACGTCCGCCTCCACGCGGACCGCGCCCGGGCGGGTGGATTCGCCGCCGACGTCAATCATGTCAGCACCCTGTGCCACGAGCTCGCGGGCGTGATTAATGGCGGCATCAAAGTCCAACCACCGGCCGCCATCGGAAAAGGAATCCTCCGTAACGTTGACGATGCCCATCACTAGAGTGCGATTGCTCCTGGTGAGATCCGAAACCGAGGTTGCCTGCTGCATGGCGTGCTCCTTAAGGCTTTTAATGGTGAACCGAATTTAGCTACGAATCAGGCTGAGTACCTCTGCACGAGAGGCGGCATTATTTTTGAAGCCTCCGCGCACCGCGGAGGTGGTTGTCGTCGCACCGGGCTTGCGGATGCCGCGCATGGCCATGCACAAATGCTCGCACTCGATGACCACGATGACGGACTGCGCGCCAAGGACCTCCACCAGGGCATCCGCGACCTGCTGGGTCAGGCGCTCTTGGACCTGGGGGCGCTTGGCGTACATATCCGCTAGGCGGGCGAGTTTGCTCAAGCCGGTGACGTGGCCGTCTTTACCTGGGATATAACCAATGTGCGCCACGCCGTAGAACGGCACTAAGTGGTGCTCGCAGGTGGAATAGATAGGGATATCGCGCACCAGGACCAGTTCTTGGTGGTCCTCGGCGAAGGTCTTGTGCAGGACCTCGGTTGGGTCTTCGTGCAGACCGGCAAAGACCTCGCGGTAGGCGCGGGCTACGCGGGCCGGGGTTTCGCGCAAACCCTCGCGGTCGGGGTCCTCCCCCACCGCAAGGAGCAACTCGCGTACCGCCGCCTCCGCCCGGTCCTGGTCGAAGGGGGCACGGGCGGGAATGTGATTATCAGGCATTAGTTATCTTCTTGCTTGTCGTCCTCGCGCGCATAGGGATTCTTGCGGCGATCCTTCTCGTCCCAGCCAGGGCTAAACCACTGGCTGGTCTCAGCCTCAGCATCCGCGCCGGCATCCGGCTTGTGATGCTTACCGCCGCCCGTAGCGGGGCGTGCGGCAGGGCGTGCCGTCGGACGCTCAGCGGGTTCGGAAGGCTGAGCCGGCCGATCAGGCTGTGCGCCAGCTCGTTTGGTGTCTGTGGACTCCTTGCCCTGGTTTGTTGGGGTGCTTCCCAACTCGCGGGCGGTGTCCGGATCGACGTAATCGCCAGCGTGCTGGCCAAAGTTGAAGCCCACTTCACCCTTCGGTTCTTCACCGGCGAGGCGGCGCTCACGGGCGGCCCGGGAGGCATCGAGAAGCGTCATGCGCTTAGGCAGCTCCTCGCCGCGCTCCTTAGCCAGCTCGACCGGGGTCTTGACCGGCGCATAACCAATCTGGCGGGGGAAGCGATCATCCTCGCCTGGGAAAACGTCGAAGGCTTCGCGTGGCTCGATGCCATCGAAGATTCGCTCCAGGTCGGGGCGGCGCAGGGTTTCCTTCTCCAGCAAGGCCTCTGCCAGCTTATCCAGGTAGTAGCGGTTATTGCGCAGGATGTCATAGGCCTGCTCGTGCGCGCGCTCGAGCAAGTAGCGCATCTGCTCATCGATCTTGGAAGCAACCTCATCGGAGTACTCGATGGAGCCGCCGCCACCCATCTGGCTAAAGGGATCGCCCTGCTCCTTGCCGTACTTCACGGTGCCGAGCTCCGGCGAGAAACCGTACTCGGTGAGCATGGAACGAGCGATCTTGGTGGCGTTTTCGATATCGGAGGACGCACCGGTCGTCGGCGCACCGAAGACCAGTTCCTCGGCCGCGCGACCGCCCATGGCAAAGACCAGGCGGGAGAAAAGCTCATCGCGGGTGTACATGCCCTTGTCATCTTCCTGCGAAGTCATGGCGTGGCCGCCGGTGCGACCGCGGGCCAAGATGGTGACCTTGTAGACGCGCTCAATATCCTTAAGGGCCCACGCGGAAAGGGTATGCCCGCCCTCGTGATAAGCAGTGACCTTCTTCTCGTGCTCGGAGATGATCTTGCCTTGGCGGCGCGGGCCACCCACCACGCGGTCAGTGGCCTCTTCCAAAGCGTCATAAGTAATGACGTTGCCGCCGATGCGAGCGGTAAGCAGGGCGGCCTCGTTGAGCACATTGGCCAGGTCCGCGCCGGACATGCCGGCGGTGCGCTTAGCTAGCTGCGCTACGTCGACCTCTTCTGCCAGCGGCTTATTCTTCGCATGCACGCGCAAGATCTGCTCGCGGCCGGCTAGGTCGGGGTTGGTAACCGGGATCTGGCGGTCGAAGCGGCCTGGGCGCAGCAGCGCCGGATCGAGGATGTCTGGGCGGTTGGTAGCGGCGATGAGGATAACGCCCTCGCGGTCACCAAAGCCGTCCATTTCTACCAAGAGCTGGTTGAGGGTCTGCTCGCGCTCATCGTGCCCGCCGCCGGTGCCGGAACCGCGCTGGCGGCCAACGGCGTCGATCTCATCAACGAAGATAATGCAGGGGCTGTTTTCCTTCGCCTGCTTGAACAGGTCGCGCACGCGGGAGGCACCCACACCAACGAACATCTCCACAAAGTCAGAGCCGGAGATGGAGTAGAACGGTACGCCGGCCTCGCCGGCCACGGCGCGGGCAAGCAAGGTTTTACCGGTGCCGGGAGGGCCGTAGAGCAGCACGCCGCGCGGGATCTTGGCGCCTAGATCGTGGTAGCGGGTGGGGTCTTCCAGGAAGTCCTTGATTTCCTGCAACTCGTCTACGGCCTCGTCCGCGCCGGCCACGTCCTCAAAAGTATTGGTCGGCATATCCTTGGTCAGTTCCTTAGCCTTGGAACCGCCGATGCCAAACATGCCGCCTGCACCCTGCTGCATGCGGGACATGAGCCAGAAGAGCACGCCGAAGAGGATGAGCATAGGCAGCAGCATGCTGAGCATGGAGCCGAGGAAGGATTCCTGCGTGACATTGGTCTGGTACTTCTGGGCACCAGAATCCTTAACAGAGTTAAAGACCTGCTCGGAGGCGCGGGCCGGGTACTTGGCCACAATCTCCTTCACGCCTTCGCGCTCATCTACCGTGATTTCGTCCTTGAGCTTGATGCGCAAGCGCTGCTCGCGGTCATCAATTTCCACCTCATCGACGTTTTTGTCTTTAAGCTGGGTCAGTGCAACGGAGGTATCCGCTTGCACGTAGCCGCGGGCATCGTTGCTAAAGAAGGTAAAGGCGTACAGCGCGATAAGGATAAGTGCCGCTATCCCGCCGTAGCGAATAATCTTGTTGTTTTTCATTACTGCGCGATTTTAGTCGGTGGTGTAGACATCAGGGTGAAGGGTGCCCACGTAGGGCAGATCGCGGTAGCGTTCCGCAT
The DNA here is from genome assembly GCF_037908445.1 of Corynebacterium sp. KPL2825. Classification (NCBI taxonomy): domain Bacteria; kingdom Bacillati; phylum Actinomycetota; class Actinomycetes; order Mycobacteriales; family Corynebacteriaceae; genus Corynebacterium; species Corynebacterium sp. KPL2825. Next base: position 55,093 of record NZ_JBBMGI010000006.1, on the reverse strand, counting down.
AATCTAGCCCGTAGCCGATGACGAATTCATTAGGGATATCAAAGCCCACATCCAAAAGGTCAATATCGGCCTTTACTACCTCCGGCTTGCGCAGCAGCGTGACCACATCAAGCGAGGCTGGGTTTCGCCCCTTCAGGTTCCGGATAAGCCATGACAGGGTAAGGCCGGAATCGATGATGTCTTCCACGATGAGCACGTTGCGCCCCGCAATATCGCGGTCCAGGTCCTTCAAAATGCGCACCACACCGGAAGAAGAAGTGGAGGCGCCATACGAGGACACGGCCATAAACTCCAACTCGGAAGGGATGGATAGCTTGCGCGCGAAGTCCGTAAGGAAGAAAGCCGCACCCTTGAGCACGCAGACCAAAAGCAGGTCTTGCTCAGCGTCGGCATACTTTTCAGAGACCATATCCGCGAGTTCTTGGACGCGGTTTTGCAGTTCCTCTTCTCCAATGAGGATTGCTTCTACATCGTCACCGTAGCGGTTTGCGGGAACGGCGAAGTCTTTCTTGTCGTGCACGAGTGGGCTCCTTTAATGACCAGACAACAGTGCCAGTTTGCCACCTATACGGGCTACTTCCAACCTCTGCCCCACCTGCCGCGCCGATCGCACAGCCACCGGCCCTTGCCCATGCCAGTGGGTACACAGCTTAGCGACGTCCCCCACTCCCCTCCGCGTCACCTCTACCCCTTCGCTGACTAGCCACGCCGCGATCGCTCGCCGACGCCGCGGTTCTGCCATTGCCGCCAGCTCCGCGCAGTCCGTGGTGGGTGGGGTGTAGAGGGCGGCGTCGTCAAGCGCGGCGTCGGTGGCCGCTTGCGCCAGCGCTGGCACCGCATCCCCGCCAATGATGCGGCTCAGCTGCGGGATTACCTCGCGGCGCAGCGCCACGCGGCGGAAATTCGTGTCCGCATTCTGCGGATCCTGCCACACCGAAAGCCCCAATTCCGCGCAGGTGCCCTCGGTATCGGCGCGGCGCACGCCTAATAGTGGGCGCACCACGCGGGCGCCTTCCACCTCGCTGCGCTCGCTCATGCCGGTCACTCGCCCGCGCAGCGCCCCCAGCAGCAGCGTTTCCGCCTGGTCATCGGCCGTGTGCGCCACGGCAACCTCTAATCCTTCGTCCGCGCACGCGGCGGCCAGTGCCCGATACCGCGCCGCCCGCGCGGCCGCCTCCATCGACTCCGCCCCCGCCGCAGCGTCCGCCTCAACGCTAAGCACCTGCGCCCGCGCGCCTAGCGTTCGCGCCTGGTCGGCCGCGCGCTCGGCCTGCGCCCGCGATCCGTCCTGCAACCCGTGGTCCACGCACAGCGCGAGCACCTCGTGCCCCTCCGCCACCAGCGCCGCCAGGAGAGCCAGCGAATCCGCGCCTCCGGACAGCCCCACCGCCACTGCGTGGTCAAGGCCAGCGGCGCGCACGCCGCGCCGACACGCCAGAAAGTGCGGCGAAACCCGCGGCCAAAAGGGCTTATTAGAACTCATGCAGAGCAGAAGCCAACGCGTCTTGGGCCTTGCGGGCGGCCAAAATATCGCCGTCATTCACCAGGAAGGCAAAGGCATATACGCGCCCGGAATCACCCTGCGCGGTGCCGGCCAAGGCCGAGACCCCAGTCAGCGTGCCGGTCTTAGCTCGCACGTAACCCTTGGCCGCGGAATCGCCGTAGCGCTCGTACAGCGTGCCATCGCCGCCGGCTACCGGAAGGTAGGACACCAGCGGGCGCAGGCGCGGATCCTTGACCGCGCCATTAATAAGTTGCGTCAGCAGCCCGGCCGTGAGCCGATTATCCACCGAGAGCCCGGAATTGTCCTTAATGTCGACACCCTCGACGTCGAATCCTTGCTCCCGCAGCACCTCGAGCGTGGCCTGCGTATCGCCTTCAAAGCTGGCTTCCTTGCCACGGGACATCGCCAGCTCACGCGCAATGGCTTCGGCCATGACGTTATCGGAATGGCGCACCATTTCTCGGGCGCGGTCCGCTAACGGCGGCGAATCCACGCTCGCCACCTCCTGCGCGTTCTCCGCCACAGAGCCCATGCCTACCTTGCCCGCGCCGAGGCGATCGCCTAGCTGCTTAGCGACGTCCAAAGCCGGCTCATGACTCCTCGGCACGTCCCCCGTCGTCGCGCCCAAGCGACCACCGTAGAGCATGGCCGGTTCCATCGGCGCGACGAAGCCGCCGTCCACGTTTTCTGGATCCCAGCCTGGGGCCTGCGCCTCGCCGGACCACACTGAGGTATCGACGTAGACGCCATCGACCTGCTCGACGTTCTTCGAAATCTGCTCGGCCAAATCATCGAGCTGCTCGTGGGTCATCCATACATCACCCGCAGCCTTGATGACCACGTTCTTCTCATTCGCACCGCGGTAGACCTTAGTGGTGATTTTCTCGTTCTCATCCAGCGCCAACGTCGCCGCCGCGGTAGTGAGCACCTTCGTGGACGAGGCCGGGGTCAGCCGCTTATCCGCGTCCCGCTGCCACACCACGTCCCCGGTCTCGGTATCAATTACCTCGCCGCCGAACGTGGCAAGGTCCTTATTCTTAGAGAGCTCGTCCAGCTTCGCGCTTAGCGCATCCAGGTCCGCTTCCCCCGGCTCGGCGGTGCGCAAAGGCTCCTCAGGAGCCTGCACCGCCTGTGCTTCTCCGTGTGAGAGATCGCCGTATTCGCGCTGGAGGGTAACGCCCAGCGCAGCCGTACCTCCGACCGCTGCCGCTACCACGAGCGCGGTCGCTGACCACCAAACATGCTTTGTTTTCATTGCCTTTAACCCTAGCGCGAATCCGCAACGCGCTAGACTATGGGCAGTAATTGATACCCAATCCCCCATGGAGGACATCGCTGTGAGCGTTGAAGTAACCATTGAAATCCCGAAGGGCTCCCGCAACAAGTACGAGGTTGACCACGAGTCCGGCAAGGTCTACCTCGACCGTTACCTGTTCACCCCGATGGCCTACCCGGCTGACTACGGCTTCATCGACCACACCCTGGGCGAGGACGGCGACCCGCTCGACGCCCTGGTCATCCTGCCGGAGCCGGTCTTCCCGGGCGTAGTCGTTGAGGCCCGCATCGTCGGCGTCTTCAAGATGACCGACGAGGCCGGCGGCGACGACAAGCTACTCGCCGTCATCGATGACCCGCGCTGGGAGCGCTACCAGGACATCGACGATGTGGAGCAGCACATCAAGGACGAAATCGAGCACTTCTTCGTCCACTACAAGGACTTGGAGCCGAACAAGGAAGTATCCGGCTCCGGCTGGGGCGACAAGGCCGAGGCAGAGAAGATCCTCGAAGAGGCTAAGGCTCGCTTCAAGTAAGCGCTTCTGCCGCACGTTAACGGCGGCACTGTGAAGGTACGTTTCCGCAGACGGTGGGGACCGAAGAGGTTTCCCACCGCGCGCCGAAGCGTACCTTTCGCGTTTTCCGACTAATCACTGTCGTTCACGGTACATAGTGGCGAAAAATAGCGTGTTTCGGGGCGTTATTTGCCGTGAACGTTAAAGGCACCTGTGGACGAAAACCGCGCCTTAGAAGCCACAATGGGAGGCAAGCCAGCCGTCGAGCTCAGATTCCGGAGCATCAGGAGCGATGGGGTCCTCGACGAACTCCTCACCTGTGCACGCCTTGTCCTTGGCAGTAGTGAGCATGAGCGAGCGGCCGTCCGGGTAATCCAGCACCACGTTGGCGGAGGCGTAGCCGGCGGTCGGCTCGCCGAAGGTGCGCACGTTGTCCAGGCCGCGGAAGGTCAGGAGGATGGCTTCGGCGGAGGAGGCGGCGTCGATGGCGGCATCGAGGAGCTCCGCGTTGGTCGGGTCCTCTTTCAAAGCCTCGCGGGCGCGCTGAAATTCTTCACTCTCGCCATAGATTCCGGTATACGCTGCGGTATCCACCACCGCGGTGTTGATGTGTTTTTCGCTGGCGTTGAAAAGAAAATAGGGCTAGCCCAGCAGCGCCCCGCCATAGGAGGGGCCGAGGAAGTACACGGCGGCGAACACCGCGATAAAGGCAACGCTGAAGAGTCCGCCAAGAATTTTCAGTACAGTTTTCATTCTTTTTTCATTCTTTTCGACCTCCTGTGCGCAGCACGTAGCCGCGCAACGGTTCAACAAGGACAATGGCAAGAAGCGTGACCACCCAGCCCACCGCCAGGAAGCCGAAGGCCATAAGCAGGCGAGCGCTCACATCGACGTCGCTTTGCTCGACGTTGGAGAAGAACATCAGCGAAGCAATTCCGCCGCCGAAGAGAAAACCGAAGGAGCTCAAGGCCACGACCGGCCCCATGACGGTCAGCGCCCCGGAGCGGAACTGGAAGCCGCGCGGCACGCCCATCAAATCCAGAGAGCGGATGAGCTCCTTGTCCTCGAAGATGCCGGAAACCTGACCCAGGATGATGGACATGGTGGTCAACGTGAAGCCGAAAACGAGGGTTAGTACAACGCCAGTGGAGATGTCCTTGAACACCACGTTCATTCCGGGATCTTCTTCGAGCACCGAGGCCAAGGCATCGGAGCCCAGGGGCGCGGCAACGAGGAAGCCGGCCAGGTAGCCGAAGAAGCCGATGGCAGCGCTGCGCCGCCATGCCGGGCGGGCATTGCCCGCCACGCGCTGGCAGGCCACGAAGTGCGCGGTTCCGGGGAAGAGGGAGAAGACGTGCGCGCCCAACTGCAGGATGAAAGGCGCGATGAGGTTGATGCTCATCAGCATGCCAAACATGACCACGATGACCATCGCGGTGGGCGGGCCCGCCTTGCCCGTGAGGAACACGCCGCCGACTGCCACGATGATGAGGAAGACGATGGCGCGCCACCAGCGGTAGGCCGCGGGCATCTGGCGTTTGGCCACGCCCAGCGGGCTCACCCGCACGCGGCGCATGCCGTACAGTGCCGCGCCGATGGCCAGGAGGAAGAGCACGCCGGCCACGGCTATATATCCCCACCAGGGCAGCAGAATCTCTGTCAGGTCAATGGGCCGCATTTGGAAGTCCAGCTGGGTAAAGACCGGTGCGACGAGTAGGCTAATCAACCCGCCGAGCACGATGCCGATCACCGCCTGGAGGCCGGTTTCCACAATTGCCATGCGCTCCACCTGGCGGGAGCTTAAGCCCAGCAGGCGCAGGGTGGCTAGGCGCTGCTCCCTTCCGGACGCACCCAGGACGGCGGCCTGGGAGGTGAGGTTAAACAGCGCGGGAAGGATGAACGCGCAGGAAAAGAGAGCCAGGGCGAACCAGGGATAGAGGAAGGCCTCCATCTCGTTGCCAAAGGCCTCCTTGAGGGCGGGCGCGGCGTCCTCGACGTGCTGGGCGCGCTCCCAAAACATCCAGGTACCGCCCGCAACCAAAAAGGCGATGGCGGAACCGATGGTCAGGCTCACAATCGCCAATAGAGAGACGATGCCCGTGCCCGAGCGCGCGCGAATGGATTCGCGCTGCAGGTCATAGACCAAGGTGGCGGTGTTCATCGAATCACCCCCAGGCGGCGGTCGTCGTGAATGATGCCATCGCGAATCTCCACGCGGCGCTGCATCCAATCGGCCACCTTCGGGTCGTGCGTGACCATGACCAGGCTCGCCCCGGCCTGGCGCACGATGGTGGTGAGCATCTGCATGACCTCGTGGCCGGTGGACTGATCCAGCGCACCGGTCGGCTCGTCGGCGAAGACAACGCCTGGGTTCGCCACTAGCGCACGCGCAATGGTCACGCGCTGAGCCTGGCCACCGGAGACCTGCGCCGGGCGGCGGTCCGCCAGGCCACCCAGGCCCAGCTGATCAAGAAGCTCCATCGCGCGCCTGCGGGCCGCACCCCGCCCCATACCGTTAAGCATGGCCGGCAGCGCCACGTTATCCACGTTGCTGAGCTCCGGCAGCAGCTGACCATCCTGGAAGACGAAGCCGAAGTTGCGCAGGCGGGTGCGGGAGCGGGGGGTGTCGGAAAGCGCGGAGAGCTCCTCGTCCCCGTAGCGCACGCTACCGTGCGTGGGGGTGAGCACGCCGGACATGCAGTGCAGCAGCGTGGACTTGCCGGAGCCAGACGGCCCCATGACAGCCACGAGCTCGCCCGGTTCAATGTCGAGGGAAATTCCGGCGAGCACCGGGCCGCCGCCGAAGTCCTTGGTGATGTCTGTCAGGGAAAGTATCTGTGCCATGTCTCTCATTTCACCGTGCCGGGCCCGCAGAAAGAACAGCCCTAGCGTTGCTCTTTAAGGTAGTGCCAGCACTACCCCTGTAGTTCGGGACACCCGATATGCTGTGAACCGTGTTCCGAAAGAAGCCCCAACCCACCACGCACGAGCAGCAGCAGGCGCAGCAGATTGCGCAGCTCACGGCCTCGCGCCGCGCCATCGCGGACGCCTACGAGGTCGAGCGCGCCCGCATCGAGCGCGACCTGCACGACGGCGCGCAGCAATACCTCGTGGCCGCGAGCATGAAGTTGGGCGAGGCTCTTCTCGACGCCCCCGCTGGCCTCACCGAGCTCCTCACCGCCGCAAAGCAGGACGTGGACCGCGGCCTGAATTCCCTGCGCGCCACGGTGCACGGTATTCACCCACAGGTGCTGCAGGATCACGGCCTGGTCGCCGCGCTTGCCGACGCCGCCTCCTCCCACGGCCCCCACGTCAGCGTCTTTGCCCCGCATTCTCTGCCTGAGCTCTCCGCCTCCGTGCTGGCCTGCGGCTATTTCTTCGGCACGGAAGCTTTGACGAATGCGACCAAGCATGCGCCGGGCGCGCCGGTTTCGGTGCTGGTGACCTCGGACGATTCGCTGCGCATCACCGTGGTGGATGAGGGCCCCGGCGGCGCACAGGTCGTCCCCGGGCGCGGCCTGGCGGGGATGGCCGAGCGTCTTGCTGCCTTCGGCGGAGAAATGTCTTTGTCCTCACCGCCTGGCGGCCCGACCCGGGTGGCCGGGTCCATTCCCCTTCTTCTCGATCGCGGACAGCCAGGAGTGTAAAAGATGAGCTTAAGGATTGTGGTAGCGGATGACTCCGCCATTCTGCGCGAGGGCCTGGCCGGCCTGTTGGAGCGCCGCGGGCACTCTGTAGTGGACCAGGCTTCCTCTGCCCCTTCGCTCGAGGCTGTGGTGGATAAACTGCGCGACGACCTGCCAGACATCGTCATCACGGACGTACGCATGCCGCCGGGCATGGGCGACGATGGTTTGAAAGCCGCCGTGAATTTGAGAAACGCCTACCCGGGCCTGCCTGTCATGGTGCTCTCCCAATACGTGGCCCCGGCCTATGCGGTGGAGCTCTTCGACTCCCCCGAGGCCGGCACCGGCTACCTTTTGAAGGACCGTGTCTCCGAGGTGCGCGACTTCCTGGCCAGCCTGGACGTGGTGGCCCAGGGCGGCACCGTCATCGACCCCACCGTGGCTCAAGCTCTCATGAGCTCCGGACGCAGCGGCTTGGGCGAGCTCACCCCGCGCGAGCGCGAGGTTCTCGAATTAATGTCCCGCGGCAAGTCCAACAAGGACATCGCCGCCGAGCTCGTTTTATCCGCCGCCGCGGTGGCCAAGCATGTCTCCAACATCTTCACCAAGCTTCGCTTAGACCCCAGCGAGGACAACCGCCGCGTCAAGGCGATTCTGGAGTACCTCTCCGCGCACCGTTAAAACGCGCACGCAGGCCTCCGCGGGGCCAGCGCCGTGTGTGTCACTTTGACCCGATGCGCCACACAAGAATCGCCGCGGGCAGCCCGCACGACGCTCACGGTAAATAGAGCGCGAACCCCCCAATTTCCGACGCTATTTACAGAAAACGACATCGACTCCTCACACGAACCGACGATTTAAGTGCCACAGCCAGATCCGCGGCTTGCACCTGCGTGCTCTCCGCCAGAACCCGTTCTTCAACACGACGAATCACGCGGTCCTTCACATTTTTATTCCGGGCAGGTGTGGCCTAACTTTCTGGCCGGTTTGTGCTCTGATTCAGCAAGGTGCGAGTTTTAACCTTCACTAGGTTGAGATTCCACAGTCGAGCCTCATCGACCATAGCGAATTCGGTGGTGTCCTCATCCGAGATGTCCACTTCGATGGTGACAGCATTGCCTGCGGAAGAAATGATGGTGTAGTTAAGCCCTTCAAGCCTGTCAATTAAGGTGGTGACCGCTTCGCTTCTCGGGGAGGTCTTGCCCGAAAGCGCAGTAGCAATATCAACGAGCTTCTTTTCATCGATTGCTTCATCGCCGCTGTCGATGAAGCAATATTGTTGAATTGGCGATCCATCCTCTACAGGAGCGATGGAATGCTCTTCCGCTGAACCAACTTTTCTAAGTGTCAGCGTCCCGGTGACGTCCTCAAAAGCTAGCTGCTCCCGTGGACTGCGGTTGTTGCAGGCAAAGTGAATGGTGTCGCCTTCCCTCTCAGTGATAACAATTCCTGAATCACCAGTCATGCATTCGTATCCAGGTTCGACTCCTTCCATGTAACTATGGAGGTATTCGTTAAAGACACTGAGCCAGTCTGACTTTTGTCCGGTTCGCAGACGAAAGCCTGCGCTATTGCTAACGCCATCGGTAAGACGAATGCTGTTTTCTGTCTCATTATCAAAGAGCACGAACTCAGCGCTAAAGGTCCTAAGCCTCATTGCAGTGGGAGCCGTTCCTTGGCGAACTTCAAATTCGAGGTTGACAATATATTCGGTGTGAGGCTCCAAGCTCACCTCGATATCGCTTTCAATGGTTATGCCATCGATTTCAAGCGTGCCTTGTCGAAGCTCTGTCCGCATCTCTGCCAGACTTTGCATCAAAAATTTCCCTTTCAATTCAGATGAGCGTTGAAAGCGTGGCGGAGAAGCCCCACTCTCGCCATGAACAGAAAGCCGTACCGTGGGCTGTACGCCACTCTAATCACAACCAAGACGGGTTCGCCTGAATTCATCTCAGTTGCCGCTGGAAATTCATGCCCTGCGCACATCCGCCGCGGATGCCAAGGATTTGGACCAAGGCATACTCTAAGCCTCGACTACAAGGGGTTAAACGCCGAAGCAGATAACTGTTTGGGCTACAAATCTGGCGAGACAAGAGCTAAAGCTGCTGGAACAGACAATTGACGCAACGGGCCGAGCTCGCATGTTGTCGCCGTCCCTAGTTCCTCACGGCTCTTCTCGGACGCGGCACGCGGAGCAGCATAAGGACCTATGCGTGACTAGGGTATGAGGCATGAAAAACGTTCAACCAACCGAAGTACCAGAAGGCGCTCAGCTCATTGATGTCCGCGAGAATGATGAGTGGGCAGTGGAGCGCGCGAAGGGCGCGACCCACATCCCGATGAGCGAGATTACGGGTCGCATCCAGGAAATCGACCCAGATAAGGATATCTACGTAATCTGCCACGCAGGCGGTCGCAGCATGCAGGTCTGCCAGTATCTAGAACATGCGCTGGGCTGGGACACCATCAATGTGGATGGCGGCACGGATAAGTGGAAGGCTTCTGGGCTTCCCATCGAAACGGATTAATTGGCCTTAACCAATCTTTTGGGATTATGATGATGGTATGGCTTCCACGAATAATTCTGTAATCCCAACGACCCTGCTCGAGTCCCCGTCGTTCCAATTGGAGCGCCTCCGCCGCCGCACCCGCGATGGCGTAGAGGCTGCTTTGCAGACCAAGCAGACAACGCTGCGCGAGTACTGGGTCCTTACCTGTCTGGTCGACGCGGATGCCGCGTCGCAGTCTTATCTGTCCGAAACCCTGGCCATTGACGCCTCTGACATGGTGCGTCTTATCGACGCCCTCGAGGACCGCGGCTGGGCAAAGCGCGAACGCGACCCAAAGGATCGCCGCCGCCAGATCGTCGCTTCCACCAAAAAGGGCACAAAGGCCCACAAGGACCTGGCGGTGCTGGTCGCTACCGCCGAGGACGAGGCATTGGATGAGTCCACCAATAAGCAGCTCAAGCATCTGCGAAAGTTGGCTAAGTCCATCATTGCCGCGGACGAAGAAGAGGCATAAATGGCGGGTCCCGAATCGCTCGTCCCACAGCAGTACCTTCTAGGAAGCGCGGCACCGCGGCCGCGCACGCTGTGGGACATCATTACCACCACCGCGGAAATGAACCCCGATGCCGCCGCGCTTGATGACGGCGAAATCATCACCTATTCCGAGCTCATCCACGAGGTCGAGGCATGGGCTGCCGAGCTGCACGCCAATGGCGTGCGCCGCGGCGATCGCATCGGCATTAGGATGACCTCCGGCAAACGCGAGCTCTACCTCGCCATTTTGGCGACCTTGGCGGCAGGCGCAGCCTATGTGCCTGTCGACGCCGATGACCCTGACGAGCGCGCCGAGATGGTTTTCGGCGAAGCCGATATCGATGGCGTTTTCACGGACGACGGATTCCGCTTCCTGCGGGACTCCGCGCGCCCGGACGCCCCTGCCGAGGAGACGAATGCTCCGCGCCCAGAGGACACCGCGTGGATCATCTTCACCTCAGGTTCGACCGGCAAGCCTAAAGGCGTGGCCGTCAGCCATCGTTCCGCGGCCGCCTTCGTGGACGCGGAAGCGAGCCTCTTTTTGGTCAACCACCCGCACGGGCCCTTAGGTCCTGAGGATCGCGTGCTCGCCGGCTTGTCCGTCGCCTTCGATGCCTCCTGCGAGGAGATGTGGCTGGCCTGGGGCCACGGCGGCTGCCTGGTCCCAGCACCGCGGTCTCTGGTGCGTTCCGGCATGGATTTGGGCCCATGGCTCATCCGCCGCGACATCACCGTCGTGTCCACCGTGCCCACCCTGGCGGGCCTCTGGCCGGCCGAGGCTCTCGACAATATCCGCCTACTCATCGTCGGCGGCGAGGCCTGCTCGCAAGAATTGGTGGACCGTTTGGCCACCGAGGACCGCGAGATGTGGAATACCTACGGCCCCACCGAGGCCACCGTCGTCGCCTGTGCGCAGCAGATGCTGCCGGGCCGGCCGGTGTCCATTGGATTGCCGCTTAACGGTTGGGACCTGGTGGTCGTCGATAAGCAGGGCATGCCCGTGGAAATGGGCGGCGTCGGCGAGCTGGTAATCGGCGGCGTGGGACTGGCGTCCTATCTGGATCCGGCCAAGGACGCGGAAAAATACGCACCGCTGGAGTCCATGGGCTGGCAGCGCGCCTATCGCACCGGTGACCACGTTCGCCTGGAAGAAGACGGGCTGTACTTCGTCGGCCGCGTGGATGACCAAGTAAAGATTGGCGGGCGCCGCATCGAGCTCGGCGAGGTCGAAGCTAATGTTGCGGCGCTAGATAACGTCTACAACTCGGCCGTGGCCGTGCAAAAGACTCCCGGCGGCGAGTCCGTTCTGGTGGGCTATGTCTCCCTCGAGGATGAGGCCAAGGGCTTCGATCACGAGGCCGCGCACGCTCGCCTGGCCGATACCATGCCGGCCGCGCTCGTCCCGCGCATCTGCGTGATGGAAGAGCTGCCGGTGCGTACCTCCGGCAAGGTGGATAAGAAGGCCCTGCCGTGGCCGCTGCCTGGAGTGGGCGTGGAATCGACCACGCTGACCGAGACCGAGAAGTGGCTCGCGGAGCTGTGGGTAGAAACGCTCGGCGTATCCGTGGAGGACGAGAACGCCGATTTCTTCTCTCTCGGCGGCACCTCGCTCGCGGCCGCGACCCTCGTGGGTCATATCAGGGAGCGCTACCCCACCGTGGCCGTGCGCGACCTCTACGACCACCCACGCTTGGGCTCGCTGGCCGAGCTCATTGCGGGAGCCGAACCGCGCCCCGCTGCTGCTGACGTCCCCATGCGCGAGGTCACCAAGGTCGGCTTCGGCACCCGCCTCGCCCAGACCTTGATTCAGATTCCGGTCATGACCCTGGCCGCATCCAGCTGGCTGGCTTGGCTTATGTTGGGCTCCACCGTGGCGGCATCACTGGGCTTCGAGTGGGCCACTGCTTTCCCGTGGTGGCTGGTCATCGCCATGCTCATTGTCTTTGTCACCCCGGTGGGGCGCATCCCCCTCGGCGGCTACGGTGCGCGGCTCATTACGGCCGGCATTAAGCCTGGAGACTACCCGCGCGGCGGTTCTACGCACCTACGCATCTGGGCGGCTGAGCGCTGGGCTAATGCCGCTGGCGCGAGCTCCCTGGCCGGTGCCACGCGCGTGAATAACTACGCCCGTGCGCTCGGAGTCAAGGTCAAGCGCGGCGTGGACCTGCACTCCCTGCCGCCAGTTACCGGCCTGCTCACCCTGGGCAAGCACGCCGCCATCGAGCCCGAGGTGGATCTTTCCGGCTACTGGCTAGACGGCGATATCTTGCACGTGGGCGCCATCGACGTGAAGGAAGGCGCCCGCGTGGGCGCGCGCTCCACGCTGCTGCCTGGCACCGTGGTGGGCAAGTACGCCCACGTGGAGGCCGGTTCCACCGTCACTGGCCGAAAGAAGATCAAGGACGGCCAGCGCTGGTCCGGCTCCCCTGCCCAAAAGGTGGGCCGCTCCAAGCACCGCTTCCCGTCCCATACGCCAAAGCGTCGGCCGTGGTGGGTGGCCATCTATGACGCCACCTCCGTCCTGCTGGCCATCCAGCCGGTCGTGGCGCTGGCGGTTGGCGCGGCCCTTGTTCTCACCCTCGTGCAGTCCACCGGCGGCGATGGCTTTATCGGCGCGATCTTCTTCGCACCTGTAGGTGCGCTGGCGGCCTTTGCCACCTATATGCTGCAGACTTGGTTGGGCGTGCGCATTCTCTCCCTCGGCATTAGCCCGGGCGTAACGCCTGTGCGTTCGGTCAAGGGCTGGCGCCTGTGGGCCATCGAACGCCTCATGGACGAGGCGCGCACCAAGCTTTTCCCGCTCTATGCCTCGCAGCTCACCCCGACGTGGCTGCGCGCGCTCGGCGCGCAGATCGGCACTAACGTGGAAATTTCCACCGCGGTGATGATCCCCAAGCTCACCGAGGTCAAAGAGGGCGCCTTCCTGGCCGATGACACCATGATCGGCGGCTACGAGCTCGGCGGCGGCTGGATGCGCACCGGCGAGACCAAGGTGGGTAAGCGCTCCTTCGTGGGCAACTCCGGCATCACCGCACCCGGCCGCAAACTATCCAAGAACTCGCTGGTTGCCGTTCTTTCTTCTACCCCGAAGAAGACGAAGGCCGGCGCTAACTGGTGGGGTGCGCCGCCAGAGCGCATGCGCCGCGTGACCGTAGAGGTGGACTCCCCCGCCAACTCGGGTGAGGCGCTGACCTATAACCCGGGCTTTGCCGTCAAGGCCGCCCGCGGCGTGGTGGAAACCATGCGCCTTTTGGCACCGATGTTTTCTGCCATGTTGCTCGCGGCAACCCTTAGCGTCTACGACTTGCTTCTCGACGCCCTCGGCTTCCCCCTGACCTGGCTCCTCTCCGGCCTCGTGCTCATGGGCATGGGTGCGGTGGCCATGGCCGTCACCGTCGCGGTGAAGTGGATCTGCGTGGGCAAGCACCGCGCGGCTGACCACCCGCTGTGGTCCGCTTTTGTCTGGCTCAATGAGCTGCAGGATACCTTCGTGGAGGTCGTCGCCGCGCCGTGGTTCTTCCAGCACACCTACGGCTCCGGCGAGATCAACCTGGGGCTGCGCGCCCTCGGCGTGGAAATCGGCCGCGGTGCGTGGATCGATTCCTACTGGTTCCCGGAAACGGACCTCATCCGCGTCGGTGAGGCCGCCACCGTGGGCCCTGGCACGGTGGTGCAAACCCACCTTTTCCAGGACCGCGTGATGAGCCTAGATACCGTCACCATCCAGGACGGCTCCACCCTGGCCGCCCACTCGGTGGCGCTGCCTGCCTCGCTCATCGGCACTGCATCCACCGTGGGTCCCGGCTCGCTGGTTATGCGCGGTGACCGCGTGCCCACCAACGCCGTATGGCAGGGCAACCCCATCGAGCCGTGGGAGCGATAGGTCGCCGGCCATAATCTGCGCCCTACCGCGCGAAGTCCTGGTATTTAATCATCTCGCCGGACTTGAAGTCCCAGGCCTCCACCCGGACACGGTCAGCAAACACCTTGACCCGCAGTCCGGTGGAGGCCTCTTCCTTTTCCTTAACAATTTTTTCGTCGTTATCGCCATCCGGTAGGTACTCATTGAGAATGGCGCCGGTGTTGACCACGGGGAAGCCGGTACGGCCAGCCTCACCAGTGCCGTCATAGCGGCGGGTTCCCCACCAGTTATTCTGACGCAGCGAAGAGTGGCTGTGGCTGCTAAACCACACGATGTTGTTGTACTTATTGACCACGTTGGATAGCGCCTCGAGGTCCTCAAAGTCATTCTGGTACCACGCCGAATGAGACATCGATACCGTCTGCGGCAGCAGCGGATGGCTAAAGACCAACGCCGGAGTGCCCTTAGCATCCCAATAAGCCAGGCGCTCATCTAGCCAATCGAGCTGCTCCTTGCTGATGCGCTGGAACGGCTCCTTGCCGTGGCGCAGAATATCGGAATAAAACTCGGTATTTACCGAAATGAGCGGCACCCCATCCACCACTTCTTCCTTCCACGGTTTATCCTGGCCGGAGTATTTGAGAAAGCGATCCAGGTAAGTCTTAGAGCCTTCCTTGCCATACATTTCGTGGTTGCCGATGGTCCACAATTCCTTGCCCGAATCGTGCGGCACCTCGCTGTGCGCGGCCAAGAAATCATCCCACTGCTGCTGCGAGCCATCGTCCACGAGGTCGCCGTTGAGCACCAGCGCCCCGGCCTTGTCCTCCATACCGTTCAACTGGCGGACCGCGTCTTTGTAGTCTTGGGGGTCGCCCTGGACGTCGGAAAGCACGTCCACGGTAGCCTGCGGCGAGCCCTGAAGCTCACCGAGCGGCTTGACGACGCCCACGTTATCCACCGCCCACCACCAGTCATCATTGCCGTTGTTGTAGCTGAAGCTAACCTGCATATTCTTCGCGCCGGCTGGCACGTCCACGCCAATGGACTCGTGCTTGGAGAAGACATCCTTATCAAAGACGGCGATTTCCTGGGCTTCCCCGCCATCGAAGGAGACAGTCACCGTGGCATTTTGCCCGTCCTTGCCCTGGCGGTAATGGTGGTCGAATTCCACATTCACCCGCTCCTGCCCCGCCACCGGGATGGCCGGGCTCTTTAGACCCGCGGTCATGGAATCGCCTTCGGCCAAGCGCTGCTGCTTGTTGTCGATGATGGCGAAGGTGTCATGCGCCTGGGTGAAATAGTGGCGCATATCGGTACCAGATGCCCAGGTCCAATGGCGCATATCGCCAAAAGTCCAGCCCTTCCAGCGGGCCTCGCCCGAGTCCACGCCGTGCACGTCGGTCTTCCACCCCTCCGGCGCGCGGTGAGTAAACCATGCCGGGGTATCCACCCCGTCGAAGCTTTCCAGCCACAGCACCCGAGACTCAGTGGCGTCCTCCTGCTGCACATCGTCTCCTGTGGAGGAACCGTGGGAGGAGCTCGGTGAAGAACTCAGCGAAGAGCCGAATGACGACCCCAATGAAGAACCATGGGACGAACCCGGAAGCGAGGACTGGGCCGCAGCTCCGGGCGCGCCTACTATTGCGGTAAGCGCCAGGATAGATGAGAAAGCACAGAGTTTATTTTTCATAATTCAATTTCTATCCGTCCTGGGCAACGACGCGGTTACATATACGTAAACTCTTGGCAAGCACTACATGCCTGCCAAGAGTCCTCACTTTGAGGTCCGCGTGAATTTAGGCGTGGCGGTCGAGCCAGTCCACGACGGTATCGAGAGCCTGATCGGCAGCCGGCTCATTAAAGACCTCGTGCTTCTGCCCCTCCCAGGTCACGTACTCCACGTCCTTGGAGGAGATGGAGTTATACCAATCCTGGGAGAAGTACGGCGGAACGATTCCGTCTTTGGTGCCGTGCATGATGAGCGTCGGTGCGGTGAAGAGGTCCGCATTGACGGCGTCGTAATTCGCAATTGCCGCCAGCTGCAAGGCCGTGCCGGCACTGGTCTTCTGCGCAATGAGCGGGCTAGAGGCATACTCGTCCTTCACCGCTTGGTTAGTGGAGATACCATCCGTAAATGGATTAGACAGCTGAATGTCCTTGCTCCACTCCGGCGATTGTGCGCCGATTTCGGTGCGGTGCGGAATCAGGTTCTGCGCATAGTTCGCATTAAAGCTGGTGAGTTGGGCTAGCGGCAAGCGTTCAAAGATGGTGGGATCCAGCTTCTTCTGGGTCTCAGAAATATCATCCGGCGTGATGTTCTTTCCCGCAACATTCTTGCCCGAAAGGTTCAGCGGCGCGCCGCCACCGTTAGTGATGATGCCATCGACCTTGCCCGGCTCACGAATGCCATAGGCCTCCACGGTCAGCGAGCCCATCGAGTGGCCCAGCAGGAAGGTCTTTACTCCCTGATTTTCTTCCTTCGCCATGTCCACGACACGGTCGAAATCATCGAGGATGTACTGGAAATTATCGATATGCCCCATCGGTACGCTGCCGCCGGCGGATTTGCCGTGGCCGCGGTGATCTACGCGGTAGACGTTGTAGCCTGCATCGAGCAAGCGCTTGGCGACGTAATCGTAACGCCCCGAGTGCTCAGATACACCGTGCGCCAAAACCACCGCACCGCGTGGGCTTGCCACCTTCTGCTTCCGGTAGTAGATCTTTACACCCTGACCGCGCTGGCTATCGAAGTAGCCATCCTCGTCAGAAACCTGCTTGTCAGAGACGGTCGGGCGTCCCAATACATCTGGCTTCTGGTCTGCCGTTGGGGCCGGTGCCTCTTGAGCAGCTGCGCCAACTGTAAACGTTCCAGATACCGCCACTGGTGCCGCCATGACAGCAGCCGCCGTCAAGCAAGCGGTTATATGCTTCTTCATCATCACCGTCTCCTCTTTAGTGTTGTATCTCATAGTGCTTTCCTGGATGAGATTGAGATAACAGTGATGCTAAATACGCGACGATATAAAGCACAAATAACTTCCAATTATGTAACCTACGGTTCCGTAAAATAACCGCACGGAAACGGACTTTTAGGAAGAACAAATTTTGCCAAAACTATTGCCCAAATCCACCCCCGTTACCCCCTTAATACAAAAAGCGGGAAACTCGAAGTTTCCGAGTTTCCCGCCGTCGTGATGGCTAATCCAGCTAAAGCTTAGTCACCAATCTGGTCGCGACCACGCTTAACAATATTCTCATCAACCTCGCCCACCAGCTCGTGATCCTTGTTCGTATACTCGAACTTGGACAGTACATAGCGCATAGCGTTAATGCGGGCACGCTTCTTGTCGTTGGACTTAATGGTAATCCACGGCGACTCTTCCGTATCCGTATAACGGAACTGCTCTTCCTTAGCACGGGTGTAGTCGTCCCACTTATCCAGCGAGGCCAAGTCCATCGGGGACAATTTCCACTGGCGCACTGGGTCAATCTGGCGAATAGCGAAGCGAGTGCGCTGCTCCTTACGAGTAACCGAGAACCACAGCTTGGTCAGGGAGATACCCGAGCCCAGAATCATATTCTCCAGCATCGGAACCTCGCGAAGGAATTCCGCGTGCTGACTTTCGGTACAAAAGCCCATAACCCGCTCCACCCCGGAACGGTTATACCAAGAGCGGTCAAAGAAGACGATTTCACCACCGGCCGGGAAATGCTCGATGTAACGCTGGAAGTACCACGAGGTGGACTCACGCGGCGACGGCTTTTCCAATGCCACTGTGCGGGCACCGCGCGGGTTCAGGTGTTCGTTAAAGCGCTTGATAGTGCCGCCTTTACCGGCTGCGTCGCGCCCCTCAAAGATAATAATATGACGCTGACCAGTTTCCTTGGTCCAGTTCTGCCACTTCAGCAATTCAATCTGCAGCGCACGCTTAACGGACTCGTACTCATCGCGAGTCATGCGTTCATCGTAGGGGTAATTTTCACGCCAAGTCTGAACCGGGGAACCATCCGGCATGATCAGCGAAGGGTCATCCTCATCGGTTCCGTCGACGACGTAGCCGTCTGTTTTTGCCAGGTCAATCTCGGGAAGATCGTCGTCTTTAATATCAGCCATGCATTAAGTGTAACCCGAATATAGACAGCAAGCGCGTTAAACTTTCGAAGTTATCCCTTCCCTAAGAAGTTATCCCTTCCCTAAACAGCCACCAAAACGAAAAGAAGGCCTACCGAGACGGTAGACCTTCTTGCTTCAGTGAGCTTTAAAGCTCAGAACTGGAGGATGTTCTTATACGAACATGCCGATCAGCTTGGAAGCGCCTTCAGCAATGGACAGCAGCGGAGAAAGAACCTCGTGGATAGAGTTGAACAAATTGCTGCTCAATTCTACGAAGCTGCCGAAGTTGGAGGAAAGTTCCTGCATTTTAGTGTCTCCTTATTGAAGGTTGGTTGATGGAAAGGTCTTGCTTACTTGGAGCTCAGTTCTTCCAAGCCGTTACCGAAAGTCTCGAAAGCTTCCTTCAGGGCCTCAAATCCTTCAGCGACGCCTTTCCAGTCCTGGATGCCCTGAACAATCTTGCCCCAGCCTTCCCAGGTAGTTACGAAGTTATCCAAGTGCATCTGAATGGTGGAGAGATCCATGTTTGAACTCCTAAAATAGATCCGAAGCTACTGCCGCGGAGGGGTTTGCAGTTTGCAGACACCCTCAGCGGGCGTCACAAAAGATATTTTGACACAAGTTTGAACGAAATCAAGTCAAATTTGCATAGATGCCCCATCACGCAGGCAACTTGATAAGGATAAGTTTATGGCTTTTGGAGGCATTAAAATTTTTTACCTTAACTGAAAGGCTACTAAACTGGGCTTTTACATTACGCTTTAAATAGCTAGGTTAGCTCAGGCTTAACACTGTAACGCTTCCGGAGTAACGAACGATAGGTAGGCGCAAAACCCACTCTCCGAGAGCGAAAAACCTTTTTAAATTCCGCCCCTTCAGCTACCCCTATACGGGGTCACTGGGGTGCATGGTTCGCATGTTAAAAGCTGTGGCGGAGAATCGCGAGCCATATAGCGCGGTGAATTTCCCAAAAGCTCTCCGATCTCCAGCCCCAATTGAAACCGACTATGACGAGCACATTCGGAAAGTCATCTCGTAAAGACGCAGCGTTCACATATCGCATCACTTAAAGAAAATGGTGCAGACACGCCGAAGCGCCCCGTTTCATGCGCTCTAAAGCACAGAAACGGGGCGCTCAGGCTGATGCTAGGCCCGTTGTTATTGGCGGCCTATGGGGTATAGGGCGTTAGAAGCCCATGCCGCCCATGGCGTCAGCGTCCGGCATGCCGTTGTTGGCTCCGGCCGGCTCAGGCTTGTCGGCAACGACGGCCTCGGTGGTCAGGAACAGAGCTGCAATGGAAGCAGCGTTCTGCAGTGCGGAGCGGGTGACCTTGACCGGGTCATTGATGCCAGCCTCCATGAGGTTGACGTACTCACCGGTAGCAGCGTTCAGGCCCTCGCCTGCTGGCAGGGAGGAAACCTTGTCAGCAACAACGCCCGGCTCCAGACCAGCGTTGTGTGCGATCTGCTTCAGCGGTGCGGACAGGGCCTCGCGGACGATCTTGACGCCGGTAGCCTCATCGCCCTTGAGGTCATCCAGGGAATCCAGGACGGAAGCAGCCTGCAGCAGGGCTACGCCACCGCCGGCAACGATGCCTTCTTCCACGGCAGCCTTTGCGTTGCGGACTGCATCCTCGATGCGGTGCTTGCGCTCCTTGAGCTCGACCTCGGTAGCGGCGCCGACCTTAAGGACGGCAACGCCGCCGGAGAGCTTAGCCAGGCGCTCCTGGAGCTTCTCACGGTCGTAATCGGAATCGGAGCTTTCGATCTCAGCGCGAATCTGCTTGATGCGGCCGTCGATCTGCTCCTGGGAGCCAGCACCCTGAACGATGGTGGTCTCATCCTTGGTGACAACGACCTTGCGTGCCTGGCCCAGGTACTCGAGCTCGGCGGTCTCGAGGGAGAGGCCGACCTCTTCGGAGATGACCTGGCCGCCAGTGAGGATGGCCATGTCCTGCAGGGTGGCCTTGCGGCGATCGCCGAAGCCAGGAGCCTTAACGGCAACGGACTTGAAGGTGCCGCGGATCTTGTTCACCACGAGGGTGGACAGGGCCTCGCCCTCAACGTCCTCGGCGATGATCAGCAGCGGCTTGCCGGACTGCATGACCTTCTCCAACAGCGGAACGAGGTCCTTGATATTGGAGATCTTGGAAGAGACCAGCAGGATATATGGGTCCTCCAGGACTGCCTCCTGGCGCTCCATATCAGTAGCGAAGTAGCCGGAGATGTAGCCCTTGTCAAAGCGCATGCCCTCGGTTACCTCGAGGTCAACACCGAAGGTATTGGACTCTTCCACGGTGATAACGGAGTCCTTGTTTACGGAGCCGTTGCCCACGGTGTACATAGCCTCGGCGATCTTCTCGCCGATGGCCGGGTCAGCAGCGGAGATGCCAGCGGTGGTAGCAATCTGCTCCTGGGTTTCTACTTCCTTGGCGGAAGACAGCAGGGAGTCCACAACCTTCTTGGTTGCGGTCTCGATGCCGCGCTTGATGCCCATAGGGTTGGAACCTGCGGCTACGTTGCGCAGACCCTCGCGTACCAGAGCCTGTGCCAGCACGGTTGCGGTGGTGGTGCCGTCGCCAGCGACGTCATCGGTCTTCTTAGCTACTTCCTTGACCAGCTCGGCGCCGATCTTCTCATAAGCATCCTCGAGCTCGATTTCGCGAGCGATAGAAACACCATCGTTGGTAATGGTCGGCGCGCCCCAGGACTTTTCCAGGACGACGTTGCGGCCCTTAGGGCCGAGGGTGACCTTGACGGCGTCGGCCAGCGTGTTCAGGCCGCGCTCAAGGCCGCGGCGGGCCTCTTCATCAAAAGCGATAATCTTTGCCATTGTGTTTGTGCTCCTTGGTTTATTGAGGACGACACTCACGTCTTTCTCGCTGCGGACGCCCGCGACGGCATGGCTGGTGAGTGTGAACCAACCTCAACCACAACGATGTAGATTTATCTGGCACTCATACTGTGCGAGTGCTAACGACTATTCTGGCACTCTCCCATCGCGACTGCAAGAAAAAATGGCGCCCCCGCGAAGGGACGCCATTATATAAGGAATGGATCAGGAACTAGGAGCTCTTCACCGTGCGCTTGGTCCAGCGGTAGATGAACGTTAGCGCGATAATGAAGAGGATCACGCCTACCACGGTGGCGGAGGCACCACCCTCAAAGATTTCCAGCGGGCTCTCGCCGCCAGCGGCGGCGATGATGCCGGCATTGACCACGCCAAAGAGGGACTCACCCACGATCAAGCCGGTAGCCAGGAGGGTTCCCATGCGCTTGGCAAACTCGGGGCGGGATTGCTTCGCGGCCCACTTATCGTAGAAAGTGCCCAGGATGGCGCCGATGGGGATGACGATGGTCAGCGCGGCCGGCAGGTACATACCCATGCCAGCTGCCAGCGGGGACAATGAGTACTTATCGGTGAACTTGCGCAGGAGCTCGTCAATAATAATGAGGACAGCGCCGATGGCCATGCCGATAAAGATAAGGTCCCAATCCAGCGAGCTATCGAAGATGCCGGAGGCAACCGAAGACATCAAGGCGGCCTGTGGGGCGGCCAAGGCGTCTTCGCCCGCACCCTCCATGCCTTGGAAACCGAAACCGTTGAGCATGACCTGCAAAATCGGCGGGATGACTAGGGAGCCGAAGACCACGCCGATAATGAGCGCTACCTGCTGCTTCCACGGGGTAGCGCCAACGAGTGCGCCGGTCTTCAGGTCCTGCAGGTTGTCATTGGAAATGGTGGCAATACCAAAGACAATGGCCGCGGTAAAGAGCGTATACGCCACCAAGGACAAAGGATCAGCGCTGGTGCCGCGGGTAACGGCGGCGATGAGCAGCGAGGCAGCAAGCACGGCAATGATACCGATGGAGGAAATCGGCGAGTTAGACGCACCAATCAGGCCCGCCATGTAGCCGCACACAGAGGCGATAATGAGGCCTACCAGCAACGTAAAGAGCACGGAGACGGTAATGAGCACGGCCATATGGTCATGGATATCGGTACCCTGCACGAAGTCCCACAGCAGCAGCGCGATGGGCACCATAAACGCCACGATGGTGGTGGCAACATAGGGGAAGGGAATATCTCGCTCGGTCACATCCACGGCGGAACCGGACTTACGGGCGCGCGAGGAGGCTAGCGACTGGCGGATACCCAGCGCAATGGGCCCGGCAATCTTCAGCAGGGTCCAGATAGCGGCAATGGCCATGGTGCCCACGCCGATGAAGCGGATATCATCGGAGAAGGTGGTATCGACGACGTCGGCAAGAGCGGTGGCGCCCGAAATATCACCGGTGGTGAAAATGGGCAGCAAGATGAAATAGGAAATCACTACGCCAACCAGCATGGCGATGCCCACCGGCAGGCCCACCAAGTGGCCCACGCCGATAAGGGCGGTAGAAAGGCTCGTGCCCAGGGTGGTCGCGCCGGCGCCGAGTTTGAAATAGGCGGTGACCTCAGAGGCGGCCGCCTTCATTGCGGTCAGCAGCGCCATGACGGCCGAGGTAATACCGCCGGCGACGATGATGCGCAGACCCTTGGCATTTTCTTCCTGGCTGGCGCCGGAAGCATTTTCATCGCCCACCTTGAGGACCTCGGCCGCGGCCACGCCCTCCGGGTAGGGCAGATCGGAGCCTGTTACCAAAGCGCGGCGCAACGGGATGGAATACATCACGCCCAGCACGCCGCCGATGATGCACACACCGGCCGTCTGCAGGAAGCCGAAGCCCTGCCAGTACCCCACCATCACTAGGCCCGGGAGGACGAAGATGATGGCGGACAAGGTGCCCGCAGCAGAGGCGATGGTCTGGACAATATTATTTTCTTTAATGTTATGACCTTTGAAATGGCGCAAGACTGCCATGGAAATCACGGCAGCGGGGATGGAGGTAGCAAAGGTCAAGCCCACCTTCAGGCCTAGGTACACGTTGGCAGCGGTGAAGATGAGGGTAATCAGGCCGCCGATGATAATGCCGCGCAGAGTCAGCTCGGGCAGGGTGGCCTTGGAACCTGCGGCGGATGATGCGTTCGCCATGCCAGGTCCTTTCTATTCTCGGCTATGAAAGTTTCTCGTTTCACCCCGCGTAACAAACCGCAGCCTGCCACGTCCGTTCCTGTCTGTTTGGCCCCGATTCCTCGCCGGAATAGGGTCCGAACGGACAAAATCCGCACAGGGTGGAATGAATAAATTTTAGTTCACCACCCCAGCGTTTTCCTATTCCGGTTGCTCTATAGCTTGGGCAGGGCGGGTACGGTAGTACACATGACTGCACTTAATGAAAGCATCCGCAACGACCGCGAGACCATTTTCCGCCAGCTCAGCGAGCTCGTAGCCTTCAACTCCGTCCACAATGAGGAAGGCTTGGAGGACCAGACCAAGGGCGCGAGCCAGTGGGTTAAGTCCGCACTCGAAGAAGCCGGAGTGAGCGTGGAAACCATCACCACGGCCGATGGCTCCACCGCCATCTTGGGCGAGCGCAAGGGCGACGAGGGGGCCAAAACCGTCCTGCTTTACTCCCACTATGACGTAGTACCGGCGGGCAACCGCGAAGCGTGGGATTCTGATCCTTTTACCCTTACTGAGCGCCAGGCCGCCGATGGCTCTACTCGTTGGTACGGCCGCGGCGCCGCCGATTGCAAGGGCAACGTGGCCATGCACCTAGCGGCCCTGCGCGCGGTGGACAATAACGGCGGCACCAAGGTCAACCTGAAGTACCTCATCGAGGGTTCTGAGGAACGCGGCGGCGAGGGCCTTTCCCAGCTCATCAAGGACCGCCCGGAGCTTTTTGCGGCCGATGCCATCCTCATCGCCGATGCCGGCAACTCCGCCGTAGGCCAGCCGACCTTGACCACTTCCCTACGCGGCGGCGCGCAGATTGGTGTGCAGGTCGATACGCTGGCCGCCGGCGTTCACTCCGGCCAATTTGGTGGCGCGGCCCCGGACGCCGCCAAAGCCCTGATGCGCGCCATCGACTCCCTATCCGATGAGTACGGCCGCACCGTTATCGATGGCGTAGATACCACCGCCGAGTGGTCCGGCCAGGAATACTCGGCCGAGGCCTTCCGTGCCGATGCACAGCTGCTGGAGGGCACCAAGATCATGGGCGAAGATGACCCGGCTGGCGCCACCCCGGTGGCGAATATGGTCTGGTCCCGCCCAGCCATTACCGTGACCGGCTTTACCTCTACCCCGGTTGCAGAAGCAGTCAACGCCGTGCCCGCTACCGCTTCCGCCCAGCTCAACCTGCGCGTTCCGGCTGGCGCCGATGCCGCCGCGATTGCCGACGCCGTCTGTGCGCACCTCCGCAGCCACACCCCTTGGGGCGCCCACGTCAAGGCCGAGGTGCTCGAGTCCAATGCCGGCTTTGCCACCGATCCGGAAAAGCCAGCCGCTGCCCTGCTAGGCGAATGCCTTTCCGAGGCCTATAACGCAGAGACTGCCGCTCAGGGCATGGGCGGTTCCATTCCGCTAACCACCGAGCTGCAAGAGGCGCATCCTAACGCGGAGATCGCCCTCTACGGTGTGGAGGAGCCCAAGTGCACCATTCACTCCGCCAATGAGTCGGTGGATCCCACCGAGATCGAAAATATTGCCGCAGCCGAGGCACTCTTCCTGCAGCGCTACTCCTAAGGCTTGCGCCCCTGGCCCAGCCTGGGTCCTGGCTATTGCCGCGGCACTGCGGCGTACCCCGCTCCCCACGGAGCGGGGTTTCTTTATGCCGCAAAACAGCAGCATATAATACAGCGCCAAAAATAGTTCTTTCAAAGCCGTAGAAAAGCCGGTAAAGTGGCAAAAAGTTGGCCCCGCGCTCGGCCATGTTGCTTGCACTATGCCACCGCGGCGTACTCAGCGGCGTGCGGCTCGTGAATGTTCTCGTCTCTCAGTAGTTGTGATGCTCGTGGTGTTCGCGGCAGCGGGGCAAGAGAACGCGATACAACCAAAAGGAGCGCAGTAACCAACGTGCTAATACTCCTAGGTACTCTCATCGCCGCCACCGTGGTGGCACCGCTGCTCATCATGCGAATGGGTCGCCCGGCATTTGGAATTTTGGCCCTAGTCCCCGGCGCAGGCTTTGTGTGGACGCTCATGCACTTTCTGCGCGGCACCTTCGCAGACGGTGGCGCGGTTGAGCATACCGTGGAATGGATGCCCTCCGCGAACCTAAGTTTTGACCTCCGCTTAGACGGACTAGGCGCGCTGTTTAGCCTCATCATCTTGGGCATGGGCGCGCTGGTATTGATCTACTGCTGGGGCTATTTCGACGGCACGCGACGCCGCTTGGCCATGTTCGCGGCGCAAATGGTGGGCTTCGCCACCGCCATGTTTGGTCTAGTGGCCGCGGATAATTTCCTGCTGATGTACGTGTTCTGGGAGATTACCTCCCTGCTGTCTTATCTCTTGGTTAGCTACTATGCGGAACGAGCCTCCTCCCGCCGCGCGGCCCAGCAGGCGCTGATGGTCACCGCGCTGGGCGGGCTAACCATGCTCATGGGCTTTATCTTGCTCGGGCGGCAAACTGGGGCGTGGACCTTTAGTGATATCTCCGCCTATGAGAACTTTGCGCAAACACCCTATGTCACGGTGGCCATCGTGCTCATCTTGGCGGGCGCGCTGACAAAGTCCGCAATCGTACCGGCACACTTTTGGCTCCCCGGCGCGATGGCGGCGCCGACTCCGGTCTCCGCTTATCTCCACTCCGCCGCGATGGTTAAGGCCGGCATCTACCTCGTCGGGCGCTTGGCGCCCTCGATGTATGAGGTGGCAACCTGGCACGTGGTGGTTATCTCCTTAGGCGTATTTACCATGCTGCTCGGTGGCTGGATGGCGCTCAAACAGCGCGACCTGAAGCTGATTTTGGCCTATGGCACCGTCTCCCAGTTGGGTTTTATCACCTCCATCATGGCCGTAGGCTCGCGGGAAGCCATGCAGGCCGGCCTCGCGCTGACCTTTGCGCACTCGCTATTTAAGGCGGCGCTTTTTATGGTCGTCGGAGCTATCGATCACTGCTCGGGCACGAGGGATATCACCAAGCTATCCGGCTTGGGGCGCAAGGAGCCCTTCCTTTTCGGTATTGCGATCATTTCCGGGTTCTCCATGGCCGGCGTCCCACCACTGTTTGGCTTCGTGGCTAAAGAGGCCGTGCTGGAAGCCACCATGCACGAAGAGCTCTTGGCCGGCATGCCGCGCAATATGATGCTTGTGGCCTATGTCCTCGGTTCTATCCTCACGATGGCCTATACGCTGCGCTTTTTGTGGGGTGCCTTTGCCACCAAGAAGGAGGTCAATGGAACGGAGCTGGCAGAGGCCGTCGCCAAGATGCATCCGGTCAACCTGGGGCTATGGCTCTCCCCTGTCTTACTTACCGTCCTGACAGTGGTACTTGGTGTATTCCCCAAGCCGCTTTCGGCAGCCTTTGACCAACACCTCAATTCCACCTTCGGCCCGGAGGAGCATAGCGAGCTAGCCCTGTGGCATGGCTTGACGGTGGCGCTGGGCCTCTCCGCACTCATTATTGTGGCCGGTATTATTATGCACTGGCAACGCCAGGTCCTGGTCAAGTGGCAATTCTCCTACCCCGCACTGGGCAATGCGGATGACGCCTACGATTCGGTCATCGCTCTTTTGCGCCAGCTCTCGCTGCGCACGACGGCAACCACGCAGCGCGGCTCCCTGCAGCTGAACTTGACGGTTATCTTTGCCACGTTGATGCTGCTGCCACTGGCTATGATCATCAAAGGCGATCTCACTGATATCCGCATGATAGTGGCGGAAAATCCTTGGCAGATCGTCGCCGCCTTCATCATCATGGTGGCCGCCGTGGCTGCCACGGTCACCGATAATCGTTTATCAGCCGTCATCATCGTCGGGGTGACTGGCTATACGCTCGCCTTCATCTTCGCTCTGCACGGTGCGCCGGACTTGGCGCTGACGCAGCTGTTGACCGAGACCATCGTGATGGTTCTTTTCATGCTGGTTCTGCGCCGCATGCCGGCCTCCACCGAATGGAAGCAGGACCCCAAGATGGGCCGCCTGCGTGCCTGGCTTTCCGTGGGCACGGGTCTTACCGTCACCGTAGTAGCGATGTTTGCTATTAACGCGCGTCAGTCCAAGCCCATCTCCGAGTTCATGCCGGATCTGGCCAAAGAGATTGGACACGGTGCCAATACTGTCAACGTCTTGCTGGTGGACCTGCGCGCCTGGGATACCTTTGGCGAAATCACGGTGATTATCATTGCCGCACTGGGCGTGGTCTCGCTGATTTATCGCACCCAATCTTTCGGCCGTGAAAGCCGCCGCCCCACCCTGCGGGTTACCGGCCGGCGGTGGCTGGCCGCCGGGGTGGAATCTGAGCAAGCACTCAACCGCTCGCTGATGATCGATGTCTCCACCCGCGTGCTCTTCCCGTCCATGGTCGCACTGTCCTTCTATTTCTTCTTCTCCGGCCACAATGCTCCTGGCGGTGGCTTTGCCGGCGGCCTCGTGGCAGCGCTAGCACTCATCCTGCGTTACCTGGCTGGTGGGCGCGCGGAGCTGGAAGAAACCCTGCCTATTGACGCCGGCCGCACCATGGGCACCGGTCTCTTGCTGTCCGCACTAGCCACGGTGACCCCGATGTTCTTTGGTCACCCGCCGCTTACCAGCGGATACACCTCACCGGAGATTCCGCTCATCGGCAAGGTTTCGCTACCTTCAGCGTTGGTCTTTGACGCAGGTGTCTACCTCATCGTCGTGGGGCTCACGCTCTACATCCTAAATTCCTTGGGCGCCAAGCTGGATGAAGAAGAGGATATGCGTAAGCAACGTGCCCGCGATCGCGCCCGCTCGCTGGCCCGGCAGCAGCGCCAACGCACCGCCAAGCAAAAAGCGCAACGGGCCCAACGCAAGGAAAAGAAACAAGCCGCTACAGCAAGCACAACCGCCACCACAGGGAAGGAGAAATAAATGGAAGCCAACCTCTTCCTCCTCTTGGCCGCCGGTGTGCTCGTAGCCGCGGGCGTCTACCTGCTCCTGGACCGCGCCATGACCAAAATGCTGCTTGGACTGCTGCTTTTGGGCAATGGCGCAAACCTCTTCCTGCTGCAGTCCGGCGGTTCGGCCGGTTCTCCGCCTATCGATGGCCGCGACTCGGAACCTTTCGGCACCGAGATTGCAGATCCGCTGGCACAAGCAATGATTCTGACTGCCATCGTCATTTCCATGGCGCTGACGGCCTTCATCCTTACCCTGGCCTACCGCCAGTACCGCTACCGCACGGATGATGTCATTGAAGATGACGCGGAAGATACCGCTATTGCCGCCAAGGCCGCGCGCCCCGGCAATGCGGCCGCCAGCCCGGACCACGATGCGTCCAATGATCCGGCTACCGGCCGCGCCACCAAGCAAGGCGATAACTTCGGCCCTGCATCCTTCGAGGAACCAGTAAAGGGGGCCCGCGATGAGTGAGACCGTACAGCCGCTTGTCGATGCCCTCTTTCCCTACATCGGCTACCTCATTCCGCTGCCCATTATCATCCCAGCAGTGGCCGCGGCCCTCGCCTTGATCTTTTGCCGCATTCCCAATGTGCAGCGCCAGATCGTATTTTTCTCACTGCTCATTACCGCCGTGGTCAATGCCGTACTCATCCTCATCGCAGATTTTGAAGGCATCCAAACCCTGCAGGTAGGAGGCTGGGACGCCCCGGTGGGTATCACGCTCGTGGCGGATCGCCTCTCTGCGGTCATGCTCTTTACGTCCTCCGTGGTGCTGTTTTCTGTCATTTGGTACGCCATTTCTCAGGGCGTTCGCGACGGCACCAAGGACGAACCGGTGGCCGTCTTCTTGCCCACCTACATGCTGCTGACCATGGGCGTTAATATCTCCTTTTTGGCGGGCGATCTCTTCAACCTCTACGTGGGCTTCGAGGTCTTCCTCGTGGCGTCCTATGTGCTGTTGACCTTAGGTGCCTCGGCTGGTCGAGTGCGCGCCGGCGTGGGCTACGTGATGGTGTCGATGGCCTCATCCATGATCTTCTTGCTCGCGTTGGGGTATGTGTATTCCTCCGTGGGCACGATGAACATGGCACAGATTGGCCAGCGCATGCAGGACATTCCGGAAGGAACTCGCACCGCTATCTTTGCCACGTTGCTCGTCGCCTTTGGCATTAAGGCCGCCGTGGTCCCGCTGGATGCCTGGCTGCCGGACTCCTATCCCACGGCACCTTCGCTGGTTACGGCCGTCTTTGCCGGCCTGCTGACCAAGGTGGGTGTCTACGCCATCATCCGCGCCCGCACCTCTGTCTTTACTGCGGGTGGGCTCGATACCGTGCTCATGTGGGTAGCCCTCGCCACGATGCTGGTGGGTATTTTGGGCGCCATCGCGCAATCCGATATTAAGCGCCTTTTGTCTTTTACCCTGGTCAGCCACATTGGTTATATGATCTTCGGCGTCTCTTTGGGTACCGCGCAGGGGCTTTCTGGCGCCATCTTCTACGCCGTACACCACATTCTGGTCCAGACTGCGCTATTTCTGGTGGTCGGACTGGTTGAGCGCCAAGCCGGAACATCTTCGCTGCGCCGTTTGGGCTCGCTGATGTATTCCGCCCCGCTCATCGGAATCTTGTATTTCATCCCCGCCATCAACCTGGGCGGCATCCCGCCGTTCTCCGGTTTCCTGGGCAAGGTCATTTTGCTGCAAGCCGGTGCGAATGAAGGATCCTGGATGGCCTGGGTACTTATCGTTGGAGCCGTGGCTACCTCCCTGCTTACCCTCTACGTGATGATGCTGGTGTGGGCTAAGGGCTTTCAACGCGACCGCGCCGATGCCCCTGAAGGCAACGTGGCGCTCGCCCGCCCGGCCCCGCTTTCCGATATCACCGATGAGGTGGAATTTTCCTCCCGCCAGGATGTGGGCAGGGTGCCCTTTGGCATGATCGCCTCTACGACCCTGCTGGTGGCCGCGTCTACGTCCATTACTTTCCTGGCCGGACCGATTTCCGGTGTAACCTCGCGCGCGGCCGAATCCGCGCAGGATACGTCCATCTACCAGTACGCCGTGCTGGGCGACCGCGCGGATGATCCCACCCGCCACCTCAACCAGAAGGAGCGCTACACCGGCGGCGCTGATTCCTATGAAAATAGGCGCAGCCACTCTCCTGAGGCGGAGCCCCCGGCCTCGCCGGGCCTGGATTCCCGCACCGATCCAGAAGCCGGTGGACGCGATGCGCATTCCACCACCGTAAAGTCCCCGGACGCCGCCAAGAGGAAGGATATTAGCGATGACTAACTCGCGCTTTTCCGGCCTGCACCACCGCTTCCGTCCGTGGTTCATCGTCTGGCTCATCATCATGTGGTGCATGCTGATGGGCGAGGTCACCGTGGGAAACTTGGTGGCGGGACTTATCATCGGCGTCGTTATTGTCTTTGCCCTACCGCTGCCGGCCATGCCGATTACCGGCATCGACGTCTCCTGGGGCAAGCTCATTGCTTTTATGCTCCGCTGGTTCTGGGAGTTGTTCTACGCCTCGCTCAAGGTGGGATGGCTGGCCGTGCGCCCGCAGCCGGTGCCCAAGACCGCCATCTTGGAGCTGCCCATGCGCTTGGATAATGAGTTTGCCATCTCTTTGGCGGTGACGCTGTACAACCTGCAACCGGGTGGCACGGTAACCGATATTGATATTGCTAACCGCATGCTCACCGTCCACATCTTAGATGCCCACGATGAGGAGCAAATCCAGCGCGAGATCAATGCCGTGGCCCGTATGGAGGTCTCATTCATCGAAATCTTTGAAAGGAGCCACCCCTAATGGATCCTCAGATCTACAATGCGATTTTGCTGGTGGCCGCCGCGCTGCTGGTCGTCTCCTTCCTCATTACCGTCTGGCGCATTATCACCGGGCCTAATTCGCTGGACCGTTTGGTGGGTATGGATGGCTTTACCGCGATGTTCCAGTGCGCGCTTGCTACCTACATGTGCTGGTCGCTCAACACCACGGTGGCCTCGGCCATGCTGGTCATTGCGCTCTTGGGTTTTATCTCTACCGTGTCGGTTACAAGGTTTAGGAAGAGGGATAACCAATGAGCTGGTCCTTTATCGCTGATGTACTCTCGCTCATCCTCATTATTAGCGGCAGCCTCCTCACCTTGGCCGCAGCCATCGGTATCGCTCGATTCAAAGACACAATGTCGCGCGTACACGCGGTGAGCAAGCCGCAGACCACCGGTCTTATCCTCACCATCCTGGGCGCGATCATCCGCCTCACGGGCGCGGAATCCTTCAGCGTGGCCGAGCGGGGGGATTTAGGAATGCTCATTTTGCTGGTACTGTTTGCCATGTTCACTAGCCCGGTAACCGCGCAGCGCACCTCACGTATTGCACGCCGTGAGGGCCTATACGGCACCGAGGAAACCATGTCCCGCAACGACCGCCCCGCCGCGAAGTCGCTGCGCCGCAAGTAGGAGACGCTTTTCACCGTGAAAAAGCTTTATGGGCTTCCCACTGTGGTGACTTTGCTCGCCGCCCTCATCGGCGTCATTGTCTATCGCTTCAGCATCTACGATGGCAATAGCGCCTTTGTGTGGCGCGTTCCGCTAGATCTGAAGATTTATTGGCTCGCCGGTGGTGAGGTAGCGCAGGGCGCAAACTTGTACGATAACGCCTATATTGGTGACCTGCCTTTTACCTATCCGCCCTTTTCCGGCACTCTTTTCACGTGGCTTTCCTCGCTTGCCGACGACCCTTTGATCCTCCTTTGGCAAGGCGGCACCGCCCTTGCCCTGTTTACGGTCATCATGCTGGTTCTGCGCGAGCGCGGGCTCAAGCTCTCCCCGGCAATGTGGTTATTGGGCATCTTGCTTTTGTGCTGCACCCCGGCAAATGAACCGGTGCACGGCACCCTATTCTTTGGCCAGATCAACATCTTTTTGATGTTGCTGGTTGCCTTGGACCTCCTCCCGCGCAAGCGGGCCCTGCCGGGCATCGGCATCGGTTTGGCTGCGGGTATGAAACTTACCCCCGCTTATATGGGACTGGTTCTGCTCTTCCAAAAACGCTGGTGGCAGGCGATTATCGCCATCTTGACGTTCGCGGTAACCGTTGCCATTGGCTTTGTAACCATCCCGGATGCCGCCGAATTCTGGACCGATGCCATCTTTAAATCCTCCCGCGTGGGCGAGCACACTAACCCAGGTGCGCAGTCCATCCGCTCCGTGATGGTCCGCGCATGGGGCATCGACGGCGGCTGGGTATGGCTTGCCGCCGTGGTCGTGGTCTTTATTCTGACCTGCTTGGCGCTGCGTACCGCGATGAAGCACCGTAATAACTCGGCCGCGCTTGCGCTCGCCGGTATCAGTTCCTGCTTGGTCTCCCCCTTCTCCTGGTATCACCACTGGGTATGGACGGTGCCTTTGGCCGTCGTCGTACTGGTTTCCGTTAACCAGGCGCTGGGCAGGCGCTTGCACGGTTTCCTCGGCGCACAGCTTGCTGGCTTTGTATCGGTGCTGGCCATGTGTGCGGTAACCATGCCGTTCATTTCCGCAGCCGTGTGGTTGTCTGCTGCTAGCCGCTCGCTCAACCACTGGGATCTGCAGCCCTGGGGCATGTTGGCCTTTACCGGCGCCGGCGTTATCTATATCGCCTTCTACGCGGTGTGGGGATTTATCCCTGGCACCCAACCGGCCAAGGAAACGACCACCCCTGGTAGCCCCCAGCAGCCCGCTGCCGCGCAACCTGCTGCCACCACGACCGCGGCCCATCCGGCGCATTCAGTGAACACCGAGTCTACGACCCGTGGTGGTCATTCACGGGCAGCGCGCACTATCAGCGATGAAACGGCAGAAATGCCCGCGGTGGGTCCCGAAACGCGCGCTTTCCCCGCGTCCCAGGACATCACCGATATCCCCGATACCCCGGCTTATGGGCGCCACTCGCGCTCCGAGGACTAAGCCCGAGGCGGCTACCGGCCCCCTGCCCTCCCGCTTTAGAGCGGGCGGAAGGTGCGCAGCTCGCGGCAGGTCTCCTCAACCACCTCGCGCCAGCTGCCAGTTTCTTTGAACAAGCGGCGCTGCCGCTCATAGCCGGCGCCGCCATCAATAATTTCGTGGATAAGCTGCAGCTCATTAAAGCATCCCAGCTCGCGGGCGATGGGGGCGAGTTCTTCCACCATCTGCGCTAGCTCGTCTTTGACCCAGGCTTCATCGGTCTCGCGGGAGGTAATTACCAGCGCATCCATGCCGTAGCGGGCGCCGCGCCACTTATTTTCTGCCACGTGCCAGGGCTGCAGGGTGGGAAGGGGTTCCGCGGCGTCGATAAGCCGGTCGTAGTAGACCACCAAGCAGTGAGTAAGCGCAACGATGGCGGAAAGCTCGCGCAGATTCGACGTCGCATCGCTCACGCGCACCTCCACCGTGCCCCACTTGGCGGCCGGCCGAATATCAAAGTGCATGGAGCCGGTGTGGTTGATAACGCCGGAAATCGCTTGGTCGCGCATATAGGACTGCCACTCGGCCCAATCGCGGAATTGATATGGCATGCCTGCGGTAGGCAGCTGCTGGTAGAGCATGGTGCGGTTGGAAGCATAGCCGGTATCCAGGCCCTCCCACCCCGGCGAGCACGCTGATAAGGCCAGCAAGTGGGGGTACTTGGTCATTAGCGCATTGATGATGGGCCACACGCGGTCCTCGTGGCTAATGCCCACGTGCACGTGCGTGCCCCAAAGCAACATCTGCTTGCCCCAGTACTGGGTGCGCGCGATGATTTCTTGATAGCTGGGTTTATCCGAAAGCGGATTCTCGCGGAAATCCGTAAATGGGTGCCCACCGGATGCCCAGACATCTACCCCCAGCTTATCGGCGGCTTCTTCCACCGCGTTCAGGGAATTTTTCAGGTCAGCGATTGCTTCCGGAACGGTGTGGCAAATGCCTGTAACTAGCTCCACCGTATTTTGGAGAAATTCCTTTTCCAGATGGATATCGGGATAGGTCGCATTGGCCAGATCGATAAGTTCCGCACCGCGCGGGACGAGGTCGCGCGTTTCGCGGTCCACGAGCGCTACCTCCCATTCCACACCTAGCGTTGGTTCGGGAGAGCGGGCGAATTGTTCTGCCGGGATCTTCACCCATTCAGCTTAACGGCTGACAGGTATTAAGACGTGAATTTTATTTAACCCATTCTCAGCGGCGGCCGTGCGGGTAGGCAATATCTCAGATCATAAAAGTCCAAGGGCATCCGGCCACAGAACAATAAAGTTTCTTTGTGGCCGGATGCCCTTGGACTTTAGGTCAGGTACGCAGCTAGCTTAGGCCTGCGGCACCGCTAGGGCGACAACGACGGCGCCGTCATCGGTTGCTTCCTTAGGCAGGTCGCGATTCATGGGCGCGATATCGGCCTGATAGCGAGCGGCTACCTCTTTGGCCAGTGCTTCAGCAGAGGTATCGCCTTCCGGGTAGAAGACGGTGGTCTTCGGGACGGTAAGGACATCGCCAGGCAGGTTGCCCACGTAGCCCACCTTGAAGCCGCCGCCTTTGAGGGAATCGGCTTCCTTCTTGGCTTTGTCTACCTCACCGGAGTTATTGAGGACGCTGACCTTAATATCTTTGCGGTCGCGCGCGGCGGAGTGGGCGTTTTCCTCTCCTGCAGCGTCATTGCCCTGAGGCGCAGCAGCCTCGTCGGCAGCACCGGAAGCAGCCGAATCACGTGGGGCATCGCCCTTTCCTGGCGCCGGTGCAGGGGAAGGAGCGCTTGCGCCCTCGGAAGCGCCTGGGGCACCGGGGGCACGGGAACCTGCGGCATCGGGACCAGCGGAGCCTTCGGGTGCGGCACCAATGGTGGAACCGGTGGAGTTTTCTTGCTTGCTCTCGGAGGCCACGGTGGAATCATCGTCGCCCGAGGTTATGGAGTACAAAGCCCAGAGGCCGAGCATGACGGCCACCGCGATGAGGACCATCGCCAGGCCGCGCAGCGGGAGTCCGCCCTTTTTAGCGTGCGCGCCGCCACCAGCGGGGCGCTTAGCGGCACGGGAAGCGGACGCACCGGCAGCGGAGCCGGCGCGGGTTTCGTCGGGTACCTTGTCGGTCGATTTTTCCGGATTCACATTAGTCACATACGCAACACTAGTACCCAGAATTAACTAAAAGGGGTATTTCCCCGCGCGGCGCGCCGCGTGTTTTCTCTCTCCTCGCGCACGCGGCGCAGCCGGGCGACTAGGAGCGGGTGGGATTGGGCGGCTGCGGGGGCGTCGAGAAGCAGGTTAAGGCGCTGATGGTAGCGCACCGGGGAGATATCCAGTTGCGCGCGGATGGCCTCTTCCTTGCGGCCGATGCTGCGCGGCGCGGTTTCTTCAAAGTCCAAAATGGCGGCGTCTAGGTCAGACAAGGGGTTCATGCCTAAACTGTAAGGCATGACTATTCGCCCCATCGTTATCCACGGCGAGCCCGTGCTTCACAACCCCACCCAACCGGTGGAAGAATCCGAAATTTCCACCCCGGAAATGCAGCAACTCATCGCGGACATGTATGAAACCATGGATGCCGCCCATGGCGTGGGCCTAGCCGCAAACCAGGTAGGAATTGGCAAGCGCCTCTTTGTCTACCACTGCCCTGATACGGACGGACCCAATGGCACCGAGCTGCCGTCCGAAAAGGCAGGCATGCGCAAGGGCTGCGTTATTAACCCCGTGTTGGAGACCTCTGAAATTCCGGAGACCATGCCGGCTGACGACGGCTCCGATGACGAAGGCTGCCTCTCCGTTCCAGGCGAGGGCTTTCCCACCGGCCGCGCCGACTGGGCACGCGTGACCGGCAAGGACGAAAACGGCAACGACATCTCCGTCGAAGGCTATGGCTTCTTCGCCCGCTGCCTGCAGCACGAGACCGGCCACCTCGATGGCTTCCTGTACACCGATACCCTCATCGGCCGCTATAAGCGCCAGGCCAAAAAGGCCATCAAACGCAATGGGTGGACCGAGCCGGGTTATTCCTGGGTACCGGGCGAGGACGCCGATCCCTTCGGCCACGACGACTAATGTCACGTATTTTCCGCTCCGATGCCGTCCAGGTGGGCGAGCGCGTGGTGGCCCGGCGCGATTTCGGCGGCGTGCATAGCGACGTCATCGGGCACGTGCTGAGCCTCAATCCGCTGGTTATCCGCCCGCAGGAGGTCGGTGGTTTCCCCTCTGACCTGGATGCGGTAGAGATCCCGCCGGAACAGCTGAAAATCATCAAGCGGCTCTCCCCGCGCATGGTCCGCAATTCCGATATCCGCGCCGTGGAGGTTGCGGCGGCCGCGGCTTTCCCCGGCGGGGAGCACGCCTGGACTAGCGATGGTTCTTGGCTCCTGCGCGCCGGCGACGGGGCTACCGGCAGCTCCAATTCGGCTGTGCCTTTGGGCCCTTCGGCCGGCTTCACCCCGGTGCCGATGGAAGAGATTAAGGACTTCTTCGCCCGCCGCGACCTGCCGGTGCGCCTATTGGTTCCAGAGCGCATTGGCAAACCCGCCGAGCGCCTGCTTGCCGACGCCGCGTGGGAAACCGAACCAGAAACGCTCGCTATGGTCTTGCGCGGTCTGCCCGCGCTTGCCGAAGCCCCCTCTGCTTCCCCCACCGTCCACATCGAAGACCACCCCGATGACAAGTGGCTGGAGATGTATCACTCCCGCAGCGGAACCCTTTCGCCTCAGGCACTGAAGCACCTGAGCGCCCCCATCGAGGGCACACTTGGCTTTGGCCGCCTAGCGCTCGAAGGCGTAACCGTCGCCATTGCCCGCGGTGCCATTAGCGAATCCGGCGATGGCACCGCGTGGCTGGGCCTTTCTAATGTGGAGGTAGCTGCGAACTCCCGCCGCCGCGGATTCGGCACCCTGCTAGGCCAGCACCTGCTGCGCTGGGGCCGCGACAATGGCGCGGAGCATGCCTACCTCACCGTTCCGGCTTCCAATACCGCAGGAGTGCGGCTGGCTGAGAAGCTCGGCTTCATCGAGCAACACCGCCGCGTCTACGCCCGCCTGCGGGGCTAGGCCCCGCGCAGCACCCTTTCGGGCTGGGTGGTGAGCCTTATGGGACTGCCCACTGACCTCGCTGCAGCGGGCAGGTACTGTATGTGGCATGCGCATCGCCACGTGGAATATTAACTCCGTTCGTACCCGCACACAGCGGGCGCTGGACCTTATCTCCAAGCACGATATCGACGTTTTGTGCCTGCAGGAAACTAAGGTAAAAGACGATAAGTTTCCACGCGAGTCCTTCGAGGAAGCGGGTCTGCACGTCACGTGCCACGGGCTCAACCAGTGGAACGGCGTGGCCATCGTGTCCACAGACGCGCCCGAGGAGGTCTTTGTAGGTTTCCCGGGACAACCCGGCTTTGCCAAAGATCCAGATAAGCCACAAGACCGTGAGGCACGAGCGCTAGGGGCCCGCATCCGTGGCGTAGAAATGTGGTCCCTCTACGTGCCCAACGGCCGCGAGATCACGGACCGCCACTATGACTACAAGCTGGACTTTCTCTATCACCTGGCGCACTATGCGGAAAATAATGCGCAGTCTAAGCTTCTCTTGACCGGTGATTTCAATATTGCTCCGCGCGATGAAGACGTATGGGACATCGAAGCCTTCCGCGGCAAGACGCATGTCACCGAGCCAGAGCGCGCCGCATTCCAGATGCTGGAAGAGTCCGGGCTCGAGGAGGTCACCCGCCGGTTCACGGAGGACCAACGCTATACCTACTTCGATTACAAGGGCATGCGCTTCCAAAAGAACGAAGGCATGCGCATCGATTTCCAGTTGGCTTCCGCCCCACTTGCCCAACACGTAACCGGCGCACAGGTAGACCTGGTTGAGCGCGCCGGCGATAAAACTTCCGATCACTGCCCGCTTCTCGCAGATTTCGATCTGCCCGATTTCGATTCCGTGCGATAAATGTCTTGGTCGCTTGATCTCAGCTTCTGGCAGCTTTTATTCCTAATCCTGGATTACGGCATCAAGATTATTGCCGTCGGCTTCGTGCCCGAAGGCCGCCGCCCGTCCAGCTCCACCGCGTGGCTGCTGGCAATTCTGGTGCTGCCGTTTATTGGGCTGCCGCTGTTTTTGCTCATGGGCTCGCCGTATATCAACCGGCGCCGCCACCGCATCCAGCAAGAGGCCAATGAGAAGATTGAAAACGTCACGGCCCGCACCCCGGACCACCCGCAGGGTATCCTTTCGGCGGAAACAGAGTCGGTCATCCGGCTCAACCGCGAGCTGACCGGTTTCCCAGCGTTGGTGGGCCACAACCTGGGTCTGCACGCGGATTATGACGAGTCCATTCGCGCCATCGCCGCCGCCATTGACCGCGCCGAGAAGTACGTGTCCATCGAGATCTACATCCAGTCTTGGGACGAGGTCACGGACGTCTTCTTCGAGTCCCTGCGCAGGGCTACCGCCCGCGGCGTGAAGGTGCGGCTGCTGCTGGATCAGATCGGCAGTTTTAAGTACAAGGGCTATTTCAAGCTGGGCAAGCAGCTGACAGAGATAGGCGTGGACTGGCATCTCATGCTGCCTATCCAGATTCACAAGGGCCGTTTCCGGCGTCCGGACCTGCGCAACCACCGCAAGCTGGTGATCATCGATGGCAAGGTCGGCTTTATCGGCTCGCTAAATATGATTAAGCGCCAGTACAAAACCAAGGACCGCTACTGGATCGACTACATGGTGGAGCTGTCTGGGCCAATTGTGACTTCTATGTCCGCGGTCTTCGCCGTGGATTGGTACCTGGAGGCAGACGAGAATCTTCCGCTCGATGAGCTGCCTTATGACGACGCCCAGACTGCCGACGCCAATCACCTCCAAATAATCCCCTCCGGCCCTGGTTATACCACTGAGCCAAACCTGCGCATGTTCAACTCCCTGGTTCACCACGCCAAGGACCGGCTAGTTTTGTGCTCGCCCTACTTTGTCCCGGATGAGTCCCTGCTAGAGGCCGTGACCACCGCTTGCTACCGCGGCGTGGATGTGGAGCTTTATGTATCGGCAAAGGCGGACCAATTTATGGTCAACCATGCCCAGTCCTCCTACTACCAGGCCCTGCTAGAGGCCGGCGTACACATCTACCAATTCCCCTACCCCTTTGTGCTTCACTCCAAGTTCATTATCACCGACCCGGACGATCCCGGCCACGATCCGCTGTGTATGTTCGGCTCCTCCAATATGGACCCGCGTTCCTTTGGCCTTAACTATGAGTCCACCATGCTGGTGGCCAAGGGAGACCTCATTGATCAGTTCAACCAGCTCGTAGCCAATTACCGCGCCGTGTGCCACGAGCTAACTTTGGAGGAATGGAATGAGCGCGGCTTTATCCGCCGCTACGTGGATAATGTCATGCGCCTTACCTCCGCGCTGCAGTAAAGCGCACCCGGACCATCACGACTGCAGCGAAAACGGTCCGGAAACAAGACACCGCCCCGGTGAGCAGCGAATGAGCTGCCGGCCGAGGCGGTGAAGCGCCTAAGCAATGGGGGCTTAAGCGTTGGAGGTGTTTAGGCGTCGCGCTTTTGCAGGACGATGACGCCGAGGACCCACAAAAGGAGAGCCCAGGCAATAAATACCAGGCAAAATACCCAGTTATCTTTCCAGGGAGCATCAACCGGATCTATCTCCCACAGCCAAGACTGGAAAGACTTGAACGGCATAAAGTTGACCAGCTTGCTACCAAACTTGGGAAGGGCAGCCACAAGATTATCCACGCCGAGGAAGAGGATGAGACCAATGGCCACGGAACCA
Source organism: Corynebacterium sp. KPL2825 (assembly GCF_037908445.1). Classification (NCBI taxonomy): domain Bacteria; kingdom Bacillati; phylum Actinomycetota; class Actinomycetes; order Mycobacteriales; family Corynebacteriaceae; genus Corynebacterium; species Corynebacterium sp. KPL2825. Next base: position 15,429 of record NZ_JBBMGI010000006.1, on the reverse strand, counting down.
GCCGTCGAGCGCAATAACAGTCCGAGACCTTGGGAGAAAAGGACGAGCAGCGCGGCGGCTAGAGGATACTTCCACAGCTGCTTCTGCCCCATCTCATCGTCCCAAGGCTGGAATTGCGCGGCTACCTCATCGTGAGCAAAAAACTCGGTGAGTAGGTAGGCACCCACCACGGCCACAAAGGTCAATGCTGCGGCGATAACCGCGTACATGAGCAACTTGACCACAGCGACCGACCAGCGGCGTGGGGTGGCCATGAAAGTGATGGTCTGCGTACCAAAGCGGTACTCAGTGGTGACAATCATGATGGCTTGGATCATGAGTACAGGCAGGCCAAGGGAAAAAAGGAAAGTCACTGCGCCATCTGGGGTAATAATCCCCATGCCCAACTCTACATCCTCGGGGGTTTCCGCCGGTTGGGTAAGGCGAGCATTCAAGATGGCCCAACCCCAGACAAAGAAGAGGAAGATGAAGGTAGTCCACCAGAAGGAGCGGGTGGTGTGCAGCTTGGTCCATTCGGACTTCAAGGTATTCAGCATGGCGACTTAAACCTCCTGCTGGGTGGGTCGAGCGAACGGAGTGGCGGCGCCAGCGGTTCCGGGGGTGGGGGCGCCGGTGGAGCCGTGGTACTGGACGGCGTCGCCAGTAAGCTCCATGAAAGCATCCTCTAGGGAGGCGCTCTTGAGGCTTAGCTCATTAAGCGGCACACCGGTGGAGTACGCCAGCTGGCCCACGAAATCCGTGGTCTGGTTGGCAATCACCAAGCGGGGGCGGCCTTCCTCGTCGGTGGACTCGGTAAAGGAGATTCCCTCGGCGCGCAGAGCAGAGCCAAAGGCATCGAGGTGATCGGAGCGCACCAGCACGGAGGACTCCGAGTGGTCCTTCACAAAGTCATAGGTGGGCTGGTCCGCTACCAAGCGGCCCTTACCAATGACCACGAGGTGATCTGCGGTTTGGGACATCTCCGACAGCAGGTGGGAAGAAATCAAAATGGTGCGGCCCTCTTTGGCTAGGGCACGTACCAGCTGGCGGACCCAGCGAATGCCCTCCGGGTCAAGGCCGTTGACCGGCTCGTCCAAAATGAGGATGCCCGGGTCACCGAGCAGTGCGCCGGCGAGGCCCAAGCGCTGGCCCATGCCGAGGGAGAAGCCGCCGACTTTCTTACCGGCGACGTCGGAAAGCCCTACCAGCCCCAAGACCTCGTCAACGCGGGAAGTAGAAATGCCATTGGACTGTGCGATCCATTTCAGGTGATTAGCGGCGCTGCGGTTGCGGTGCACTGCCTTGGCATCGAGCAAGGCACCCACCTCACGCAGGGGCTGCTTGAGCTCGTGGTAGTGCTTGCCGTTAATGCGCGCCTTGCCGGCCGTAGGAGCATCCAAGCCGAGGATCATGCGCATGGTGGTGGATTTGCCCGCGCCATTGGGGCCTAGGAACCCGGTGACCATGCCGGGTTTTACCTGAAAGGTGAGATCATCAACGGCGCGGACAGACTTATATTGTTTAGTCAGTCCTTCTACTTCGATCATGGCACTAGAGTGCCATAAATCTGGCAACTTTACCTGTTCAATGCCTCCATACTCTCCCGCAGGGTGGGAAAGGAGCGGCGAAAGGCAGCCAATAATGGGAGGGTCTCCACCTCGTCGAAAGGCACCCAGCGCAGCTCATAGGACTCTTCATTAGCTGTAGTAGGAAGCGGAACACCGGTGCGCGTGCGCGCGAGCACGGTGGTATAGGTCCACTCCCCCGGTAGATCCCCCGCTGCGGGATAAGGCCCGGCCGTGACTTGCGCATCGAGTACCTCTACATCGTGGGGCGCAATCGCGCATTCTTCCTGAGTTTCGCGCAACGCGGCCTGGGTCGGCGTCTCCGTAAAATCACGGGCGCCACCCGGAATCCCCCATGTATCGCCGTGATTGGTCCACGCGGCACGGTGTTGGAGAAGCACCTTGCGCCCGGCAACAAGAAAGAGGCCAGCGGCACCGAATTTTCCCCAGACCCGAATGCCGCCAGGACCTGCCGCCCAGCCGTCTCCACTGTGAGGATTATGCATGCTGCCTATCCTAGCCACACACGCGGGTATATGGTGGCGCCCAGCACACTGCGGACGCTATTCTGAGTTAATGACCGAGCAGGCAGTCCGGGCAGAAAGCGTGCACAACGAGCACGCTCACCCGAGCGATCACTGGCTCGATGAGGTCACCGCGCCCACCGGCCCGGCCTTCAGCGGGCTCAGCAGCCGCGCCATGCAATGGTTCGCAGGCCCGGCGCGCCTGATGCGCCGCTTTTACTACTTTGCCTCCACCACCCCGGGCAAGCTTTTTACGGTCACGCTCATCCTCACCGTGGCCCTGGGCGCTGCCGGCTTATCGATGTCCCAATCTTCCGCCGCCCGCCACTCCGATTTGGACGAGCTGCTAAGCACTACCGAACCGATGTCGAATGCGGCGCACCACCTTTATAGTTCGCTTTCGGTGGCCGATACCGTGGCCACCACCGGCTTCGTACAGGCCGGTGTGGAATCAGAGCAAAATCGCGATAGCTATAACGAAGCTATTGATGCCGCTTCGGTGGCAGCCACCGAATCCGTGCTGGGTACCACACAGGAAGATGGCCGTGTGCGCGAGCTGGTGACCTTTATCCAGCGCGAGCTGCCCGTCTATACCGCGATGGTGGAAAAGGCCCGTTCTAATCACCGGGCGGGCAATGCGGTAGCTAACTCCTATATGTCCAATGCCTCTGCACTAATGCGCGAGCATATCCTGCCGGCCGCCTCCGAGCTTTTCCAACTGACCACCGCCAAGGTAAACCAGCAGCAGCAAAAGCTCACTTCGCCGCAGTGGGTGCCGCTCTCCGGCCTCTTTGCCGCGCTCTTTTTCCTCGTTGTGGCCCAGTGGTGGCTGTGGCGCCAGACCCGCCGGCGTTTTAATCGTGGCTTTTTGACGGCCAGCGTGCTGCTCTTCCTAGCCATTTCTTGGGTAGCACTATCCAACCTCGCTACCTGGTCCACCGGCCACCAGGGCTTTGAGACAGCCTCGCGCCCATGGGATTCGCTGACGGCCTCGCGTATTGAGGCGCAGCAGGCGCGCACCTCTGAAACCCTGGCGCTGGTGCTGCGTTCCTCCGAGGAGGATACGATGGTGCGCTTTTCCAGCTCGATTAACTCCATCGAAATGGCCTTGCAGGATTATGAGGATGCCCTCAATGATGAGGACGTGGAGGTCACCGACCCCGAACTCATCCACAGCGCCCGGGCGGCCGCCGAGCAGTGGCGTGGCACCCACGATAAGCTCATGGGCGCGCTGAAAGACGGCGACTATGATGAAGCCATCTACCAGGCCACGGCCACCGAGCCCAAGGACGGTGAGATGACCACGGCGCGTTCCTATGACGAGCTCGACGCGGAGCTCTCCGATCTCATTAGTCAGGCGCGCGTCGCTATGCGCAGCTACCTGGAACGCGGCCTGACCGCCATGACCGCGGTGTCCTCGGCCGTATTCTTGCTGACCTTATGCGCCATTATCGCCGTGTGGCTGGGCATCCGTCCCCGATTGCAGGAGTACCTCTAATGCGCCGCCCACGCCTCGTCCTCGCTTCGCTTGCCTGCGTCTGCGCCGCGCTGCCTCTGGCTTCCTGCGATGTCCGCTCTACCCCGCCACTGGAGGCGCCCGCCGAGCAGGCCCTTGACGCAAAGCCGGGCCCGCCGCTGCCAGATGGGGCAAAGATTGAAAAGGCAGGAACCACCCCCGCGCACCGCGCCTCTGGTGAAGACATTAAAGGCAGCTACCGCCCAGATGACAAGAAAGCGAAAGAACGGGTGCCGGACATCGTCAAGCGCGGCCGGCTCATCGTGGGTGTGGACCGTTCCAATAACTTGCTGAGTTACCGCGACGCCGCCTCGGGTGAAGTACGCGGCTTCGAGGTAGATATCGCCCGCGAGGTTGCCCGCGATATTTTTGGTGATCCCAATAAGGTGGACTTCCGCTTCGTGGAATCCTCCAACCGAGTCGATGCCCTTAATTCCGGCGCGGTGGACATGATTGTGCGCACGATGACTATTAGCCCGGAGCGAGAGCGGGAGGTGGCCTTTTCCATCCCCTATATGCGTACCCAAACCCGCATGCTGGTGCTCAGCAAATCTGGCATCAAATCCATCAAGGACACCGCTGGGAAGACGCTGTGCGGTGTGGGCGAATCCACCGCACTCGATACCATCCGCGAGCACGCCCCGAAAGCCGATATCTTGGTCACCCGTTCCTGGGGCGATTGCCTCATGGCACTGCAGCTCAACCAGGCCGATGGCATCGTCGTCGATGATGCCCTGCTCTCCGGCATGGCCGCCCAGGATTCCTATACCTCCATCGTGGGCGAACCGCTGGAAACCGAAAACTACGGCGTGGCCGTGCGCCTGCCCAGCAAGCAGCATGACACCCGCCCACTGCTGCGCCAAATAAATTCCACGCTAGAGCGCATACGCCGCGATGGCACGTGGTCTTCCCTTTTTGAGGAGTGGCTCGGTGCCTACTTAGAAGAGCCCACGCTGCCGGCCGGAAAGTATATCGAGGAGGAGGCTAAACCATGAGCCATAACCCGAACTTTAGCGATGATGAGCTCGAATACATCGAGCCGGAAAACCTTGATACCCAGCGTGCCTTCCGCCAGCCCACCAATGCCACCAATTCCGCGCAGGAGCCGGATGCGCTAGGCGATGCCCCCTCGGACGACGGCCCCGCCACCGCAGCCGTAGCTTTTGACCCGTTTGCGGACGAAGACGAGGAAGCAACCGCGGCGGTGGCCTTTGATCCCTTCGCAGACGAGGATGAAGCAGACGGTGATACCGGCACCTCCGCGGTAGCCTTCGATCCCTTCGCAGACGATGACGAGGATGGCGATGGTTCCATCGACCCGGACCATATCTCTAGCCTCTTGGCGGACCTAGACAATATCCGGGCTAAGCGCGAACAGCAGCGCGCCCAGCAGGCCCAGGAGGACTCCTCGCAGCGCTCGCGCCGCCGCGCACTCGATACCTTCCGCGAGCGCCGTGGCACCCACCGCACCGAGCGCCGCGTGGCCGATGGCATGGTGCGGCTGCCGTTTATCACCCCCTCCGAGCCGACCGACGCCCTGATCGACCCACACGAGGCATCCTCCGGTAAAAAGATCCCGCCACCGCAGTTACAGCCTGGTGACATGGTGGCCGGCCAATATGAAATCTTGGGCGTCATCGCCCATGGCGGCATGGGCTGGATTTACCTGGCCAATGACCACTTTGTTTCTGGAAGAGTGGTGGTCCTCAAAGGTATGCAGGCCCAAAAATCGGCCGATGAAACCGCCGCTGCGGTGGCAGAACGCGAGTTCCTCGCGGATATTACCCACCCGGGCATCGTCAAGATTTTCAACTTCATCGATGACCCCCGGGTACCCGGCGGCTTTATTGTCATGGAGTACGTCGGCGGGCCGTCGCTTAAAAACAGGCGGAAAAAGCAGACGGACAAACTACTGCCGGTCGATATCGCAATCGCTTATATCCTGGAAGTCCTGCCCGCGCTGGAGTACCTGCATTCGCGCGGGGTGGTCTATAACGACTTAAAGCCCGATAACATCATCGTCACCGAGGACCAGGTTAAACTCATTGACCTGGGCGCGGTCTCCGGCATCGGCGCCTTTGGCTATATCTACGGCACCAAGGGCTATCAGGCCCCGGAAGTCGCCACCGAGGGGCCTTCCATCGCCAGCGATATCTACACCATCGGCCGTACCTTAGCCTCGCTGTGCCTCAAGCTTCCTACCGAAGACGGCGTTTATCTGCCAGGTATCCCCACCCCCACCGAGGAGCCGGAACTGCGCCGTTTCTTGTCCTTATACCGTCTGCTACAGCGCGCCACGGACCCGGATCCGGAGCGCCGCTTTACCTCCATCAAGGAGCTGCGCACCCAGCTCTACGGCGTGCTGCGCGAGGTCATTGCCATCCGCGACGGCCTGCAATATCCTTCCCAGCACTCGCTCTTTTCGCCGCAACGTACCACCTTTGGCACCAAGCACTTGGTCTTTCGCACCGACCAGCTTATTGACGGCATCGATCGCACCGTCCAGATCACCGCCCCCGAGGTAGTCTCCGCCCTGCCCACCCCGCTGCTAGACCGCGACGATGTGGGCGCCGGCCTGCTGCAGGGTGCTTCCTACGCGGAGCCACAAGAAGCCCTCGAAACCCTCCGCCAGGCCATGCAGACCCCCGAGTACGAGCACTCGGCCGAAATTCCACTCGGCGTGGTGCGCTCCATGATCGACCTGGGCTATACCGGCCAGGCGCGGCAGTGGCTCAGCTCCATCGAAGACCGCCTCGGCCGGGACTGGCGCTTCCAGTGGTATGCCGGCATCACGGAACTGCTCCTCGATGACTACCGCGACGCCCAGAAATACTTCTCCGCCGTCCTCGATCTCCTTCCGGGCGAGGCGGCACCCAAACTCGCCATCGCCGCCATCAACGAGCTCATCCTGCAGCAACTGGACTACAGCGAAATCTCGCTCATTGATCCCAGGGTGGCCCGGGCCTGTTCCAATATGCATTCCACCTTGGCCGATCTCCCCAACTCCGCCTTTGAGGGCCAGCCAGAAATCTGGAACCACGTCACTCAAGACCCCGCTGCCCTGCGGTTTAACTCCATGCGCCTCTACGGCATCGTGTGGTCCACCAACCCCACGACCGTGTCCTCCTCTTTTGGCCTCGCCCGCCAGCTGCGCTCCGAGGGAGAGGTGGAGGTCGCCGTCACCGTACTAGACAAGGTTCCTAATGCCTCGCGTCACTACCGCATGGCCCGCTTGACGACGATCCTTCAGCTCATCGTCCACGATCTCTCCGAATCCCGCATCCGCCGCGCTGCCCGACGCCTCGAAGAGGTCCCCACCAACGAGCCGCGCTTCCTCCAGATTAAGATCGCCGTCATCTCCGCCGGCCTAAACTTCCTGCGCAACGCGGATCTTTCCCATGCCGCCTCCCCCAACGATCTTTTCGAATACGCCTTCACCCAACGCGGTCTGCGCACCGGCCTGTCCGAGACCCTCCGCGCTCTCGCCCGCCAGGCACCGTTTAGCCGCCACCGCTACGCCCTCGTGGACCTTGCCAACCAGGTCCGTCCCGTGACCACCTTCTAGCTTGCGTTCTTGCATCTGCTCGCATCTGCTCGCACAGCGCAGAAAACAAAAGAAGGGGGCGTGCGGTCTTCTTTACCGCACGCCCCCTTGTTCACTGCTCGGCCGTTTTCACTGGCCGGGGAGGAACCTTCTTATTTGTAGAGCCCAGCCTCGCGCGCCATAGCGGCGATTTCGGCAGACTTCTGGGCGATAGCCAGCTCCTCATTGGTCGGAACGACAAAGACCTTAACCGGGGAGTCCTCAGTGGAAATCATGCGCGGCTGGTCGGAGCGGACCAGGTTGCGCTCCTTATCAAAGTGGATGCCGTACATATCCAGGTTGTACAGGGAATCCTGGCGCACCTCGGTATCGTTTTCACCCACACCAGCGGTGAAGGTGATTGCGTCAACGCGGCCCAAGGCAATCATGTAGGAACCGATGAAGCGGCGCAGCTGGTGGATGTAGATATTGTAGGCCAGCCACGCGTCCTGGTCCTCGTTGTCGATGCGCTCGCGCAGCGTACGGAAGTCATTGACACCGGAGATGCCCTTGACACCGGACTGCTTATTGAGCAGGTTGTCAATCTCATCTACGCTCATGCCCGCTTGGCGGACAAGGTGGAAAATGATGCCTGGGTCAATATCGCCAGAACGGGTACCCATGGCCAAACCAGCCAGCGGGGTCAAGCCCATCGAGGTATCAATGGCGCGGCCATTGCGGATGGCCGCAGCGGAAGCGCCGTTGCCCAGGTGAAGGGTGATCTGGTGGGTATGCATCGGGTCGCGACCCAGCAGGCCTGGCACCTGCTGAGAGACGAACTCGTGGGAGGTGCCGTGGAAGCCGTAGCGGCGAATATCGTACTTGGATGCCACCTCATTATTGATGGCATACAGCGCGGCTGCCGGCGGCAGGGTGTTGAAGAAGGCGGTATCGAAGACGGCAACGTGCGGGATATCCGGCAGCATCTTGCGAGCCACGCGGATGCCGTCCAAGTTAGCCGGGTTGTGCAGTGGAGCCAGCGGGATGAGGTCCTCAATCATGGACTCGATCTGGTCCACGATGAGCTGCGGCTCGGAGAAGAGGCGTCCGCCGTGGACGACACGGTGGCCAACGGCGATGACATCCACGTCGGTCGGGCCCACGTTGTGCTCACTCATGATGGCAAAAGCGCGCTCAAGGCCAAAGGAGTGAGTAGGGATTTCCAGCTCTTCCTTGTACTTCTCGCCACCAGTCTTCACGGTGACAGCGCCGAGGGGCTCGCCAACCTGCTCGACCAAACCAGAAACCAACGGGGTATCCGTGGCGCTGGATTCGGGATCGACCAGCTGGAATTTAACGGAGGAAGAACCTGAGTTAAGGACCAGAACGTATGACATTTATTTCTCTCCAGCCTGAATAGCGGTGATTGCAACGGTGTTGATGATGTCCGGAACGGTCGCACCACGCGACAAATCGTTAACCGGCTTGTTCAGACCCTGCAGAATCGGGCCCACGGCGAGCGCGCCGCCGGTGCGCTGTGCCGTCTTGTAGCCAATATTGCCAGCCTCCAAGTCCGGGAAGACGAAAACATTTGCCTGTCCGGCAACCTCAGAATTCGGCATCTTCTTCGCAGCAACGCCTGGATCGCAGGCGGCATCGAACTGCAGCGGACCATCCACCTTGACGGAGGAATCCAGCTTCTTGGCGGCCTCTACGGCGGCCACGGCGCGCTCGACGTCCGGGCCGGAACCGGAAGTACCGGAGGAGTAGGACAGCATGGCCACGCGCGGGTCGATGCCGAACTGGGAAGCGGTCTGTGCGGAGACAATCGCGATCTCACCCAGCTGCTCGGCGGTGGGGTTCGGGTTGACGGCACAGTCACCAAAGGCCCACAGGCGGCCGCGCATGACCATCAGGAAGATGGAGGAGACGACGGAAGCATTCGGCTTAGTCTTGATGATCTGGAAGGAAGGCTTGATGGTGTGGGCGGTGGTGTGAGCAGCGCCGGAGACCATGCCATCGGCCAAGCCCTTGTGGACCATCATGGTGGCGAAGTAGGAGATATCCTGCATCGTCTCGCGCGCCTGCTCGAGGGTAACGCCCTTCTTCTTGCGCAGCTCGGCAAAGTCGGCGGCGAATTCCTCCGCCAGCGGGGACTCGAGGTGATTGATGATTTCGGCACCAGCCAGATCGAGCTTGAGCTCTTCGGCGCGGGCCTTGATATCGGCCTCGTTGCCCAGAATGGTCAGCTTGGCAACCTTATCGCGCAGCAGCACATGAGCGGCTTCGAGGATGCGGTCATCGTCGCCTTCCGGCAAGACGATGTGTGCGCCAGCCGCGCGGGCCTGGTCAATGAGCTGCTTCTGGAAGAGGTCTGCGGACATGACCGGGGTGACGTCGCCAAGCGAGGCAAGTGCGCCCGGAACCGCCTCCAGATCGGTGAAGATGCCAGCGACGGTGGCACCCAAGGATTCCGCATTCTGCTGGGCCAGTTCGCCGGTGCGCTGCGGGGCGCCGGAAATGATGGCCAGAGGCAGGCCGAGGGCGGCAGCTACCTCAGCATCAAAAGTGATATCGCCGGTGCCCTGCGCCACGATGTTCTCGGCAGCAGGCGCCTCAGCGAGTACAGCGGCGACGGTGGCGTCAAAGTCTTCGAGGCGGATGAACTCCGCCCCCAAGTCTTGGGCTAGGGCCGACACGTCGAGGCCATCAAAGCCACGGCCGATAGTGCTGATAACTGCGGAATGGGATGCAGACATGCAAATTACCTTTCATTCACGGTCACTTGAACACAATTAACGCGTGTCATAACTTCATGTCATCCATCACAGTTATTAACACGCGGTGACTCTTCCACTGTACGCGATTTACCCCCTCCTATGCCCTATCGTGACCGCCCTAAACTGGGGTTAGTAATGCTGTGGTTTTTATCGCATAGTGACCGCGTAGAATATGCAGCACAACGAAAGAAAGGACACCCTAAGCACATGACTAACCCAGTGCGCGTCGCCGTGGTCGGCTCCGGCCCGGCAGGCATTTACGCCTCTGACCTTCTAGTGAAATCCGACCTCGATGTGCAGATCGATCTTTTTGAAAAGATGCCAACGCCGTTCGGTTTGATCCGCTACGGCGTGGCACCGGATCACCCGCGTATTAAGGGCATCGTGCAGTCCCTGCACAACGTTATGGAAAAAGAAGAGATCCGCTTCCTGGGCAATATCGAGGTGGGCAAGGACATCACCGTCGAGGAGATGCGCGAGTATTACGACGCTATCATCTTCGCCACCGGCGCCACCGCCGATAAGCGCATGGGCATCCCCGGTGAGGATCTTAAGGGCAATCACGGCGCGGGCGAGTTCGTAGGCTTTTATGACGGCAACCCCAACTTCGAGCGCGACTGGGATCTCTCCGCAGAATCCGTCGCCGTCGTGGGCGTGGGCAATGTCTCCCTCGACGTCTCTCGTATCTTGGCCAAGACCGCCGACGAGCTGCTCGTTACCGAGATCCCGGATAATGTCTACGCAGCGCTGAAGAAAAACCGCGCCAAGGAGGTCCACGTCTTCGGCCGCCGCGGCCCGGCACAGGCCAAGTACACGCCGAAGGAGCTCAAGGAGCTAGACGAGTCCCCGACCATTGAGGTCATTGTCAACCCCGAGGACATCGAATATGACGCCGCCTCCGAGGAGGCACGCCGCGCCGCCAAGTCCACCGACCTGGTATGCCAGACGCTAGAGTCCTACGCTATGCGCGAGCCGGGCGATGCCCCGCACAAGCTCTACATCCACTTCTTTGAGTCCCCGGTAGAGGTGCTGGGCGAGGACGGCCACGTTACCGCCATCAAGACCGAGCGCACTGAGCTCAACGGCGATGGCACCGTAACCGGTACCGGCAAGTACACCGAGTGGCCGGTCCAGGCCGTCTACCGCGCGGTGGGCTACCACCCACAGTCCGTCGACGGTGTGCCCTTCGACGAGACCAAGGCCACCATGCCCAACGACGGCGGCCATGTGCTGGCCAATGTCGACGGCGAAAAGCTGCCTGGCCTCTACACCACCGGCTGGATTAAGCGCGGCCCGGTGGGCCTGATTGGCAATACCAAGTCCGATGCCAAGGACACCACCACCATGCTCATCGCCGATTACAAGGCCGGTGACTTGGAGCCTGCCACCAAGCGCGATCCGCAGGACATCCTGGACTTCCTGGCTTCCCGCGATATCGCCGTGACCACCTGGGAAGGCTGGCACCGCCTGGATGCCGCGGAGCGCGCCGCCGGTGAACCGCACGGCCGCGAGCGCATCAAGATCGTCGAGTGGGACGAGATGGTCAAGCACGCCGGTCCGCAGGCCTAGCCCATGCCGCATTTCATTTCCGCCGCGCCCTTGGGTCAACTGGCAGCCTTGGACGTCCACCAGCTCTACAAGCTGCGGGTGGATGTCTTTGTGCACGAGCAGCGCTGCCCGTATGCCGAGATTGACGCCACCGACGCCGACCCCCAGACCGTGCACGTGCTGGCCTGGGACGCGGACTCCCACGAGCTGCTTGGCACGGCCCGCGTCTTTCCGGCCGCGCCTACTGACGCCGCGCTTGCCGACGCCACCGGCGCACAAATCGGCCGCTTCGCGCTCGCGCCGGCCGCACGCGGCACGGGACTCGGCCGCGAACTTCTCCAGGCGGCCATAGACCTAGGCGAACGCATGCACCCAGGCAAGCCGCTCTACTTGGAGGCGCAGGCCGGCCTCGTGGACTATTACGCCGGCTTTGGCTTTACTCCGGTAGGCGAGCTATTCGACGACGAGGGAGTCCCCCACCAGCCGATGCTGCGCCCCGCTTCCTAGTCGGCGTCGTCCACGCCGGAGGCGAGCTTCGGATCGAGCTCCACGCCGCCTGCGTACTCCACGACCTCAATATCGGGAACATTCTCGGTTTCTGGATCGATGCCGCGGGCGCCGCCTTGCGCCAGCAGACCCGGCGTGGTGGTCACCTCGATCTTGTGTGCCGCTAGAGCCGCACGGTCGCGCGCTTCTTCCACATTTTCTGCAGTAGAAGAGACCAAACCCATGCGGCGGCCCTTGTAGGCCCCCGGCTTGCCAAAGAGTTTCACGTCCGTCTCCGCATAGCTAAGGGCCGCGGCGACGCCGGTATAGGCCACCTCATTCAGCTCCTCGTCCGCGTGGATGACCACGCTGGCACCCGGGGTGACCAGGGTGGCGTCAATGGGGTAGCCCAAAATCGCGCGCGCATGCAGGTCAAACTCGGAAAAGCGCTGCGTGTAGGAGGTAAGCATCGCCGTATCCGCGGGGCGCGGGGACACGGAGGAAAAGTACACGTCATCGCCCGCAACGAAGAGCTCCACGCAGTACACGCCGCGCCCGCCCAGCTCATTAGAGATGCGCGCGGCCACCGAGCGTGCGTTTTCCAGCGCGATCTCGCTCATGCCGGTAGGCTGCCACTCCTCCACGAGGTCACCGCGCTCATGGCGGTGACCGATAGGCTCGCTAAACCACGTGGCCAGCTTGCCCGTGGCCGGATCGATGGAACGGATAGCCAGCAGGGTAACCTCGAGGTCAAAGTCCACAAAGCGCTCGGCCACCACGCGCTGCGAATCCGAGGACACGCGCCGCACGGTCTCCCATGCAGTGCGCACATCCTCCTCATCGCGGGCAATCATATGGCCCTTGCCGGAGGTGGACACATCCGGCTTAATAATGCACGGAAAGCCCAGCTCCCCCACCGCTTCCTCCAGTTCCTCCACGGAGCTAGCAAAGCGATACGCGGAGACCGGCAATCCAATATTCTCGGCCACCTCGCGCACGCACTGGCGATCCTGCGTCATGGCGCAGGCGCGAGCCGAGGGGACCACGATGGCGTCGCTATGCGCCTCCATCTCCTCCAGCGCTTCTACCGCAACGGTTTCTACCTCCGGAACCACAAAATGCGGCCGAATCTCCTTCGCTAGCTGCAGGATGCGCCCGGCGTCCTTGATATCGGCGACGTAGCTATACTGCGCCACTTGGTGTGCCGGCGCGCCCGCATACGAGTCCACCGCGTGGACCTCAAGGCCCAGGTTCTGGAAGGACATGGCCAGCTGCTTGCCCAGCTCGCCTGAGCCCAGCAGCAATACCTTGGTGGCATTGCTGGTCAGCGGCGTGCCAATATGACCGGCGATCTCGCCTGGATTATCCATGAAAATGCTCCTTCTAAGCCGCAGGCAGCGGCGGTTACTGCCTTAAATTATTTCATATTTAGGCCCCAACCCCACTACCCACATGCCAGGTGCCACGGATAAGAAAAGGCGCCCTGTGGGCAATTCCACAGGGCGCCTGAAAGGTATCCGCTAGGCTGCAGGGGCCTCAGCCGGGGCCTCGGCTGGGGCTTCAGCCGGTGCCTCCCCCGCCGGTTGCTCGGCGGGCTGCTCTGGCTCGCCTACCGGCTCTGCCACGGTAATGATGTTGTCCTCATAACCCAGCGCGCCGCCAACGAACTGGCCGCCGCAGGTAATAAGAACCAGGCGGTTCTTACCCTGCTTATCGTTGACCACGTCCGGGAAGCCGGAACCCTTGGGCAAGCGATACGGCGCTTCGGTCACGCGGAAGGTGCGCTCTTGGCCGTCGATGACCACGGTAAATTCCTGGTCTTTCTTCAGCTTCGTGAACTTCTCCGCATAGCCGGTGCCCTGGCCCTGGTAGTTAATGTGCCCGGTAATCACACTCGAGCCCACATTGCCCGGCTCACCTGGCACGGCGGAGGCGGAGTACCAGCCCACGCGGGTGACGTCGTGTGGCGGCAGCAGCACACCCTGGTCCGTGACCTGTACGGGGTCCACGGCCGCGTACTCGCCATCGATGCCCACGGACATGCCTTCAAAGCCCTTGAATTCACCAGGCGCGGCCTCATACTCGTGCTCCTGCTGGCCCGAATCATCCACGAAGGCATCCGACTTCGGCCCGGATTCCTCCGGTGCGCTCTCGCTGGCCACCGTCTCTGGCGCCGAGCCGGCCTCATCCTCATCATCGCGCGCCAGGTACAGCACTACCTGCAGCAATACCAATGCCACGACAACAATTGCCGCAATAATGGCGATCAGCTTGCCACGGCCCATGCCCTGCTTGCCGACGCCCCCTTCTTCCCCACTCGCCGGATACTGCGAAGTTCCATTCTCTTCCGGCTGCTGTGGTTGCGCGTGCTTTCCCATAGCTAGCTTCCTTTACTTCCTCGTTTTGTCTACCTTGTGCAGGTTATATGCAAATCCCCTCCAGCGTGTGCAGTCACACCCTGGAGGGGATTTTTGGTGTTTAAGTCTCAACCCCGGTGGGGCGACCCGCGGGCCGCCTCACCGATGCTTATGGACTACTTGATGTAATCCTGCATACCCGGCTCAAGCTCGGTTGCGCCGGACGGTACGGACTTAATCTCAACGCGCTCGGCGTTGGATGGCAGTGCGTTACCAGTCTCTTCAGGTTCCTGACCTTGGACCTCGACGCCGCGGCCGTGTCCATTGTCAGCGTTGCCGCCCTTAGGGGCATCCTGACCCTTGACCTCATGACCATTGCCACCATCGTGGTTACCGGTGTTGTCACCGTGGCCACCATTGTGGCTGCTGGTGTTGTCACCGTGGCCACCGTTGTGGTTGCCATGATCCTTGTGGTCGAAGTGATCCTTGATGATCTTGCCCAAGCCGATGCCCGGAATCAGGATGAGCCACCACTTATTGTCCTTAGAGGAACCGTTAGAGGATCCACCGTTGGAGGTGTCATCGTCAGGATTGTCCTGATCCTCAACCTCGTGGGAAATCACGGTCTGGTCATCATCGTCGATGTCCTTATGCTCAGCGATGTGGTTCGGCTTCTCCGGAGTAGTACCCGGAGTCTCCTCACCCTTGTCATTGACCTCGGTGGAGGTGAGCTCCTCGAAGGCAACCGCAGCCTGGACAGGCTCCTTCACATCATCGTTCACGGTGATGGTGACAGGGACCATGCCGTGGGACTTCTCCGGGGTGAAGGTCTTTTCACCGGTACCCAGAACAGTCTCGCCGTCCTTCTTGTTAATGAGCTCAGCCTTCAGGGTGTATTCCTTACCCGGAACCAGGCCCTCGTAGGTAACCTCATCGATAATCTTGGCACCAGCAATAACTGCGTGGGAGCCCTTCTCGAAGTCAGCGTTAGTGGTGATCTTCGGGGTCTTCTCAGAGCCCTCGGAGGTCACAGTCTGGTCATCATCATTGATGTCCTTGTGTTCACCAACGTGGTTCGGGTTGTCCTCATCGGTCGGGTTGTCCTCACCGTGCTTATCCACCTGGGTGGAAGTCAGCGTCTCGAAGGCAAC